>USJW01000045.1 GCA_900555045.1 uncultured Clostridium sp. | reverse complement strand
GGCCGCAGGTGTTGCCTGCGTCCGGCCCGACCCATTGTGGATTGGTTCCGGCTGCGCGGCCAGGAGTAAAACTTCTTGCGCGTTCACAGCCGGAGGGGACTTAGGGTTTCAAGCAGCAGCTGCTATGAGGCAGCGTAGGGGCAGCCGTTTTTGTTGATGATTTCTACCTTGCAGGTGGAGACAAAGATCGGGTTGGTCCGGTCGTGGCCGACCAGAACCAGAAGTCCATCTTCGTCGCACAGCACGGTTCCCTGTGCAATCTCACCGCCGGAGACGTGGATAATCACGTTGGTGCCTGCCGGCAGATACTCGCGGATCGATCTCTGACAGTCCTCACAGCAACCATGGGAGATCGGAGCAGGGCTCTGGAGATAGTTGATCTCATCGCGGTAGGTTTCATTGTAAATCCGGATGGACGCGATATGGCAGATTAAGATTGCCTCCTGCGGATTTCCCTGCCGGTCAACCAGCTGGAAGAGTCCGGCATTGTTTGCGGGAACAAGACTTCCCGGGTATCCGCTGATCGTCGTGCCGTCATCCATGGAGACGCTGACGAGAGCGTTCGGGTAGTAGGCGATGATCTGCTGGAGCAGGTGTCTCATCTGCTGCGTGCAGAAGCACTCGCAGTTTTCGCCGGCAGGGCCAGTTGCGCCGGTGGCGCCAGTCGCACCTGTCGCGCCGGTAGCGCCCGTTGCACCCGTTGCGCCAGTTGCACCGTTTACGCCGTTGGCACCGGTAGCACCCGTGGCGCCGGTAGCGCCCGTTGCACCGTTAAAGCCTGTGGCGCCGGTGGGTCCGATGGGGCCCATAGGTCCCTGCAGGCCGGTAGCGCCAGTCGCACCAGTTGCACCGTTTGCGCCGGTCGCACCGGTTGCACCGGTCACACCCGCTAAGCCGTTGGCTCCAGTCGCTCCGGTCGGTCCGATCGGTCCGATGGGGCCCTGAGCGCCGGCAGCGCCGGTAGCGCCAGTCGCTCCGGTTGCTCCAGTGGCACCGGTGGCACCCGTCGCACCTCTGGGGATGGAGAAGTCCAGGGAGTGGTTGGGGGAGCCGGAAACGTCCACAACTGCGGCAGCAGTTCCGGGTTCCGAGGTGTTGGTATAGCGCACGGCGATTGTCTCAGCTGTGCCGTTGGCACCGGTGGGGCCGGTTGGGCCAGTAGGTCCAGTGGGTCCGGTGGGGCCGGTCGGTCCGGTAGCGCCGGTGACACCCGTAGCGCCGGTGACGCCAGCGAGCCCGTTGGCACCTGTAGCGCCGGTTGGGCCTGTGGGTCCGGTTGCGCCGGTCACTCCGGTAAGCCCAGTGGCACCCGTCGCGCCCGTAGCGCCAGTGGCACCGGTCACACCGGTCGCTCCAGCTAACCCATTGGCGCCGGTGGCACCGGTTGGTCCGGTGGGGCCAGTTACCCCAGTTACCCCGGTCACGCCTGCAAGTCCGTTCGCGCCGGTGGCACCGGTCGCACCAGTGGGTCCAGTGGGACCGGTCGGTCCCGTCGCACCTGTGACACCGTTTGTGCCGGGAGTTCCCGTTGCGCCGGTTGCGCCGGTCGGTCCGGTGGGTCCCATGGCTCCGTTCAGCCCGTTGGCGCCAGTCGCGCCAGTGGGTCCAGTGGGGCCGGTGGCTCCCATGACACCGTTTGTGCCGTTAGCACCGGTCGGGCCGGTGGGTCCCATGGCGCCGTTCATGCCGGGAGCGCCGGTTGGTCCGGTAGGGCCAGTCGCCCCCCGCTGTCCGGGGAAGCCCTGCGGGCCGGTTGGGCCGGTTGCGCCGGTCGGGCCTACATAGCCCTGGGGTCCCATGGCGCCGGTCGGGCCGGGAATTCCCTGGGGTCCCGGGCATCCTCTGGGACCCATAGGACCCTGCGGGCCGGTCGGGCCGCGGTCGCAGCAGCAGTTGCAGCCGTGGCCGCAGTTGCACTGGCCGGGAACCGGAGGCCTGCGATCCTCAAAGAGATTTCTGTCCGGGTCATCGCATCCGGGATTGCCGTCAAAATTTATTCCATTCGGATAATTTAAATACATATCGATCGCTCCTTATAATTGATGTTCTAACAACGCTTGGCTGGCCAAAACCGCCTGTGCGGCTGGTTTCGACCGTGGGGGAACTTTGGTTCCGGGGGCTGCTTAAAGCCTGGGGCAGTGACTTGTCGCTGTCGGTACCGGTGGCTTGCGCAGCGCCCCTCGGTGATCTGTAGTCGGTTTGTTGGGAGCTGTTCGTCAGCTCAATATACTATATGAAAATCGAACAAGTTTGGTGAATCGGTTGGACTTGCGATCGATCAGGCCGCAAAAAAGCCCCGTGCGGCGCGATAGTGAGCGCGGCACGGAGCTGGTCGTGTGAGATTTATTTAAAACCGGCTGCCCGGCGGGAGTGATGATTAAAAATTTGCCTGTAAAAAGGGAGGAGGCCGATCGGATTGATCCGATCGGCCAGAGTATTATGAAAAAAGTCTTGTTAGCATTAGCTCTTTACATAGATTAGTATATCCGTTAAATGTTAGGAAAGTTTGTTGAAACTGTAACGATTTTATGAACGGAATGTGAGGAGGATGTGAATAAGAGAATGAAATGAACGAAAAAAGACGGCTCCGCGATGTGAGCCAATGCCATTGTCTGAATGACATTGCCCCAGGGGCCGTCTTTTTTGATGTCAGCGAATGAGTGTCAGCAATTCCGTGTCAATGGTTCTCTTTTTCAAACAGTGTGTCAAAATATGCCTGGTTCTGCCTTACGGCCTCCGCCTCCGGCTTCACGCCCTTGGCAAGCAGGTGGTACTCGTACGCCTTTTTGCGGTCTCCCAGGCGGTCGAAGCACACGCACAGCTGCATATAGGGAATGTAGCGATGGCAGTCGTCCTGTACAAAGCCGCCCGAATCCTCCTGGGGGCCGGCTGTCAGGGCCTGGCTGTACCAGTAGGCGGCCGCGCGGCAGGCGTTTTTTGCCAGCAGCATGTGTCCGATCTCACAGAGGATCTCCGCCCGCGGCGCGTCGAAGAGGAAGCTGCGGGTCAAGGCCAGAAACGCATCCTGCGTCCGCCCCAGAGCTGTCAGGCAGTGGGACAGATGCAGGCAGGCGTCGATCTGGTTCTCCACCCAACCGTCCGGCTCCATGAGAAAGTCCTCGAACACGCGGGCGGCCTCCTCGTAGCGCTCATGGTAGTAGAGCTCACGCCCGTAGTAGAACTGATGGCGCGGGCAGAGGTTTTCCCCCTCCTCGATCATGGTTTCATATATCCGAATATTCCGGTCCCCGTCCCCGGGGGCGAGCTTGCGGTGCTCGATCTCCACCGGGGAATAGAGAATATTGCCGCGGGGCGTGACCGCCTCGTGGACTCTGCCCTCCCAGAGAAAGCCCTGGCGGTTTTTGATCAGCCGCTCGCGGTAATAGGAAAATGTCACATGACCGTCCTGGTCAAAGCCGGTCAGATATTTCATCATCACAATGTCCGTGGCCGGATTTAACGACTCCTTCAGTCTCAGGAGAAGCTCTTTCTGGTCCGGGCGAATCACATCGTCCGCATCCAGCCACATCCAGTAATCCATGGACGCCTTCGAACAGGCGAAGTTTCTGGCTGCGGCGAAGTCCTGGTGCCACTTGTAATCAAACACCTGGTCGGTAAACTGTGCGGCAATTTCCTTGGTCCGGTCTGTGGAACCGGTGTCCACAACAATGATTTCGTCAGCAATTTCCTTCATTTGCCCCAGAACCCGTCCCAGAACCGCCTCCTCGTTTTTGACAATCATACATAAACTGATGGTAATCACGGCGTCCTCCCCGTATCGTTCAATTTAGAGCTGCATGTCAGCTCAATATTACTATATGAAAAGGATACAAGTTTGGTGCCTGGGAAGGCCTAAAGGACATCATATAGAAATGGTGTTGGGGATAGGAGTACTTGAAAAAACGAGGGAACGCGGGCAGATGGAAAGAAGAATGGGCAGTAACCGGATGCCGTGCAGAGTGCGCGGGCGGGGTACTGCCCTGTTTTGATGAAATCTAATAATTTTGAGCTGCAGCGCAAGCCTGCGGGAACCTACGATGTGGCCTCGCGGTTTAAACGCAGGAAGGTGATGTCCACGGTTCCCTCGATGGCTGTGCTGGGGCTGCTGTAGGTCAAAGTGAACGTGGTCGGCTCCGGCACATAGATGATCAGGGAACAGGAGCCAAACGCGCTTGTGCGCTCGGCCGCGACCCGGAAATAGATGCCGTGCTCGATGTGGACCGCGCTGTTGTAGAACGGGGTGATCTGGATGTAGACGGCCTCATTCAAGAGGCAGGACACATTGTAATTGATCAGATAATACCCCGGCTGCAGGGCAATTCGGGTGGGATCGCTCAGCGTAATATGTCCTGTGGGATCCGCCACATCCACGTTGTAGGGGATCAACTCCCCGTCGGAGAAGGCCAGCGAGAAGTTCACGAAGGAGGCAAAGATGTCGTCCGGTATCGGGCCGGTATCTCCCCGGGGAATGGTAAAATCCAGCTGGACGCCTTCCGGCGTGGGCGAGGAAGTGACCAGGGCCTCGGTTCCCGGCTCGCCGGTGAAGGTGGAGCCGATGGTGACTGAGGGGAGTGGGCCGGTTGGGCCAGTGGGGCCAGTGGGACCAATTGCACCGGTAACCCCGGTCGCTCCCGTGGCGCCGGTCGGTCCGGTGGGGCCAGTAGCACCGGTTGCACCAGTTGGCCCAGCAATACCAGTTGGTCCAATGGGTCCCGTGGCACCGGTAACCCCGGTCGCCCCCGTGGCGCCAGTTGGTCCAGCAGGTCCGGTAGCGCCAGTCGGTCCAGAAGCCCCCGTAGCGCCAGTTGGCCCAATGGGTCCAGTGGCTCCGGTCGCCCCAGTCGGCCCCGCAGGTCCAGAAGCCCCAGTCGGCCCCGCAGGTCCAGTTGCTCCCGTCGGCCCAACAGGCCCAGTTTCCCCAGTCGGTCCAACAGGTCCGGCAGCTCCCGTCGCTCCAGCAGCCCCGGTCGCTCCCGTCACCCCAGTCGCTCCCGTCGCCCCCACAGCCCCCGCAGGCCCCATCAGCCCAATCGGTCCCGCTGGTCCCACGGCTCCGGTTGCCCCCGCTGGTCCCATCGGCCCGGTTGGCCCGGTGGCCCCAGCGGTCCCGGTGGCTCCAGTCGGTCCCGTGGCCCCTGTTGGTCCGGTTGCCCCAGTCGCCCCGCGCTCGCAACAAACCGGGCAGCAGCAAGGGCAGGGGCACAAATCCGGCGGCAGGCATCCGCCTCCGGGCCCCTGTGCACATCCGCCTCCATGCCTCAGCGCACACCCGCCTTCAGGCCTCAGCGCACACCCGCCTCCAGGCCTCAGCGCACACTCACCTCCATGCCTCAGCGCACACTCGCCTCCGGGCCCCTGCGCACATCCGCCTCCGGGCCCCCGATCGGAAAAACTGCACCCCGTTCCCTGTGGCCCGTTCCGGCCCGTCCCTTGCGCGCCTTTTTCCTCACCGCCCTCCCATGCGCCCCCGCCTCTCATTCCTCTCACTTCCCTCGCCTCCCAGCCCTCTGAGCCCCGCGCGCCTTCGCGCGCCAAGTCTCTCTGACTCTCGCCCTCCGGGCCGCACGGGCCGTCGCCTGGAAGATTCCCTCTATTTGGATGGAAAAAGTACATAGCCGATTCTCCTATCTGCATTCACGGTGCAGGAAACCCGCGAACGTCCATATACCGTACCATATGAAAGGGGCGTATGCCCCGTGCGTGTCCTGTGACGACAGAAAAATGCTGCGATAAACAACAAAAAGAGAACGGAATGTTGACTATGTTGTACAAGGAATACTATAATGGAAGGTGTTGGAAATTTATCCTTTTAGAGAAACGGAGCCTTTATGAACGCAAAGCCGATAAGTGAGGATGCCAGAATCTATATTGTGGATGGACAGTACCGGATTGTCCACTTTAACAGCGTGTTGGGAAAGGCATTTCCTTCCCTGAAGGTGGGGGAGCTGTGCTACCGCGCGCTCTGCGGGGAAAATGCGCCCTGCACCGGCTGTCCCTTGACCCGCGAGAGAAGCAGCACCTCCATTTTCTACAATCAGTTGGTGAGAAAATGGGTGGAGGTGAATATCGGTGCGATTGAGTGGCCTGGGGTGGGGCCGTGCAGTGCGGTTTTTATCCGCCCCATCCATGAGGGGAACCGCTATCTGTTTTACAATATGACGAGCAGCTCCTCCTACGACGAGCTGTTTGAGATGAACCTGAGCCAGAACACGTATGAGATGCTCTTCGAGATGAAGGAAAAGTACATCACCCCCCTGTGTGACGGCAACCTGACCGCCATGCTGGCGGAGGTGGAGGAGCACATGATCCATCCGGACGACCGGGAGGCGTTTAAGGCGTTCTGGAGTCTTGACAGTCTGCCCGCCCGCCTGGCGGCGGAGGGGGACAACAAGACGCTCAGGGGCCATTTCCGCCGCAGGAAGGTGGATGGAAGCTACTGCTGGGTGGCCCAGACGGTGGTGCCGGTGCGCAGTGGGGAGAACGGCGAGGAGATTGTCATGTGCTTTTTGCAGGACATCGATTCGGCCAAGCGCAGAGAGCTGGAGCAGGACTTGCAGCGCAGAAGGCAGGAGGAGGACGAGCTGGACCCGCTGACCGGGCTGTACCGAAGGGCCGTGTTCCTGCAAAGGGCGGAGCAGTTTTTGCAGGGGGCGGCCGGCGGCCCGTACTGTCTTGTGGCGATCGACATTGAACATTTTAAGCTGTTTAACGAGTGGTACGGCCAGGAGGCAGGGGACCGCTTTTTGACGAACATTGGCGCCTTTTTGAGGGAGGCGGCCGGGACAAACGGCGGCGTGGCCGGATATATGGGCGGGGATGACTTCGGGATCATTCTTCCCGACCGGGCGGATGTGGTCGGACTGCTCCAGACAAGTATTATCCGCTATGCAAAGAAACATGGAAAGAATGCGGGATTCCTCCCCGCTTTCGGCATCTATCCGATTGTGGATAAGGATGTTTCTGTGGGTATCATGTATGACAGCGCAGCCATCGCGCTGGAGGAGGTAAAGGGAAATTACGCCCGCCGCTCCTGCCGGTTTGACAGCAGCATGAAGCACCGGATGGAGGAGAACCACGTGCTTCTCTCGGAGATCCAGCGCGCGCTGGCGGAGGGGGAGATCACCTTTTACGCGCAGCCCCAGTGCAATATGTCCACGGGAAAGATCATCGGCATCGAGTCGCTGGTCCGCTGGAACCACCCGAAGCGCGGGCTGATTCCGCCCAGTGAATTTATCCCGCTGTTGGAGGAAAACGGGTTCATCACAAACCTGGATCTGTATGTCTGGGACCGGGTCTGCGCCCGAGTGCGCAAATGGATTGACATGGGGCACAGAGCGGTGCCGATCTCGGTCAATGTCTCCCGGGTGGACATTTACTCCTTAAATGTGTCCCGCGTGTTGAAGAAGCTGGTGGAGAAGTATGGGCTGGAGCCCGGACTGCTCGAGGTGGAGATCACGGAGAGCGCTTACGCGGAGGACACCGCCGCAATCGCGGCCGCGGTGGAGGAGCTGCGGAGTGCGGGCTTTACGGTGTTCATGGACGATTTCGGCAGCGGCTACTCCTCCTTAAACATGCTCAAGGACATGAACATGGATGTCCTCAAGATCGACATGAAGTTTCTGGACATGGACGAGAAGAGCGTAAAGAAGGGCGTGGGGATCCTGGAGGCCATTGCCAATATGGCGCGGCTCATGGGCCTTCGGATGATCGCGGAGGGGGTGGAGACGCGCAGGCAGGCGGACTTTTTGCTGAACATCGGCTGCATCTACGGACAGGGCTATTATTTCTACCGCCCCATGCCGGTGGATGCGCTGGAAGCCCTCCTGGCCAATGAGGAGGGGGTGGATTTCCGCGGCCTGGCGGCCGGGCAGATGGAGCGGCTGCGGGTGAAGGACCTCCTAAACGGGGACGTGGTCAGCGAGATTCTGATCAACAATATCCTTGGCGCCGTTGCCTTCTACGAGGTGAGCGGCAGTCAGGTGCAGCTGGTGCGGGCGAATGAGGAGTACTGCAAAGTGATGCACACGAACCTGGTGGATCTGGAGGAGCGCCGCCTGGGAATTCTGGACTGGATTCACAGGGAGGACCAGCAGAAGGCGTTAGAGATCTTTGGCAGCGCGCGAACGGACCTGCTGAACGGGGCGCAGGGGGAGGTGCGTCGGCTTTTGGACAACGGGGACATGATCTGGGTCCAGATCCGCGTGTTCTTCCTGCGGGAGCAGGGAGGGCGCCAGCTGTTTTACGGGGCGCTCTGCGATGTGACGGAGCAGAGGCGCCGGGAGCAGGAGCTCAAGGCCTCTCAGCGGGCGCTGGCGGCGGTCGTTCACATATCCGAGAGCGATGAGGGATTGCTCACGGTGACGGAGGAGAACCGCAGGGAGGCCGCGGCGATCTCCGTGCAGATGAGCCCGGGCGGCATGATCGGGGGCTACTGTGAGGACGGATATCCACTGTACTTTGCCAACTATGAGATGGTCAAGCTGATGGGCTATGAGTCCTACGGGGAGCTGGCCGAGGCGATAGGGGGGATGGTGATTCACACCATTCATCCGGACGACCGGAAACGGGTGATGGAGGACATCGGAAGTGACTATTATCCGGGTTTGGAGTACACCACCACCTACCGCATGCCCAGAAAAGACGGGAGCTGGTTCTGGGTACTGGATAAGGGAAAGGTGATCCGCGCGGAGGATGGGCGATTGGCCATTGTGAGCGCATGCACGGACATCTCCGAGACGATGGAGGCCCAGAAGCGGCTTGTGGAGAACAATGCCCAGCTCACCCGCCAGAACCAGGAGCTGCACTTTTTGAACAATCAGATTCCGGGCGGTTACCACCGGTGCAAAAATGACGAGAGCATGGAGCTCACCTACATCAGCAACCGTTTTTTGAGTATATTTGGGTACAGCAGGGAGGAGATACAGGAACGGTTCGGCAATCGGCTTATAAACATGGTCCATCCGGACGACCGAAAGGCAGTGTATAGCAGCGTCTGTTACACGAGGGAAAAGGCGGAGATGCGGAACCTGGAGTGCCGTATGCTGGGCAAAAACGGATACATATGGGTGGTTTACCAGAGCCAATATGTCTGCTACGGGGACCGGGAATTCCTGCAGGGCGTGGTTTTAGATATCACGAGCCGGAAGGAAAAGGAACACGAGCTGTGGCTGGCGGGGCAGAGGATGGAGAGTATTCTGCGCCTGGCGGATTTAAACTGCTGGGAGTGGGACATGGAGACTCACACGCTGTCCCTCCTAAATGTGGCCTACAACGACAGGCTGGCGGAGACCTACGGCCTGTTTGACAGCGAACAGGTCATGGTGCAGAATTTCCCCGCGTGTCTGACCGACGGCGGCTATCTGATGGAGGAGAGCGGGCCGGTTTACAGAGCATACCTGGAGCGCGTGCAGGCGGAGAAAAATCACGGGTGCAGCAGCTGCGAGATTGCGGTGCGCGTGAAGGAGGGGGGCGTGATCTGGATTCGGTCCGTCTGCGAGACCATCTGCGATGCGGATGAGAGGCCGGTCCGTGCCGTGGGGTATTATGCGGATATCACGCGGCAGAAGCAGGAGGAGCTGCGGCGCGAGGGGCAGATCAGAACACTGGAGCTCCTGCGCAGCCAGGCGATTTACGATTTTCAGGTGAACCTGACGGCCGACGCGATTATGCTCGACGAGAGCTCTAAGGAGTGGCAGGAGCAGGTGGCGGTGGAGGACGGGGAGTACACGAATTCGGTGGAACATCTCCAGCGCAAATATGTTTTGCCGGAGTTTCGGGAGCAGGTGGGCCGGTTCATGGACCGCGGCCGCCTCCTGGCCCTCTACCAGTCGGGCGTTTTTAACGACAGCATCGACTACCGCAGAATGTACCGCGGGGAGGCCCGCTGGATGCGCACGGTGGTCTATCTCATGCAGGTTGAAGGGCGGCCGGATGTCCAGGCCTGTGTGTTTGTGATGGATATCAACGACCAGAAGCTGCAGGAGCAGGAGTTAGTGAAGATGGCGGAGACCGACTACCTGACGGGGCTGTACAACCGGCAGGCCGGTCAGCTGCGGATCGGCCGGTATTTAAAGGAGCTGGCGGACGGGGAGACGGCGGCGCTCATCATGCTGGATATCGACAATTTCAAGGCGGCCAACGATGTGTTCGGCCATGCCTACGGGGACCGGATGATCGAGGAGCACGCGGCAAAGCTGCGGCGGATGTTTGACGCCGGAGATATTATCTGCCGGATCGGCGGGGATGAATTTTTGATTCTGTGCCGGGGGTTGAAGGCGGAGGAGGCCGAGGGAAAGCTTGCGGAGCTGATCCGGTCCATGGACACGGTGCGGCGGGACAATGGAAGGGAAATCCGCTTCTCTGTGTCCGGGGGATATGTGATGGTACCGGCGGACGGCGAGCAGTTTGAGGAGCTCTGCCGGAAAGCGGACATTGCGCTGTTCGCGGCGAAGATGGAGGGAAAGAGGTGCTTCCGGCACTATGAGCCGGACATGAAGACGGTGCGATACGAGCTGGCGGACAGGGAATAATTTTTTGTCTGCCCCAAAAAAGTGCGGCGGCCGCAGGAAGCAGCCGCCGTACTTTGCCCTTTTACAGATCCAGTTTTAAGTCCCCGGGTTTGATCCAGCCGATCTTTCTTAAGATCTCGCCGAAGATGAAGGTCAGCACCGCCGGGAGCACGAAGCAGACCAACAGGATGCCGAGCCACATGTTGGCGCCGCCGCCCATGGCGGTGAACACGCCGATGGGGCCCACCAGGCCGCAGGTGCCCATGCCGGAGCCGGCGGGGATGTTCTCCAGCCGGAACACCATGGTGGCCACCGGCCCGGTGATCATGGAGGCCAGCGTGGGCGGAATCCAGATCCGCGGGTTCAACACGATGTTGCCCATCTGCAGCATGCTGGTGCCCAAGCCCTGGGCCATCAGCCCGCCGATCTTGTTCTCGCGGTAGCTCATGACCGCAAAGCCGATCATCTGGGCGCAGCAGCCGGCGGTGGCGGCGCCTCCCGCCAGACCGTCGAGCGACAGGGCGATGCAGATGGCGGCGCTGCTGATGGGGAGCGTCAGGGCCACGCCGATCAGGGCGGACACGAGGATTCCCATGAAGAAGGGCTGCATCTCCGTGGCGGTTTTCACCAGGGTGCCGAACCAGTCCATGAAGCCGGCCACGGCGGGGCCTACGAACTGCGCGATGAGCACGCCGGAGATGATGGTGACGCCGGGGGTGACGATGATGTCAAGGCGCGTCTCCTTGGAAACGATCTTGCCAAGCTCCGCAGCCACCACGGTGGCGACCAGGGCGCCCACCGGGCCGCCTAAGGTGTTGCCGGCAATGCCGACGGTGGCGGCGGAGAAGAGCACCAGCTGCGGGGCCTTTAGGGCGTGGGCGATGGCGACGCCCAGGGCGGCTCCGGTGGCGCTCTTGGCGTACTGGGCGATCACGTTGAAACTCTCGATATGTAGCTGCTGTCCCAGCGTGTCGAAGATGGTTCCGATCAGCAGAGAGGCGAACAGGCCGAAGGCCATGGCGCCCAGCGCGTCGATTAAGTAGGTTTGCACGGTGATGTTGACATTCTTTTTCTTGAGAAACTCCTTGACATTTGACATGGCTGTACGCTCCTTGTGGATTTTCGTGGAAAAGTTTTTCGCAATTGAAAGGGATTGTACCATAGATTTTCAAAAAAGCAAGGTTTTTATTAAAATTCCATAAACTTTGATAAAAAATTAACGATATCATGGGGAAAGGGGCAGGAATCGTCGGGCAATTGCCTGCCACCCCTCCGGCGCCTGCCTTGCAATTTGCAAAACCGTAGTATATAATGGGGAGAATGAGGGCGGATGCTTCGGGAAGGATGAAGTTTAATTGGATATGGAATTTACATTGCTGTATATGCTCCAAAAGCTGCATACACCGTTTTTGGATGAGCTCATGACCGGGATCACGTTCCTGGGGGAGAGCGGGTGGTTTTGGATTCTGCTGGCGGTGCTGCTCCTGTGCGGAAAGAGGACGCGCAAGATCGGGCTCGCCATGGGACTGTCCATGGCGATCGGCCTTGTCATCGGCCACGTGTTTTTAAAACCCATGGTGGCCAGGCAGAGGCCGTGCTGGCTGGACCCGGCGGTGACGCTGTTAGTCCAGAGCCCCAGGGATTTCTCATTCCCCTCCGGGCACACGCTGGCCAGCTTCGAGTCCGCGGTGAGCATTTTCCTGTACAACAGGAGGTGGGGGCTGTGGGCGCTTTTGCTGGCGGCGCTGATCGCGTTTTCCAGGCTGTATCTGTTCGTGCATTTTCCGACGGATGTGCTTTTTGGAGCGCTTCTGGGGACGGCCATTGCGGCGGCTGTCCACCGGATATTGGAAAAAGGGCCGCGTTTTAAGAGACAGAGAGGTGATGTCAATGATTGAGCGCGCACCGGGGATTTTTGAGGTGGAGCTGCACAGCAGTCAGCTCAGCGTAAGTGAGATCAAAATATTTATCATCAAGGGAAAAGAGGGCGGCCGAAGCCTGATGGTGGACGCAGGCTTTCGCAACCGGGACTGCCTGGATGTGATGGAGGGAGTGCTTGAGCAGCTGGGGATCCGCTACGATCAGCTGGACATTTTCCTCACCCACAAGCACCACGACCACTGCGGCTTGGCCAGCGTCTATGCGGAGCGGGGCGCCCGACTGTTTATGAACCGCCTGGAGGACCGGCACTGCTACGACTGCCTGTACTACAACCACAGCCACGGGGCGGCGGAGAACCAGCCGCAGGTGTTGCAGAGCGTGGGAATCACGCAGGAGGGAACGCCCGAGGTCTGGGAGATGTTCATGGAGATCAACCGCAGGGCCGAGAGCGAGAAGGGCTGGGAGTTCGACATCCCCGGCTTCTACTACACGCCGGCGGCGCCCGGGGATGCGTTCGACTACGGGGACTACCATCTGAGAGCGGTGCCGCTCTCCGGCCATACCTACGGGCAGCTGGGACTGTACGACGAGGAGAAGAAGCTTCTGTTTATCGCCGACCAAGTGATCAACGGGATCGTGCCGATCGTGGGCACCAGCTACCCGGATGAGGGACTTTTGGGCAAGTATTTTAAGTCCCTGGAGTACGTCAAGCACCACTACGCGGACTGCTTGATTCTGCCCGCACACAACGGGCCGGTGACGGACCTGGCCGGGACGGTGAACCGGATCGTGTTCTCCTACCTGGACAAGACGGACATGATCCGCAGCATCCTGGTCCACGGCCACAAGCGGATGACCACCAGGGAGGTGGCCTGCCTGGCCTACGGGATGGAGCGGGTTCCCGCCGACGAGGCCCAGTTTATCAAGCTGAAGATGGTGATCTCCAAGACCTTCTCCTGCCTGGAATACCTGTGCGAGGAGGATTTCGTGCTGCGGACCGAGGAGAACGGGATGTTTTTCTGGGAGGCGCTGTAGAATTTCACCTGCAAAGTTTTACTTGCATATTTTAAAATATCGTGTATAGTAGTAGTCAAGCGAGCGGCGGCCGGCTTTGGCCACCGCCCCAAAATAAAATATGGAAATGCAGAGTAGGCTTATGTGCGTTAAGTGCTGGTTGAACAGGGAGTTGTCAGCCGGACGAAAAGGGTATAACCCTTGCGGTACGTGGGCCGCATCCCGCTGCAACTGGGATAAGGTCTAATTATCTCCATTTGTGGTACGAGAGGTCTGCAAAGGAGGTAATTTTTTTATGAAGAAATTAGCAACTTTGTTTACCCGGTCTTTACAGGAGTTTAAGCAGGTTCGGACGGTCACCGTGTGCGCCATGATGGGCGCGGCGGCCCTGGCCCTGGGCATGCTCTCCGTGCAGATCACGCCGTCCGTCCGGATCGGCTTCTCCGGAATACCGAACAAATTCGTGGCATGGATGTTCGGCCCGGCGGTGGGGGCGCTGTTTAACGGCTCCATGGACATCCTGAAGTTTTTAGCCAAGCCCACAGGGGCCTTCAACCCCGGGCTCACCATGGTGACAATGCTCGCCGGCTGCATCTACGGCTGCTTCTTTTACGGGAAGCCCCTGCGGCTGTGGCGGGTCCTGGCGGCGCAGTTTTGTGTGGCGCTGTTCTGCAACGTGATTCTCAACACCTACTTCCTGTCCTTTCTGCTGGGAAAGGGGTTCTTGGCGCTGCTGCCGGGGAAGGTGGTACAGAATCTGATCACATGGCCGATCAATTCTCTGATATTTTTTTATCTGGCCAAAATGATGGAGACAGCCGGTGTCCTGCGGCCTTTCGGCTTAAAACCGGTGATGGAAAAGAATGGGTTTAGGGGCCAAAAACGTTAAAATGATGACGGGCTGTTTCCCAAAAAGTGCAGAAAAATGGGGCTTTGCGTATTGCGGGGCCCCTATCTGCGTGCTATGATGCGACTGAACGAGAGAAAATGAAGAGAGCGCTTTAAGGAGGATAAGCATCATGGCAGTTCATGTACTAGACGAGGCAAATCGCTGCCTCCAGTGTAAGAAACCGATGTGTCAGCAGGGGTGTCCGATCCACACGCCGATCCCGATGATGATTAAGGCGATGCGGGAAGGGCGTCTGGAGGAAGCCGGGGCCATGGCCTTTGAGAACAACCCCATGTCGCTGGTGTGCTCGCTGGTCTGCAACCACGAGCGGCAGTGCGAGGGCCACTGCGTGCTGGGGCGCAAGGGGCAGCCCGTCCACGTGAGCAGCATTGAAAACTATATATCAGACACCATGTTCGAGAGAATAAAGATCGAGTGCGCGCCGAAAAACGGCAAGAAGGTGGCGGTCATCGGCGCGGGCCCGGCCGGGATTACCATCGCCATCCTGCTGACCAAGAAGGGGTACAGCGTGACGATCTTCGACGCCAGGGACAAGATCGGCGGCGTGCTGCAGTACGGAATCCCGGATTTCCGCCTGCCAAAGACCATCTTAGAGCGGTACAAGAAAAAGCTGCGGTCCATCGGCATCAAGATCCGCCCCAACACCACCATCGGCGGGGCGCTTGAGATCAAGGACCTGTTTCGGGACGGCTACCAGAGCATCTTTATCGGCACCGGCGTGTGGCGGCCCAAGACCCTGGGAATCCGTGGCGAATCCCTGGGAAATGTGCATTTTGCCATCGACTACCTGGCCAACCCCGACGCCTACGAGCTGGGAGACCGGGTGGCGATCATCGGCGTGGGCAACTCCGCCATGGACGTGGCCAGGACGGCGATCCGCCACGGCTCCCACGACGTGACGCTCTACGCCAGGGGAAGCCGCTCCGACGCCAGCCTGCACGAGACGCAGTACGCGATGTTGGACGGCGCTAAGTTCGAGTTTAACAAGAGCATCGTGGAGATCAACGACGACGGCCCGGTGTTTAAGGACGTCCTAAGCGACGAGGAGGGCAACGTGACCGGGTACTCCGAGGAGACCAGCCAGGTGTACGCCGACTCGGTGATCATCTCCATCAGCCAGGGGCCAAAGAGCAAGCTGGTGAACACCACCGAGGGCTTAAAGGCCACCAAGAACGGCCTGCTGCAGACGGACGAGAACGGCGAGACCACGGTGGACGGAATTTTTGCCTCCGGCGACGTGGTGCTGGGCGCAAAGACGGTGGTGGAGGCGGTGGCCTACTCCAAGATCGTGGCCGACGCCATGGACCGGTATATGCAGAGCAAAGACGAGGAGAGTGATACAAATGAAGATTAACGCAGGTATGCGCTGCCATGATCTCTGTCCGAAGATGGAGATGGAGCAGCTGTTCGAGGAGGTGAAGGCAAACGGGATCCACCAGATCCAGCTGGCCTTCGGAAAATCCATATCCAATTATGATTTCTCGGTGGGACATTACAGCGCGGGGCTTGCCCGCTATGTGGGCTCGCTGCTGGAGAAGAACGACGTGCACGTGGCGGTTTTGGGCTGCTACATCAACCCCACCAACCCCATCGAGTCCAAGCGGCAGGCGGAGGTGGCCCGTTTCATCGAGCACTTAAAGTACGCCCGGATGATCGGGGCCGACATGGTGGGCACGGAGACCGGGCGCATGGACCCGAACATGCGGGTGAACCCGGAGAGCTACACCGAGGACGCCTACCAGCTGTTACTAAAGAGCATGCGGGAGATCGTGGCGGCCGCGCAGAAGCTGGGCGTGATCGTGGGCGTGGAGGGCGTGTTCGACCACACGCTGTACAGCCCGGCGCGGATGAAGCGCTTCCTGGAGGACATCGACTCCCCCAACGTGGAGGTGATTCTGGACGCGGTGAACCTGATCCACCCGGACCAGGTGGACCCGGAGGAGCAGCGGCAGGTGATCGAGAAGGCGTTCGCCTACTACGGCGACCGGATCAGTGCGCTGCACGTGAAGGATTTTGAGTTCGAGGGGCAGCGGCAGGTGTTCCGCCATGTGGGCGAGGGACTGTTCTGCTATGAGCCGCTCATGAAGCTGGTGAAGGAGAACAAGCCCCACATCGCCATGCTGCTGGAGAACTCCAGCAAGGAGCGCTTCCACAGCGACGTGGCGTTTTTGCAGGAGATTTACGACCGCGTTTAAGGCAAATAAGGCCCGCGGGGGCGGCGCACAGAGACCCAATTGGGTTTTGCGCCGCTCTCGCGGGCCTTTTTCGCGCGCCGGACGGCGCGTTTTTAAGTGGATGGAAAATCTGGTTCTTCCCCGGAAATATCCGCGGACCCCGGCGGAAGCACCAGGCGGATGCCGTGGTCCTCGCAGTAGGCGACATACTCCGCGGGCGGCATAAAATCCGTGCAGATGGCGTCGGCGCAGTCGACGGGGCAGAGGCCGAGCAGGGCCTTGACGCCGAATTTGCTGCTGTCGATCACAAAGTAGCGCTTGGCGGCTTTCTCCAAAACCGCCTGTTTTAGGGGGCGCTCCGTGATGTAGCTGTGCGAGAAGCCGTCCGCCAGCGTCAGACCGGAGGCCGCCATGAACGCCTTGGAGAAGTTCAGGTTCTGGAGCACCTCCATCCCGACCACCGGCGAGAAGGAATTGTTTTTGCGGTTCAGCTCCCCGGGGAGCACGAGCAAGTGGATGTTCTCCATGGACGTGGCCCGCAGCACGATGTCCAAGTTGCTGGTCACGATGGTGAGGTTCTTCCGGTCCGCCAGGTAGTCCATCAGATGGCCGGTGGTGGAGCCGCTGTCGATGTAGATGGTGTCGTTGTCGCAGATGAGCTGCGCAGCCGCCGCACAGGCCGCCTGCTTGGCCCGGGTGTTGATGGTGCTGCGGACGTGGAAGGGGATCATTTTCGTGTGGGAATAATTGTAAAACACGGAGCCGTAAGCCTTCTGTATGGCGCCGCGCTCCACCAGCACGTTGATGTCCCGCCGCAGGGTGCTCATGCTGATATTAAATTTCTCGCAGAGGGCTTCGAGCGACACCCGCTGCTGGTTCTTTATGTACTCCTCCAGCTGGATCAGCCGGTCTTTTGCCATAGTAACGCCTCCTGACTGTTTTACTGGTTATCGCAGAGCACGATGGAGTTCCCCGACGCCTCCACCGCCTCGCAGATGGACGGCTCCGGCAGCTTGTCCGTGACGATGCAGTCGATCTCGGACAGCGGGCAGTAGGTCATCAGCGTGGAAGCGCCGAATTTGCTGCTGTCCACCAAGAGATAGATCTGGTCCGCCTTGCGCACGGCGATCTTTTTGTTGGTGAACTCGGCGGAGAAGGAGTTGGTCGCCCCGTCGTGAAGGCTGAGGCCGGTGCAGGCCATGAACGCCTTGTGGATGTTTAACGCGTCCAGGTACTTGAAATTCTCCCCGTTGAAGGAGAGGGTCCTGCGGTCCAGCATGCCCGGCAGGCATAAAAGCGTGATCTCCGGGCGGTCGATGGCCGCGTGGATGATGTGGTAGCTGTTGGTGATCACGGTCACGTGCATGTGCTCCGGTATGTAGTTTAGCAAATGCATGGTGGTGGTGCCTGAGTCGATGTAGATGATGTCGTTCTCCTGGATAAATTCAGCCGCCTTCCTGGCGATCAGCTGTTTTGCCAGGCTCTGGGTCTGGTTGCGCTCTGTGAAGGTAGCCAGACTGGAGACCGGCGACTGGACGCGGACTCCCCCGTAGACTTTTTTTATGTTGGAGTCAGCGGTGATTTCGTTGATATATCTGCGCACCGTGTTCATGGACACGTCGAAAACGTCGCACAGCTCCTTCAGCGACACGGACTGGTGCTGCATAATATATTCCTGCATATCTTTAATTCTCTGGTCCCTCATAATCGGATTGCTCCCCTTGTTGTATTTTGAGTATATTATATCATCAATCGGGAAAATAGCAATAGAATATCACCAAAACGAAGAGTAAATGAAAATATTATGGTAAAGTATATGGTCTTTATAGCGACTACAAAAGAAAAGTTAACCAAAATATGACCTATAATGTGCGAAAAGAGATAATGGATGCTGGGAAAGTACTCAGATAACTTACCACTTATTGTGGGCATATTTGCCAAAAACACGGGCGGATGGAAGGGGAAAGGGGCGAAAATAAAGGGAAACGAACGAGAAAATGCAAAGTTGACCAATAAAATGCACATATATTTGCCTAAAAGCGGCAAAAAAATATAAAAAATAACAAAAACATACTTGAAATATGATTGAACATGGTATATAATCTACTCAAACAACACCAACATAACCAAAATATAATCAAAAGCGAGAGGGAGACTTAAGATGGGAGAGGTAAAGAAGATTTGCTACTATGTGAACGGAAAATTTAAGGAGTCGGGCACGGATCAGTACCGGGATGCCTTTGACCCCAGCACCGGGGAAGTGATCGCCAGGGTTCCCTGCTGCACCAGGGAGGAGGTGGAGGAGGCGGTGGCCAGCGCCAAGGCCGCGTTTCCCGGATGGTCCGCCACGCCGGTGATCAAGCGGGTCCAGATTCTCTACAAGCTGCGGGATTTGCTGATCGAGCACATGGACGAGCTGACACACCTGGTGGCCCTGGAGAACGGCAAGGCCTGGGAGGAGGCCAAGGGCGATGTGTTAAAGGCCAAGGAGGCTACCGAGCAGGCCATCGCGGCCCCCTCGCTGATGATGGGGGAGAGCCTCCTCGACGCCTCGTCCGGGTACGACACGGTCCTCTACCGGGAGCCCCTGGGCGTGTTCGCGGGGATTGTGCCCTTCAACTTCCCGGCCATGATCCCCATGGGGTGGATGACCCCCATGTGCATCGCCTGCGGCAACACCATTGTTTTAAAGGCCGCCACCTTCACGCCCCAGAGCTGCATGCGGATCGCAGAGCTCTACCGGGAGGCGGGGCTTCCGGACGGCGTGATCAACATCGTGACCTGCTCCCGGGGGGAGGCTGAGATTTTGCTGGAGCACCCGGATGTGAAGGGGATCACCTTCGTGGGCTCCACCTCCGTGGGAATGCACATCTACGCCACCGCGGCGTCCCACGGCAAGCGGGTGCAGGCGCTGTGCGAGGCGAAAAACCATGCGCTGGTGTTGAATGACGCGCCGGTGAAGCGGGTGGCCGCCGGGATCATCAACTCCGCCTTCGGCTGCGCCGGGGAGCGCTGCATGGCCCTGCCGGTGGTGGTGGCCCAGGAGGGAATCGCGGACGCGCTGGTGGAGGAGATCGTGCGCCAGGCGAAAGAGATCAAGGTTGGACCCGCCTACGACAAGGAGACCAAGCTGGGACCGGTGGTGAACACGGCCCACAAACAGTCCATTCTGGACTGGATCGAGAAGGGGCTGGCCGAGGGGGCTGTGATGGCCTTAGACGGCCGCGAGGTCAGCGTGCCGGGCTTTGAGAACGGTTTCTACCTGGGGCCCACGGTCCTGGACCATGTGAAGCCAGGCATGACGGTGGGCGACACGGAGATCTTCGGGCCGGTGCTGTGCATCAAGCGCGTGAAGACCTTCGAGGAGGGTTTAGCGGTGATGAACGCCAACCCCTTCGCCAACGGCTCTGTGATCTTCACCCAGAACGGCCACTACGCCAGAGAGTTCGCGCGCCACACCGACGGCGGCATGGTGGGCGTGAACGTGGGAATTCCGGTGCCGGTGGGCATGTTCCCCTTCTCAGGACACAAAAATTCCTTCATCGGCGACCTGCACTGTCTGGGCAAGGACGGGTACCGGTTCTACACGGAGACCAAGGTGGTGACCACCCGCTGGTTCGACGAGGAACAGGGAAATTCCACCCATGTGACCACCTGGGACGGAACCATCTGACGGATCAATAAGGAGGAAATGGCACTATGCCGTACATCGAATTTGACAAGGAGCGGGCGCTGGACGTGATCCCACTGGGGAGAATCGCCATCGATTTCAACCCCATCGATTACTTTAAACCCTGGCCTCAGTGCGAGACCTTTAAGAAATACGTGGGCGGTTCCCCGGCCAACATCGCGGTGGGGATGAGCCGCCTGGGAAAGAAATCGGGCTTCATCGGCTGCGTCTCCGACGACCAGATGGGGGACTATTGCATTAAGTATTTTGAGGGAGAGGGGATCGACACCGCCCATGTGATGCGGGCGCTTCACGGGGAGTCTCTGGGGCTTGCCTTCACGGAGATTCTGGACCGGGACACCTCCAGCCTCATCATGTACCGTGACAATGTGGCGGATTTGAGCCTTGAGCCGGAGTGGGTGGACGAGGCGTACATAAAATCGGCCCGCATGCTGGTGGTCAGCGGCACGGCCCTGGCGAGAAGTCCGTCCAGGGAGGCGGCCTTAAAGGCCATGGAGCTCGCCAGGAAAAACGGCACCGTGGTGGTGTTCGACATCGACTACCGGGCCTACACCTGGAGAAACGCCGACGAGATCGCGCTGTACTACACCGCGGCGGCCCGGCAGGCGGACATCATCATGGGCTCCCGGGAGGAGTACGACCTGACCGACGCCCTGACCCATCCGGGCCTGGACGATGTGCACACCGCGGCCCGCTGGTTCGGGGAGAACGCGAAGATCGTGGTGATCAAGCACGGCAAGAAGGGCTCCACCGCCTACACCGTGGACGGCCGCGCCTACAGCGTGAAGCCGTTCCCTGTGACCGCCTTAAAGAGCTTTGGCGGCGGCGACGGCTACGGGAGCGCGTTCCTCACCGGGCTGCTTGACGGCCTTGAGATCGCGGACTGCCTGGAGATCGGCAGCGCCTCCGCCTCCATGCTGGTGGCCAGCCACGGCTGCTCGGCCGACATGCCGACCATGGAACAGATTCGGGAGTTTATTGTCAGGGAGAAAGCGTGCTACGGTGAGATGATCGCCAGAGTGTAGAGAAGGTGGTGGGGGATGTTAGTAAACTTAAAAGAGGTCATTGCGATGGCCGACCGGGAGAACCGGGGGGTTGCGGCGTTTAATGTGTTTGGGTTTGAGGATGCGAAGGCGGTGGTGTGGGCGGCGGAGGAGGTCCGCCGGCCGGTGATCATCATGGCGAATAAGGACGCGGTCAACCACATGGGGGTGGAGCTGATCGGAGAGATTATGCGCTATGTGGGGAACGAAGCGCTGGTTCCGGTGGCCGTCCATTTGGATCACGCCACGGATTTGGAGATTATCCGCGCGGCGGTGAACTGTGGTTATACGTCGGTCATGTTTGACGGCTCTCAGCTGACGTTTGAGGAGAATGTAGAGAAGACGAAGCAGGTTGTGGCAATGGCCCATGAGAAGGGGGTCAGCGTGGAGGCGGAGATCGGCGCGGTGGGCTACAGCGATCCGAGTATTGCGTTCAAGGCGCGCTTTACGGAACCGCAGGAAGCGCGCAGATTCGCGGAACTGACCGGGGTGGATGCGCTGGCTGTGGCGATTGGGACCGTTCACCGGATGGAACTTCAACACGCACAGCTGCAGTTTGAGCGCCTGAGAGAAATCGCACAGCAGGTGGAAGTCCCGCTGGTGATCCACGGTTCGACGGGAGTGACGGATCAGGATCTCACCAAATTGGTGCAGTATGGCGCCAGAAAAATCAACATAGGGACAGCGCTGCGCATGGAGTTCGGACAGACGCTAAAGCATCAGTTTGAGGAAAACCCAAAAGCATTTGACCGGATTAAGCTGTTTGGGCCTTGTATGGAAGCGGTAAAAGAGAAGGCAGTGCAAAAAATGCAATTACTATAAGCAAAAGGGAGGTTTTGTAAGATGGAGGCATTTACATTTGAGGGTCGCGTTGCCGTTGTGACAGGGGCAGCTCAGGGAATCGGATTTCACTCGGCCAAGAAGCTCTGTGAGAATGGGATGAAGGTCGCGCTTGTGGACCTGAATGAGGAGAAGGTAAAGCGCGCGGCAGCGGAGGTCGCTGCTTCGGGAGGCACCGCAATCGGTTTGGCATGCGATGTGTCCGATGAGAATTCCATTGAGCAGATGATTGAGGAGGTTGCAGGGCAGTTTGGCGGCGTGGATGTGGTGGTGAACAGCGCGGGAATTTTGAGCTCCACAAAAGTGCCGGATATAAAACGGTGTGACTGGGACCGGATGCTTGCAGTCAATCTGTCAGGGACATTTTTTACCATCCAGAAGGCATGGCCGTATCTGATTAAGAGCAGCCATGGGCGTGTGATTAATATCTCTTCCACGGCAGGACGGATGGGCGGAGTGGAGAATTCCATGAGCTACACCGCGTCAAAGGGCGGTGTGTGTGCGATCACCAAGGGGATTGCCAGAAAGCTTGCTCCCTACGGGGTTACCGTAAATGCGGTTTGCCCTGGGCCCACGGCTACGGATATTGTGAAGACCTACACGGAGGAGGAGCTCAAAAACCTGAATTCTAAAATACTGCTTGGAAGACTTGGAAAACCGGAGGAGATCGCTGCGGTGGTGTGTTTCCTGGCCAGCGAGGAGGCCGGATATGTGACGGCTTCTATGATTGATGTAAACGGCGGCTTCTATATTGGCTCATAAACGTTGATTGAAAGGTGAGGGGAAAATGAAAAAAAGTAGAATGAGTTTTTTGTTGGCGGCAGTGATGGTGATGGGATTGACGGCATGTGCGGGCAAGGGCACGGCGGATACACAGGCTCCGGCGGCCTCAGCAGATAAAACGGAGGCTGCCTCTATACAGGCGGGCGCGGCGGGGAGCGATAATAGCACAGGGGAGACGGTAAAAATCGGCTTTTACGGCCCGTTAACCGGCGCCTCCTCCGTGGTTGGCGTGGAGGGGCAGAAGGCAGTGGAACTGGCTGTCAAGGAGGCCAACGCAAACGGCGGCATCAATGGAAGGCAGATTGAACTGATCAGCTACGACGACGCCCAGAACACGGAGACATCCGTCAAGGTTGTCACCCGGCTTGTGGAGTCGGATAAGGTCACGGCAATTATTGGCTCCCATATCAGCGGATCCATTCTGGCCACAGTGGACATTACCGAACCTGCGAAAATCGTTCAGGTGGGCTCCGGTACCAGCCCGATTTGGACCAACATCGGGTTAAAGTACACATTCCGCGGCACGGCGTGCTCGGATCAGTTCAACGTAGACTGCTACAAGTCCATGGAGACCATGGGAGCAACAAAGATCGCCACCCTTGCGGGGGAGACAGAGTACGCTCAGACCGCTGCGAGCAGCATCCACAAGATGGTGGCTGAAGGCGGAAAGATGGAGATCGTGGCGGAGGAAAACTTTACTACCGGCGACACGGATTTCTCCGGCCAGATAGTCAAGATCATCGCCTCCGGTGCCGACGGAGTCTATGTGGTGGGCGGCTCCGAGGACATGGGCAAAATCGTGAAGCAGCTGCGGCAGAAGGGCTATGAGGGCTATATTTACGGGATTGAACCCTTTGGCGCTCCGGATGCAAAGAGTGTCGCGGGCGAGGCGTTTGACAAGATTGTATTTTCCTGCTGTTATTTTGTACCGGATTCTGTCGAGGAAGCCAACTCTGAGGTGGAGAAGGCATTCCTGGAGAAATTTGTGGCCGAGTACGGCGCGCTGCCCACTTCGGAGGTGGCATACCGCGATTATGACGGAACCAATCTGCTGATTGAGGCGATGCGCAATGCCAAGACACTGGACGGCGACGGCATCCGCGAGCAGATTTTGAATCTGAAGTATACCGGAATCGGCGGAGCATTTGATTTCTCGGCGGATAACGGCGAGGGCCTTTCGACAGGCAACACCTATATTGCGATTGAGGGTAAAATTCAGCCGTTGGAGACATACCTGAAGAATAAGTAAAGTAGGAGTAAAATTCTGGGGTATTTAAACGATACCCCAGAATTTGTAAAAGGCTTGCATGGATAAGGAGATAGGATAATATGGTTGTTTCGTTGATTGTGAGTGCGCTGGTGATAGGGAGTGTGTATGGTTTAATTGCATTGGGATACAGCCTTATTTATTCAGCTTCCGGCCTGATGACATTTACACAGGGAGAACTTTTAATGCTGGGGGCATATCTTGGCCTGACCTTTTATAAATTCATGGAACTTCCCTTTATTGTTGCGTTGATTCTGACACTGATTATCATGTTTGTTTTTGGCCTGATCATTGAGCGCTTCCTGATCCGCGTGCTGCTAAACAAGAAGGCCTCGCCCATTTATGTGGTGTTATCCACCATCGCTCTAAGCATCGTGCTGATGAACTCGGCACAGCAGATTTGGGGCAGCCTGACGCTTCAGTTTCCGTCTATTTTTTCCGTTGTCACAGTGGATGTGTTGGGATCTGCGATACAGCCGGAGTCATTTTTGGTGATGGCAGTGGGGCTGATCAGCATGGTGTCGATTCATATTTTTATGACAAAAATGAAGTTTGGTACCTCCATGCGGGCGGCGGCGATGAACCCGTTAGCAGCCTCATGCGTGGGGATCAATGTGGGCAGGACCACAGGCATCACCTGGGCGATGGCCGCGGCGCTCGCCGGGCTTGCGGGTGTTTTATTGGGGCCGGTCCAGGGAGTCAGCTTGGGAATGGGGACAATGATTGGACTGAAGGGCTTTGCGGCGGCTGTGATCGGCGGCTATGGGAATATGTATGGGGCCATTTTAGGTGGCCTGATTATCGGCTTTTGTGAGACATTTACAGCGGCGTATTTAACCTCCAGCTATAAAGATTTTATTGTGTTCTTCATACTGATTATGGTTATGATCTTTATGCCGAGAGGAATCTTCAAGGCAAAAGTTTATGATAGATAAACGCTGTGGATGAAGGAGGAAAGCGGAATATGAAATTTAATTTGAAACAGATATCAGGCCCGGTGTGGATGCTGCTTGCGGCGATCCTGGTATTGGCGTTTATCAGCAGAGATCAGTATCTTTTGACGCTGTTCGCGTTTGCCGGAATTTATGTGATCGCGGTTTCCGGCCTGGACCTTTTGTTCGGGTACAGTGGGCAGATTTCCATGGGTCATGCGGCTTACTATGCGATCGGGGCATACACTTCCGCGCTTCTCTCCACAAAATTGGGAGTGCCGGTGTTTTTATCCATGATCGCAGCGATGGTGGTGGCGGGGATATTCGGCGTGCTGGTGGCATTTCCGGCGGCAAAGCTGGTCAGACATTTCTTGTCTCTGCTCACGATCGCGTTCGGCCAGATG
This sequence comes from uncultured Clostridium sp., assembly GCA_900555045.1. Classification (GTDB taxonomy): domain Bacteria; phylum Bacillota; class Clostridia; order Lachnospirales; family Lachnospiraceae; genus Enterocloster. Next base: position 8,905 of record USJW01000045.1, on the reverse strand, counting down.
GTGTACATATTTGCATGCAAGGCGAAAGCGGTTACCAACGCGATGGCGGGCGTAAAGCGGATCCCGAAGCTGAATTTGTTCGGGTTTGAATTCCGCAGCAACTTAAGCTGCGCCATACTGGTGTGCGTTCTCTGCCTGATTTTCCTGATTGTGAAGCAGCGGATTGTACACTCTTCCTCTGGAAGGGCGCTGATGGCGATCCGGGAGAATGTGGTGGCGGCTGACGGCATGGGGATCAATATTAAAAAGTATAAGATCATGGCGTTTTCGCTCAGCGCGGTCTATACCGGGATGGCGGGTGCCCTGTATGCCCATATTGTCAGCTATATCAGCCCGGAGAGCTTTCAGAGCAGCCAGTCGCAGCTTCTGATGACGATGCTGTTGTTCGGCGGGATGGGCAATCTGGCGGGGCCGATTATCGGGGCGGTGATCGTGACGATCTTGAACGAGACCCTGCAGGGCTTTTCCAGTTACCGCATGTTGATCTACGGCTTTATAATTCTTGCCGCTGTTTTGTACATGCCCAAGGGACTGTACGGCATCGTTGAACAGGTAAAAAGAATGATAGGGAGAAGGGTGAAAGCAGATGCTGACAATTGATAAAGCGACAATAAAGTTCGGGGGCCTGATCGCCGTGAATGAGGTGTCCTTTGAGGTTCGGGAGAATTCAATTTTTGGCCTGATCGGCCCCAACGGAGCGGGGAAAACCACGCTGTTTAACCTGATCAGCGGTGTGCACAGCCTTACCAGCGGGGACATCCTGTTTGAGGGAAAAAGCATCCGGGGGCTTCAGCCGTATCAGATCAACGCCACGGGAATCACCAGAACCTACCAGAACATCAATCTTTTTTACACACTGAGCGTGTTGGACAATGTTAAAATCGGCCGCCACAGCAGGATTAAATCCGGTCTGATCAGCAATATCCTGCGGACGCCTGCACAGCAGCGGGAGGAAGCGGACATTGTGGAGCGCAGCATGGAGCTTTTAAAGTTTGTGGGGCTTGAGGATAAATGGAGCTTGATGTCCAAGAATCTCTCCTACGGCGATCAGAGGCGGCTGGAGATTGCCAGGGCGCTGGCCAGCGAGCCCAAGCTCTTACTGTTAGATGAACCGGCAGCGGGCATGAACACAAAGGAGAAGATGGATCTGACGGAATTGATTCACAAGATCAATGACCGCGGGATCACGATTCTGCTGGTGGAGCATGACATGAAGCTGGTGATGAACATAACCCATGAGATTACGGTGATCAATTTCGGCAAAAAAATTGCCCAGGGAACCCCGAGGGAGATTCAGGAAAATCCGGAGGTTATCGCGGCATATCTGGGAGGTGGCTTAATTGGCAGCAAATAAGATATTGGAGGTTGTGAAGTACAGCTACTATTACGACCAAATATGCGCGGTCCGCGAGCTGTCGTTCTACGTCAACGAGGGGGAAGTCGTAACCTTAATCGGGAGCAACGGCGCTGGAAAAACCACCACACTGCAGGCCATCTCAGGTCTCATACGGGGCGGGGGCAGAGGCGAGATCAAATATATGGGGAAGAACATTGAGAACTTTCCGCCCCATAAAATCAGCAGCATGGGCATCGCCCAATGTCTGGAGGGCAGGCAGGTATTCTCACACTTGTCCGTGAAAGAAAACCTCCAAATGGGGGCGTTTACCCGAAATGACAAAAAGGGCATCGGGGACGACTTTGAGTATGTGTACAACTTATTTCCGCGTTTAAAGGAGCGGGAGGATCAGATGGCGGGCACACTGTCCGGCGGTGAGCAGCAGATGCTGGCGGTTGGAAGAGCGCTGATGCAGAGACCGAAAATTTTGATGATGGATGAGCCGTCTTTGGGGCTGGCGCCCATCGTGATCAATGAAATCTTTCAGACGATCAAAAAGATCAAGGATGACGGCATGACGATCCTTCTGGTGGAGCAGAACTCACAGGCCGCGCTGACGGTTGCTGACCGGGGATATATTATGGAGACGGGGGTGCTGCGGCTGGAGGACACGGCTGAGAATTTACTGAACAATGATATCATAAAAAAGAGTTACCTTGGAATTGAATAGGAGAAGCGTATGGAATATAAATTTCAATTCGGCGTGTCTTACGCCGAAGAGCGTCCTCAGACGGCCCCTTTGCCTCTGTGTGGACCAATCGGCGATGTCCTTCGGTTCGGCAAAGAGATTGGTTTGGATGGAATCGAGATTCACGGGCGGGAATTTGAGTTTACGGAGGAAAAAATAGAGGAAATTCGCTCCTGCTGTGCAAAAAATCAGATGAAAATTGCCGCGGTTGTCACAGGCCGGCTGTACAACCAGACTACACTGTCCCTGGCGGAACCGGACCCGGTAAAGCGGGCCTGGGTGATTGAACAGGTGAAGCGCTACATTGACACCGCTCAAAAATTGGAGACAGATGTGGTGATTGGGTGGGTGAAAGGGAGATTCGCGGTGGATAACCCGCCGTCCCTGTACTTTAAGCTGTTGACCGGGAGTATGCGGGAACTGGACGCGTATGCAGGAGAAAAACAGGTGCACCTGGTCGTTGAGGTGATCAACCGGTACGAGGTGGACTGCTTTATCACCGCGCGGGAGACACTGGAATTTATTGAGCGAAATGGGCTGGAGCATACCTATCTGCACCTGGATACATTTCACATGAACATTGAGGAGACGGATATGTGCGAGGCCATCCGGCTTGCGGGAAAGAAGCTGGGGTATGTGCATGTGGCGGACAACACGCGGTTGGCGCCGGGGACGGGAACACTGGATTTCAAGGCCATTTTGGAGACCTTAAAGGAGATCGGGTATGCGGGCTTTGTGACCGTGGAGTGTCTGCCCCAGCCCAGCGGCAAGGAAGCCGCGAAATCTGCGATCGACTATTTGCGATCGGTGTGAATTCGTAGAGATTGTTCGGAGGGAACATGAGAATAACCAATATTGAGAATATCGAAGAGTTTTTTAAAGTGATCGGGGAGTGCAGGGGAACGGTGGAGCTGGTCACGGATGAGGGGGACCGCTTGAATTTGAAATCGAAGCTCAGCCAATATCTGATATTGGCAAATGTGTTCTCGCACGGGAAAATTGACGAGGTACAGATTGTGGCCCATGAGAAGGAGGACATCGACAGAATTTACAGGTACCTGATGAGTGAGGCTTGACAATCGTTTGAGAAAAAGGAAGCTGCAGAGCAGGAGGCGTTACAAACCTGTTTTGCAGCTTCCTTTTTTGATGTCCTCAATGCCGTCAATAAATCCCCTTAAACACCCGAATAAACTCTCTCAGCGCATTTGACACATAGCTCCCCTTCGGCAAAACCAAATCGAAGTGCCGGATGGCCTGGGAGGAGTTGATTTTGTAGTACAGGGTGTCCTCGCCGGGGTCTGTGACCAGGATGTCGCTGATGAAGGTGGCGCCCAGGCCGGACCGGGCTAGGTGGTATGCGGTGACTAACTGGGCAACCTCCAGCTTGACACGGGGCTTTATGCCCGCGGTCTCAAAGAAGTGCTCGCTGCGGGCGTGCAGGTTGTTGCCGGAGGTGAGGAGGATGAAGGGCGTGTCGCCGAAGGCCTCCAGGCGGATGATGGGGCAGGCGAGCTGGGTGTGCCGCTTCGCCAGCACGTCCGCTCCGGTCAGGGCGAAATCCTTTAACTCGCGGTTCACCGGGTAGGCGGCGGGGACGGCGAGCAGCACGGTGTCCTGAAAGGCGGGGTAGCGGTCGAAATCGTCCTGGTACAGCGGGCTGCAGCTGAAGGTCATGTCGATGGCGTGCTCCCGCAGCAGGTTCACCAGCTCGAAGGAACCCGCCTCCACCAGCTCCAGGCGGATTCCCGGGTGCCTGTCCATGTAGGCGGTTAGCACCGGGGGAAGCACGTAGGAATTGAAGTAGTGGGAGCCGCCGATGCGCATGGAGCCGGTGTTTAAGCCGGACAGGTCGTTAAACTGCCGCCGCATGTCGTCCTCCAGGGCCTGGATCTGCCGGACCTTCTGGATGTAGATCTCCCCCGCCTCGGTCAGGCGCAGGGGCTGGTGGTTGCGGTCGAAGAGGGGCATGCCGATCTCTGCCTCCACCTTCTGGACCGCGATGCTGAGCGCCGGCTGGGTCAGGTACAGCGCGGCCGCGGCCTTGGAAAAGCTCCCCTTCTGGTATACCGTGTAGATGTAGCGCATCTCCTGTTGCATGGCCTTCCTCCTATAAATCTAATTTATATGCTTATAAATACTATAAAATTGATTTTATAATAGGTTGTATATAAAATGAATATGACAAAAATAACGAATTTCTCGAGAAAAAATAGTTATTTTTTACAATATGCCGGCATAGGAGGTCATTCAGACAACGAGGGGGCGCGTGTGAGCGCGCAATTTTACAAGAAAAGGGGATTTACTATGAGTATCATTAAAAAGTGGAATGGCTTGAGTTTGTTTACAAGGATTATGGTTGGCTTTGTGTTGGGTATCCTTTGCGGACTGGTCATGGGACCCGAGGCCAAGATGTTCAATTTCCTGGGCACGATTCTGGTGCGCCTTCTGACCATGGTGGTGGCGCCGCTCGTGCTCTGCCTGCTGGTCTGCGCGGCCGCGGACGTGGGCGACTACCGGACGCTGGGAAAGATCGGCTTAAAGACGGTGGTGATCTTCCTGGTGAGCACCGGCTTTGCCATCGTGATCGGTTTGCTGTTTGCGAATGTGATCAACGTGGGCACCGGCGTCAACATCGAGGTGCCGGAGGAGGCGGCCGCCTCCACGGTCGTGATTCCAAGCGCCCTAGACACGCTGATCAACATTATCCCGAAGAATCCATTTGAGGCGCTCAGCACCCAGAACCTGCTGCAGATCATCTTCTTTGCCCTGTTCTTCGGCTTTGCGCTAATCAAGTTGGGCTCCAAGGGCGAGGTGGTGCTGAACTTCTTCCGGGGCTGCACGGACGCCATGAAGGAGATCACCTCCATCGTGCTGGAATTCACCCCCTACGGTGTGTTCGGCCTGATGGCAAACGTGGTGGGAACCAATGGCCTCGCAATCCTGCTTCCCTACATGAAGACGATCCTGGCGGTTTACCTGGCATCCGCGATCTACACCGTGCTCATCCAGGCGGGCCTGATGGTGGGCGTGTGCGCTCACATGAGCCCGATCAAGTTCCTGAAGGGCGTCAAGGAGGCCGCCATGTTCGTGTTCGCCACCTGCAGCAGCGTGGCCACGATCCCGGTCAACTTAAAGTGTGTGAAGAAGCTGGGAGTCAGCGATGAGATTGCAAACTTTGTCATTCCCTTCGGCGCGGTCATGAACATGAACGGAACGGCGATCTACGAGGCGGTGGCCGTGATCTTCACCGCGCAGGTGTACGGAATTGAGCTGACCATGATGCAGCAGGTGATGGTGATGCTGACCGCAACCCTGGCGTCCATCGGAACCGCGGGCGTGCCCGGCTCCGGCCTGGTGATGCTGACCATCGTGCTCAGCTCCGTGAACCTTCCCATGGAGGCCATCGGACTTCTGGCCGGAATCGACCGCATCCTGAACATGGGCCGCGTGATCCCCAACATTGTGGGCGACGCCGCGACGGCCGTTCTGGTGGCAAAGACCGAGGGCGCTCTGAGCGAGGTGCCGGATGGCGCCATGAACGCGTAGTATTTGTTTGATAGAGGAGGAATTTATGGAAACCAGAAAGATTAGCGCGCTGATGATGGAGGCGGCCGACAACGTGGTCACCTGTGTGGCGGAGATCAAAAAGGGTGAGACCGTGGTCTACCGGTTTGACGGGGAGTACCGCACCGTAACGGCGCAGGAGGACATCCCGTACTGCCACAAGATCGCCCTCGTTCCATTCGGGGAGGGCGACGAGGTGGTGAAATACGGGGAGACCATCGGAAAGGCCGCCCGGGCCATCGGGGAGGGCTGCCTGGTGGATCACATGAATATTGTCAGCATCCCCAGGGATTATGAGAGCGAGATGGTGTGAGGAGGAAAATTATGGAATTTTTGGGATACAGAAGGTCGGACGGGAGAGTGGGAATTCGCAATCATGTGCTGATTCTGCCCGCCTGCGCCTGCGGAAGTGAGAGCTGCCGCGTGGTGGCCAGCCAGGTCCGCGGGGCCGTCAACATTATCTTTAACACGGGCTGCTCCGATGTGGCGGCCAACACCGCCATGTCGCAGAAGGTTTTGACCGGGTTTGCGCTCAACCCCAACGTGTACGGCGTGGTGATCATCGGTCTGGGCTGCGAGACGGTGCCACACAAGGAGCTGCGGGAAAAAATTCAGGCGCTCACCGACAAGCCGGTTGCCTCCTTCGGAATCCAGGAGGAGGGCGGCACCTTAAAGACCATCGAGAAGGCGGTGCGGGCCGCCAGGGATATGGCGGCGGAGGCGGCCATGCAGCAGCGGGTCCCCTGCGACATCTCGGAGCTGCTCCTTGGGATTGAGTGCGGCGGCTCCGACGCCACCTCCGGCATCGCGGCAAACCCGGCGGTGGGAGAGCTGAGCGATCTTTTGGTGGACGCGGGGGCCTCCTCGATGATGAGTGAGACCATCGAGTTCATCGGCGGCGAGCACGTGCTGGCAAAGCGCGGCGCCACGCCGGAGATCCACAACCAGATCATCCGGATCTGCCAGGAGTACGAGGAGCACCTGGCGAAGGCGGGGCAGGACTGCCGGGCCGGACAGCCCACCCCGGGGAACAAGGCGGGCGGGCTCTCCACCCTGGAGGAGAAGAGCCTGGGCTGCATCCGCAAGGGCGGCACGCGCCCGGTGGTCGAGGTGGTGGAGCAGGCCGCCAGGCCCACGAAGAAGGGCGCGGTGATCATGGACACGGCGGGCTACGACATCTCCTCCGTGACCTCCATGGTGGCGGGCGGCTGTCAGGCGGTGGTGTTCACCACAGGGCGCGGCACGCCGACGGGCAACGCGATCGTGCCGGTGATCAAGGTCACGGGCAACCACGTCACCTACGAGCGGATGTCCGACAACATCGACATCGATGTCAGCGATATCATCGCTGGCACCTGCACGATCAGGGAGAGCGGGGAGAAGCTGTTTGAGGAGCTGTTAAAGGTCTGCAACGGAAGGCTGACCAAGGCGGAGGCCTACGGGTTCTCCGACATCGCGGTGGACCATGTGTGCAGGTTTGTGTAGGGATGTTTTGTTGGAAATCATTTGATTCCGGCGCGCCGGCGCGGTTCCGTAAAGGGACGGCGCTGCGGCGCGCCGGGATTTTTTTATGTGGGAGTGTTCAAAATCCTGTGGATATGGTAAAGTATTCTGTGACGGTGTGCGGGCTGTGGACCGCGAATTCGCACCCGACCGGAAAGAGAGGGGACAGGGATGGACAGAGAAGAGTTTCAGGCAAAGCTTGCTGAGAATGAGGAGTGGGCGCCCGGTTGGGATGCCATCGACGGGGTATTTGAGGCGCTGTACCCGGGCCAGCAGCCGGCTCACTACGGCACCAACATGGTGGCGCGGGCGATCTTCGGCGGCGACCAGTATCTGGACGGGTACTCCATATACGATTCGCCCAACGGGTACAAGCACATTGTCACCTACGGGATGACAGAGCTGTACGCGGACGAGGAGGCGCTGGGCGGAGAGTGGAACAAGTGGGGGTACGAGATGACAGTCAAGCTGGCCGAGACCGACAATGAGAACTGCATGTGGGCCATCGACATGCTGAGCAACCTTGCCAGGTACACCTACACACAAAAACGCTATTTTGAGCCCTTCCAGTATGTGGCCGGGGACGGCACCTCCATCTGCCGCGGGCGGGAGTCGAAGATCACCGCGCTGCTTACGGTCTACGATACGGAGGCCCAGGCGGTGGACACCATCTACGGGAAAACCGAGTTTATCCAGCTGGTGGGGATCACGGAGCGGGAGCTTCAGAAGCTGAAGGAGGATCACGGGAATGCCAGACTTCTGTATGAGCGGATGAGGGCGGAAAACCCGTTCCTCGTGACAGACCTTGGGAGAACGAAGGAGTATTTGTGAGCGCCGTTTGGCCCCGCCAAGAAATAAAATGTTTCCAGGAGATTAGCTATGCCGAATATCATTGAAATCACCGATTTTGAAGCCCCGGAGTTGGACATCTACGCCCGGCTCACGGAGGGGCAGCTGCTGAACCGCCATGAGCCGGAGAAGGGGATTTTTATCGCCGAGAGCCCCAAGGTCATCGAGCGGGCGCTGGACGCCGGCTGTGTTCCCATCTCGCTTCTGATGGAGCGGAAGCATGTGGAGACCCAGGCAAAGGAGATTATCCAGAGGTGCGGGGATATTCCCGTGTACACCGCTGAGTTTGAGGTGCTGACACAGCTGACCGGCTTCCACCTGACGCGCGGCCTGCTGTGCGCCATGTACCGCCCGGCGCTTCCGCGGCTTGAGGAGGTCTGCGCGTGCGCCTGCCGGATCGCGGTGCTGGAGAATGTGATGAACCCGACCAACGTGGGCGCGATTTTCCGCTCCGCCGCCGCGCTGAACATGGATGCGGTCCTTTTGACCGGCGCGTGCAGCAATCCTCTGTACCGCCGGGCGATCCGCGTGAGCATGGGGACCGTCTTTCAGATTCCGTGGACCTTTTTTGACAGCCAGACCAGCTGGCCGCAGCAGGGGATGAGGCGGCTGCATGATCTGGGGTTCAAGACGGCCGCGATGGCCCTGAGTGACGATTCCGTCTCCATCGACGATCCAAGGGTCACGGCGGAGGAGAAGCTGGCGATCATCTTAGGCACCGAGGGCGACGGCCTGGCCGCGGACACCATAGCCGACTGCGACTACACCATCCGCATTCCCATGTCCCATGGCGTGGATTCGCTGAATGTGGCGGCCGCCAGCGCGGTTGCATTCTGGCAGATGGGAAAGCGATGAGGAGGCGGCGGGGGGGAAGAAAAAGATGGCGATTTCCAGGGAGTTTTCTC
>USJW01000044.1 GCA_900555045.1 uncultured Clostridium sp. | reverse complement strand
ATATATTGACTTTGTTTTCTTGGCCGATTATAATATTTTTATATTAATTGGAAATAATGTTCTATTTCTGAGGAGGATCAAATGAAAGTTTATATTTCTGTGGACATGGAGGGCATGGCAGGAATCACCGCCCCCTTCCAGGAAAAGGAAGAAGTCGCATCGTTCCGCCGGGCGCTTCACAATCAGATCCGTTGGATCATAGACGGAATCCATGAATCAACTGTAAACGGCCAGATCGAGGAGATCACCATCGCGGACTCCCACGGCAGCGGCACCAACCTCTCCTACGACGAGCTCTGCGCCATGGACGAGCGGATCAGCCTGGTCAGCGGCTCCCCGCGCAAGCACTTTATGATGTCCTGCCTGGATGAGACCTACGACGTGGTCTTTCTGGCCGGATACCACGCGGGCCCCGGCGAGCCCTCCGCCAACATGGACCACAGCTTTTCCGGGCGCGCGGTGAGCTGCTTAAAGATCAACGGCATCTATATGAACGAGTCCACCACCAACGCCGCCCTGGCCGGGGACTACGGCGTCCCGGTGGGCCTGGTTGTGGGCGACTCCGGCCTGCGCGCCCAGTTAATCGACCAGAAGATGATGCCCTGGGTGGAGTTCGTGACCACCAAGGAGAGCCTCTCCCGCTACGCCGCCAAGTTCCCGCCCCAGAAAAAGCTGCGGGAGGACACGGCGGCCGCGGTGAAAAAGGTGCTGGAGTCCGACCTAAAGGCCATCCCGGTGTACCGCGTGGAGGCGCCCATCCGCCTCTCCATCGACTTTAAGGCCACCGCCATGGCTGAGATGGTGGCCCAGCTGCCCATGGTGGAGCGCGTGAGCGGCACCGAGGCTGCGGTGACCTGCAGGGATATGACCGAGGTGGAGTGCGCGATCTCCGCCATCACCGGGCTCGCGGGAATCGCGTAGAGCGAATCGCGTAGATCGGATCGCGCAAACCGCTCCTGGAGATTTTTGACATTTATATAGGAAAGGAAAATACATACCATGAACCAATACGACTTCGATACAATCATTGACCGGACTGGCACCGACTGCCTCAAGTGGGACGACAACGGGAGCCCGGACATCCATCCCATGTGGGTGGCGGACATGGATTTCGCGGTGGCCCCGCAGATCCAGGAGGCCATGAGAAAGCGCCTTGAGCACCCGGTGTACGGCTACACCTTCCACGGCGAGAGCCTGTTAAACGCCATCACCTCCTGGGTGGGGCGCCGCTACCACTGGAATATTGAGAAGGAGTGGGTGGAGTTCAGCCCCGGCGTGGTGCCGGCCCTGGTCATGAGCATCCTGGCTTACACCAACCCCGGCGACCGCGTCCTCATCATGACGCCGGTGTACCGCCCCTTCTACAATTCCGTCCGCGAGAACGGCCGCGTGGTCGTCAACTACCAGCTTGAGAAGGACGAGAACAACTACTACACCATCGACTTTGACCGCCTGGAGTCCCAGATCGACAAGCGCACCAAGATGATCATGATGTGCAACCCGCACAACCCGGCCGGGCGCGTGTGGACCCGCGAGGAGCTTCTTAAGCTGGCGGACATCGCGAAGCGCCACGACCTGATCGTGGTCTCCGACGAGATCCACGCGGACTTCATCTACTCCGGACACCAGCACATCTCCATCGCCTCCTTGTCCGAGGATATGGCAAACCGCACAATCACCGCCTACGCACCCAGCAAGACCTTCAACCTGGCCGGACTCTGCCAGTCCTACGTGGTGATCCCCAACCCCAGGCTGCGCGACGCCTACATGGCGGTCTACGACGGTCTGGACCTTGGAAGCAACGTGTTCGGCATGACGGCCCTCACCGCCGCCTACAACGAGGCCGAGGACTGGCTGGACCAGCTGCTTGTCTATCTGGAGGCCAACCGTGACTACGCGGTGAACTACATCCGCGAGAACATCCCTGAGATCAAGGTCTGCTCCCCGGAGGGCACCTACCTTCTGTGGCTGGACTGCGAGGGGCTGGGCTTAAAGAACGAGGACTTAAACCAGTTCTTCTTAAAGGAGGCCAAGCTGCGCATGAACATGGGCTACCGCTTCGGAGAGCAGGCGGACACCTTCATGCGTTTAAACATCGGCTGCCCCAGAAAGCTGCTGGAGGAGGGCTTAGCCCGCATCGAGAAGGCCATCAAAAACCGCGCAAACTGACAGGAGAATAAACGGATTATGAATTGGAGCCGAATTCGCGACGAGCGAAAGAAAAAAGGATATACGCTGGCCCAGGTCGCAGCTGAGACCGGGTACAGCGTCGGATACTTGTCACAGCTGGAGCGCAATCAAAAGGAGCCGTCGTTAGCCGCCCTGCGAAAGATCGCCAACTGTCTCGGCTGCTCTGAGGTGTGGCTGATTATGGGAACGGAACATGAAACCGCCCTCTCCCCCGCCCCGGACGAGGAGAGTACCCACAGTCCCGGCTACATACTCCGCAGGGATTCCCGGGTCCCGATGAAAATCCCGGAGATTGACACAGCGTACTCGATCTTTACCCCATCCCGTCTGCCGGAGAACGCGCGCCCCTGCATGACCGGGCTTTACGTCACCCTAAAGCCCGGCTGCTGGGTGACTGAGACCATGATTCTCCACAAAAACGCGGACGAGAGCGTGCTGATTATGAAGGGACAGCTGGAGGTCCACATCGGAACCCACGTCTACAACGCGCTGGAGGGGGACTGCCTGTACATACCCAAAAACACACTGCACAACTATCTGAATACCGGGTTGGAGGACGCACAGTGCATCGTCTTCTTCTCCGACCTGATTTACTAGGGGGAACTATGAATATTCAATATACCATTGACGGACACTTCGACATGCTGGGCGACGTGTGCACCAGAAGAAGAAACGGGGAGCGGGAGGTCATTAAGCGCCTCTACTACCCCGCCTTCGCCGCCGGCCATGTGACCGGCGTGGTGGCCTCGCTCTTTGTGGACAGCTGCTATCTGCCCTACGGCGCGCTTGAGAACGCCATGGAGCAGGTGTCGGCCCTGCACTGCGAGATCGCAGAGTCCCCGGACATCCTGATGCTCGCCACCTGCGCCGAAGACTTTCTGGAGGCTTCCAGGCAGAACAAGCTGGCCATCCTCATGTCCTTCGAGGGGGCGGAGCCCGTCTCCTCCTGCATGATGCTCCACGGCTTCTACGCCATGGGCGTTCGCGGTCTTGGCCTGGCCTGGAGCCGCAGAAATCCCGCGGCAGACGGCTGCGACTTTATGGGCGGACTTAAGAAGGGCGGGCTCACCTCCTACGGCGTGGACCTGGTGCACGAGGCGGAGAAGCTCTCCATGCTCATCGACGTCAGCCATTTGAGCGACGAGGGCGTGGAGGACGTGTTAAACAGCACCTCCTGCCCCATCATAGCCACCCACTCCAACGCCCGGAGCATCGCGGGCAACAACCGGAACCTAACCGACGCGCAGATGCGCGAGATCGCCCGCAGGGACGGCATGGCGGGTTTAAACGGCTGCAGCATCATCGCCTCCGAGACTAAGGAGGGCGCCAGCCGCGAAAAGCTGATGGAGCACATGGATCACATGATCGACGTGATGGGCGAGGACCACGTGGGCTTCGGCTTCGACTTCTGCGACCAGTTTCTGACCAGCAGCTCGCCCCAGGATCTGGCCCGCATGCCCTACGTCTCCTTTGACCTGGTGGGCGGCCACGGGGCGCTCCCGGAGTTCATTGAGGAGCTTCGGGCCCACGGGTACAGCGAGGAGCGGTTAAAGAAGGTGGCCGGCGAGAACTGGCTGCGGCTGTTTAAAAATACGTTTGGGAAATAATCAGGAGGCAAACCGATGAACAGGGATTTTGAAGAACAGGTGAAAACCATATTGTCGCGGTGGACCGACGGGCTCTGCCCGGGCGGCCAGGTACTGATCCGCAAAAACCATGAGACGGTCTACGAGGGCGCGTTCGGCTACGCGAACCTTGAGAACCGCCTCCCCATCACCGAAAACAGCATCTTCCACATCGCGTCCATCTCCAAGCAGTTTACGGTGTTGGCCGTCCTGCTGTTGCAGGAGGACGGGAAGCTGTGCGTGGACGACGACATCCGCGGCTATGTGGGCGATCTGATCCACTTTGAGGAGCCGGTGAGCATCCGCCAGATGATGAACAACGTCAGCGGCATCCGCGACCAGTGGGAGCTTCTGTTCATGCGCGGGATCAAGATCAACGACTCCATCGATATGGAGGACGTAAACGAGACCATCCGGCTGCAGAAGAGCTTAAATTTCCAGCCCCAGGAGGGCTATCTCTACAGCAACACCGGCTTCCACCTGCTGTCCGTGATTGTGGAGCGCTTAAGCGGGATGACGTTCCCGGATTTCGTGCGGGAGCGCATCTTTAAGCCCCTGGGCATGGAGCACACCATGGTCCGCTCAAGCTACAGCCAGGTGATCCCGAATCTGGCCTACTCCTACCAGGACGAGGGCAACGGGACCTACTACTACAACCCGCTCAATTACTCCCTCTACGGCCCCACCAGCGTCAACACCTGCGCCAGGGATTTAGTCCGGATTCTGTCCGAGTACGAGAACCCGAAGCTGTTCAGCCGCGAGACCGTGGACACGGTGTTAAAAGCGGCGGTGTTGAAGGACGGGACGGAGATCGAGTACTGCGGCGGCATGATGACTCACATCTTTGACGGGATGCGGGTGTACGAGCACGGCGGCGCGGACGCGGCCTACCGGGCGCAGCTGCTGTGGATCCCGGAGAAGGAGCTGGAGATCGTGCTGCTCAGCAACACGACAACATACATGGCCTCCAGGGCCGCCAAGAAGCTGGCCGCGCTGACCCTTGGAATCCCCTTTGAGGACGAGCCCAGAGCGGTGGAAAACCCGTGTGAGCCGAAGGCGGGCGTGTACGTAACCTCCCTGCCGGACGACCCGGTTGTGATGGAGATCACCGGGGAGAATGGGAAGTTCTTCATGAAGCGGGAGTACGGGCTCACAGAGCTTGTGCGGCAGGAGGATAAAGCCTACCGGATCGGTACCCTGGACGAGTACCTGGTGTTCGGCGAGGACGGCCCCACGCACATTCTGCCGGCCCGCTCTGTGTCGCTTAAGAAGGCCCAGACGGCGCCCGGAAAGGACTGCGGCCTGTCGGCCGGAAGCTACTTCCAGGACGAGACCCTGTGCCGCCTGGTGATCACAGAGGAGAACGGAAGCTACCGGATCTCCCACCCCCGCTACGGGACCGCGCCGTTATATTTCACCGGCGACCGGGAGGGAATCTTCGGCTTCGGACCGGACTTCGTGATGTACGTGACCGCCTGCGAGGAGGGGATCGTGCTGAACGGGTATCGGGCAAGGAATATGATTTGCAGGAAGGGATAAGGCTGAGGGCGTGTTGGCAGGGGCGCAGGCGCCGGGGATCGTTGGCCGGGGCTGCATGCGCCGGGGATTGTTGGCTGAGGCCATATGTGCCGGGCTGCACGCGCCGGGCGGAGCTCTGAAAATACTGTAAATGTTAAAAAGCTGTTCTGAGGAGTCCTCAGGACAGCTTTTTTTGTTGTTGAATACAATAGGCCCTGGCAATGCCTACGGGCGATTACCAGATACAATGGCCCCTGGCGAAGCCTACGGGTGATTGCCAGATGCAATGGCCTTTAGCAAACCCTACAGGCGATCACCTGAAATTCCAGGCCTCTGCCCCCTTCTGCTCACTCCCGCCAGCTGACGGTGTCCTCTGGCCGCTTTCTCGGCCTTGGGGCCGGGTTCTCATCGCTGTAGCCCACCGCCAGGGCCGCGTACAGCGCGCCCTCAGCGCCCAGCCAGGACGTCAGCTCCGGGTAGGCGAAATAGGTATCACAGATCCATAGGCTGCCGAGGCCCAGGGCTGCGGCGGCCAGTGTCATGTTCTCCACAGCCGCGCCCACCGACTGGGCGTTGCAGATCTCGGCCACCAGGGCGTCGGTCTCAAGGCTTGCGTTAACGTCACATCCCAGCACGTTCTCCACCAGGATGATCACCGGTGCCTGGCGCATGATCTGAAGCGTATTTTGGGCGCCGCCGATGTGGGGCGCGCTCTCCGGGAGCAGCGGCTTCTCCCGCTCTCTCGCAAGCCCCCGCTCCATGGCCGCCAGCATGTCCTCCTTGGATTTTCCGGTGACCACCGTGAATTTCCAGGGCTGACGGTTCTTGGGCGACGGGGCCAGCATCCCGGCCCGGAGGATCTCCTCCACCGCCGCCCTGGGCACCGGCTCTCCCGTATATTTGCGGATACTCCGCCTCTCCTCGATCGCAGAAATCATTTTTCTCTCCTCCCTGATGTCCGGGCGCTGCCCTTGTTAGTTTCACATAACTCAATTGTAGCATCCGGCCGCAGCCGCGTCAAACACATTGCCAAATGATTCTGCCCGGGAATTTTGTTGGAAGAAATGCCGTCAACAGCATAACAGAAGCGTTACATCGATTCTTTTCGATACTCCAGCAGGTCCGAGATCTCGCACCCCAGATATTCACAGAGCCTGGCCATGATCGCCAGATCCACCCTGGTCACTTTGTTCTTGCAGTAGTTGTTGAGCTGCGTCCGCTGCAGTTCGCAGGCCGCGCAGACCTTATTTTTGCTGACCCCGCTTTCCTTCAAAAACGATTCCAGCTTTATCTCCACATATCCCATGCCGCACTCCCCTCTTTTTTATTAGATTATATGGGTAGACATGTACGCAAATAAGATGTATTATAATACAGGTCGTATTTAGATACAGGAGGTATGGTTTACATGAAACGCTATGATTACTCCACAGAAGCAGACGACTTGGATATTACCGCTGAGCTGGATATCATGACCGTGAAGGAGCGCAAAGCCGCCGCACAGGCAATCCGGCGGATCCGCCAGAACGGCTGCGCCGTGCGAATCGACCGAAGCAGGTCATGGTTCAATGCCGCTCTCCTGCCGGTGCTGCGGGATTTTGCAGAGATGACCGCCTCTGTACTGGAAATCTCCAGCGATGACGCCCCGATTTTCACCGCGGTTCTCAAGAACCGGACCGGATGGGACATCACGGAGAGCTGCCGGATGATGCGGATGGCCTTCCATATGGCCGACTATATCCGCATCAGCGCGGAAACGGACACCGTGGTTCTGACTCTGGTGTTTGACTGCGAAAAATATGTGGAATCATGACAACACAGAGAAAAAGTCTCATGGATTAAATCCATGAGACTTTTTCTTGAGCTGGGCTACCAGGGCTCGAACCTGGAAATGACGGAGTCAGAGTCCGTTGCCTTACCATTTGGCGATAGCCCATTAATGAAATTCTCTCCGCAACCGCTTTGCTAACTCGCGACTGCGGAGTTTATTATACCACACTGTAAAATATAGTCAAGTAGTTTTTTGAAAAAATTCCAAAAAATTCATTTTCACTGGGGCCAGTTTTCGCCTCCGGTCAGCCGCTCCAAAAGAATCGCCGCGGCGCCGCTGGCGATGGAGTGGGTGAAGCTGCCCTTTCTCTCGAACACTACGCTCTTGTGGTACCAGGCGTAGTTGGACTTCTCCTTGGCGGTCTCCACCGCCACCTTGAAGTAGAGGGGCGACTCCTTGACCAAAAGCCCCGAGAGCACCACCAGATCCGGGCAGAACAGGTTGATGTAGTTGGCCAGGGCAAGTCCCAGCATGCTGGCCGCGGAGGTGATCACCTCGCAGGCCAGGGCGTCCCCCTCCTCGGAGGCCCGGCAGATGTCGTGGAAGTCGAAGGCCTCCGACTCCACGTAGGACTCTAAGATGCTGCGCCTGCCGCCCTTGATCCCCATCCGGAACTGCTCCATAATGGCCGGGATCGTGGTGTAGCAGTCCACGCAGCCATACCGGCCGCACTGGCAGGGTACCCCGTCGTAGTTGATGGTCATGTGGCCGAAGGCGTCCTCGTAGTAGGGGGCGATGCTCTGAAGCTCCCCGCGCATCACAACCGCGGACCGGATGTTCATGGCACAGAGAATGTAGAGCATGCGCTCGCTGTCCCTGCCCTTCCCGTAGTGGTACTCCAGCATGGCGGCCGCGTTGGTGCCCTTCTCCGTCTCGATGGGGAGGGCCAGGCGGCGCTCAAGCTCGCTGACGATGGGGTAGTCCACCCAGCTCTCGTTGAGATACAGGATGATGGGCCGGATCAGCTTTCCGGATTCCCGGTTTAGGGAGCTGAACACGCTGACGCCCACCCCCAGGACCTGCTCACGGTCGATTTTAAAGGCCGAAAGCTGCGAGGAGAAGATCGCAGCGATCTGGTCCATCGCCCAGTCCGGCTGGCTGTGGGGATTTAGCGCGAAGTCCTGGATGTCCAGGATCTCCATGCACAGGTTCATGAGCGCCACCTCGCAGTAGGTGGTGGAGATGTTCACCGCCCCGATGTAGTACCGGTTACAGTTTACCGTGTAGAGAATGGGCTTGCGGCCGCCGGTGGAGGCGCCGATGCCGCACTCGGCGATCAGCCCCGCCTCCTCCAGGGGTTCGATGGCCCGCTTGACGGACATGGCGGTCTTCTCCAGGGCATGGCTGATATCCGCCCGCGACACCGGGCGGTGCTTTAAAATATAGGAGAATACACGCCTGGTCAGCGGCGAAAACTGGTTAAATATGGAATCTCCGTGCATCCCACGCCTCCTTATTTGCCAGCAGGCCGAGCCGGAATCCCGGTCGGCCGTTGACGTTCTCTTTGACGAGCTTCTTTACCGTGAGAGATCCGGGATCGGCGAGAACAGTGCCGGTTTGAAGCTCTTTAAAAATTCTTCCTCCCCGCCGTGCTTGGCGAGCAGCTGCCGCTGGGCCTCCTTTGAGTCATGCTCCAGCTGTTCCACGTCCGCGATGGACTTTAACTCCCGGTACATCTCCTCCAGAAGCGGGGCGTACTCGGGCTGTCCGGCCAGATCCTCCCGCTCCTCCGGGTCCTGCTCCAGGTTAAACAGCTGCGGGCGCTCATTCACATAGTGAACGTACTTATAGGCCCCCTTTCGCAGCATGAACATGGCGGTGTAGATTCCCTGGGAGTAGTACTCGGAGAAGGCGGTCCGCTCCTCCTCTCTCCCCCGCGCAAAGTTCAGGAGGGAGCTTCCCGGGAGCTTCTCATCCTCCGCGTCCGGCCAAATTCCTACGCAGTCCAGCACCGTGGGATAGACGTCCACCAGGGACACGATGGTTTTGTTTCTGGTCCCCGCCGGGATGTCCGGCCCCCGCATGATCATGGGGATCCCCGCGCTGCCCTCGTACATGGTGGACTTAAAGTACACGCCGTGGTCCCCCATGGTGTCGCCGTGGTCCGCGCCGTAGATCACCCGGGTGTTATCCCAGAGGCCTGACTCCCTTAGAGCGTCCAGCACCACGCCCACCTGGGCGTCCATGAAGGAGCAGAGCGCGTAGTAGGTCCGGATTGCCTTAAAGGCCTGCTCGTCGCTCACCTGGTCCGTGCCGCAGTAGCGGCGGTAGTCGTCGATCAGCGGGTGGTGGGGCCACTCCTCCCTCGCAAACTGGATGGGCCTTCTGACGGAGGCTTCATCCGGGTACAGATCCAGGAACTCCTGGGGCGCGATGAGCGGGAAATGGGGCGTCACAAAGCCCACATTGAGCACGAACGGCTTCTCGCTCTTTGTCCCCTCGGTGCGGAGGAATTCGGCCGCCCTGCGGGCCACCTCCTGGTCGTAGGTGATGTAATCGGAATGCCCGGGGCCCGCGGTGAGAAGCGCGTCCCGGAACTGGTAGCGGGTGATCTTGTTGTCCCGGATCGCCCCGTAGACATCCCCCACCCCGTTTTTGATGTTTAACGGGATCCGCTGGTCCACAAAGCCCGTCTTCGGGGAATCGTTCTTGTAGTGAAGCTTTCCGATGGTGGTCACCGGATACCCCTCCCCGTGCAGTCTTCCCCCCCAGCTTCTCACCTCGCCCCCGTAGGCGCAGGCGTTGTCCCAGTACTGGTTGCGGGACGCGTAGTTCCCGGTGGCGAAGGCCGCCCGGGACGGCACGCAGATGGGCGAGTTGCAGTACGCATTGTCAAAGCACACGCCCTCCGCGGCCAGACGGTCCAGGTTGGGCGTCTTCACCCGGTCGTTTCCGTAACAGCCCAGCATGCGTTTGCTGTGCTGGTCGCTGAGTATGATCAGCAGATTCATCGGCTTTTTATCTGACATAATTGTTTGTTCTCCTTAACACCTGACTTTTTTGCTTTTACGGATATTGCTCACCACCTGCCATATGAGGATCAGGATGGTCAGCACCAGGACTGTCCCGGCGATGGGCCGCGTGAAGAATGCGGCGAAGTTTCCGTAGGACGACATCATTCCTCTCCGGAAGTTTAACTCGATGATCGGGCCCAAGACGAAGCCCAGAACCACCGGGGCCGGCGGGAAGTCAAAGCGGCTGAGGCCGTAGCCCACCAGTGCGAACATGAAGATGGACCAGATGTCGAACACGCGGTTGTTCATGGCGAAGGCGCCCACGCTGGCCAAAACCATCACGATCGGCAGCAGGATGTTGCGCGGGATCATGAGGAGCTTTAAAAAGCCCGGAAGCCCGTAGAGCTGCACCACAAACATCATGATGTTGGCGACGATCAGGATGGCGAACATGGCGTAGATCACGTTGCCGTGAGTCTGGAACAGTAACGGCCCCGGCGTGATGCCGTGGAGCATGAACGCGGCCAGAAGCATGGCCGTCCCCGCGTCCCCCGGGATTCCCATGGTCAGAAGCGGGATCATGGCGCCGCCGGACACCGCGTTGTTGGCGGTCTCGGAGGCGATCAGGCCGTCGATGCAGCCGGTCCCGTACTTCTCCGGGTGCTTGGACATGTTCTTGGAGACCGAGTATGAGATCAGGTTCGAGATGGCGGCGCCCAGGCCCGGAAGGATTCCGATGCCCGTGCCGATCCCGGAGGAGACGATAAAGTTCTTAAACTGCTCCCGGAATTCCTTCCAGGATACCCCGATGCCCTTGGACTTGTAGTTCAAAATTTTCATATCGCCCTGCTCTGCGGATCCCGCGGCTTTTATGACCTCCATCACCGCGTACACGCCGATCATTAGCGGCAGGAGCTTAAAGCCCGCGTCCAAGTCCCGGATCCCGAAGGTGAAGCGCCGCACCGTGTCCACCGGAGCCATGCCCACGGTGGTGAACACGATCCCGATAACCGCGCTCAGCATGCCCTTCACCAGCGATTTGCCGGACAGGCTGGCGATCAGCGTCAGGGACAGAAGGCCGATTGCGAAGTACTCCTCATAGCTGAATTTTAGCGCCCACCTGGCCAAAACCGGGGAGATGGCGAAGAGGATGATCAGGCTGAACAGACCGCCTAGCAGCGAGTACAGCGTGCCGATTCGGATGGCGCGGCCGCCCTCCCCCCGCTCCGCCACGGGGTGCCCGTCGAAGGTGGTTGCCACCGACGCGGGCGTGCCCGGTATGTTGATCAGAATCGCGGTGATCAGGCCGCCGGAGATGCTTCCGATGTAAATTCCCAAAAGAATCGACATGCCATGGACAATGTCCATGCCGTAGGTCACCGGCAAAATTAACGCGATTCCCATGGACGAGGTCATGCCCGGGCTGGCCCCGAAGAAAATCCCCAGGATCACGCCCGCCAGGCAGAGTAGCAGAATCTGCGGCTCCATGATCTGGCTGAATCCGTCCGCAAACATTGCGAATCCTCCCATATCCGGATTCCCCCTTTCTACAGCCAGCCGGCCTTCGGCAGCATCAGCAGGAACACCTTGTTAAACAGGATGTAGATGGCGATGGATGCCGTCACCGAGATGAACAGGTACAGTGCGATCGACTTGCGGCTCGCAGGCCACTTTCCCATCACCAGCATCTGACTGAACAGATAGAGGACGGAGGAAAGGGTGAAGCCCAGCTTGTCCATCAAAAATATGTACGCCGCGTAGCTCCCCAGAACGATCACCGTCCGGGTGTAGCTGCTCTTTAGCACCGGCTCCGCCTCCTCTACCCCGGCCCTGGCGGCGTTTTTAATTCCGCTCACGATCAGCCAGATGCTGAGGCCCAGAATCACAATCCCGCATATCTGCGGAAACATCCGTGAACCCACAACGCGGTCGATGTTGCTCCGCTTGATCTGGAATGAAAGGGCTAAGTATATGCAGGAAAGCACTGCCAAAACCGTGCCGATCACGGCATCTTTATATCGTTTGCCCACGTTTCTCCCTCCTCTTACATGCGCTCAGCCGGCCATCAATAGTGGCTGTCCAGAATATCCTGGTACTCCTGTAGGCGCACCTTGCACTGCTCAAAGTATGCCGCCGTGTCCTCCGGGGCCACGTACTCCACCGCGTACTGCACGTTCGCCGCATCCGCCTGGAAATCCGGGTTCTCGCAGACTTTCTTTAACGCCTCGGAGAACTTGGCGATGATGGCCGGATCCGTGTCCTTGGGGAATCCGCAGAAGAAGAACTTGTCCACCACGAAGTCCACGCCCAGCTCCTGCATGGTGGGGATCTCCGGGTAGTCGGGGTTGCGCTCCTCGTTGAAGAATGCCAGCAGATGGAAATCGCCGGAGGTCACATAGTCCTTCACCAGACCCACAGGAGCCTTCATGAATTCGATGTGGTCGCCCATCATGGCCGCGATCTGGTCGGACACGGCGCCCGCGTCCACCAGCTGGTACTGCACGTCGAACTTGTCCTCCATCATGGCGATGATGGCCGTGTCGTTGGTGGCCAGCTCGGTGCCGAACTTGATGGTTCCGGGGCTGTCCTTTGCCGCCTGGATCAGTTCGTCGAAGGTGCTGTACTTCTTGCTCAGCAGGCAGGTGGTGTACACCTTGAAGGGGATTCCGCCGGACGCGAAGGCGTCGTAGTCAAAATCCGTCACATTGGAGATTTTGTTGGTCAGAAGCGCCTCGTGGCACACCAGCATGGTGTAGCCGTCCGGCTTGGCGTCCTTGACCTGGGTGGCCGCGATGCTGCCCGCGCCGCCGGATACGTTGCTGACCACGAAGGGCTGTCCCAGCTCTTTCTCCATGTACTTTGCGATCAGGCGCGCCGCCGTGTCGATTCCGCCGCCCGCGTTGGCGCCCACGATGATCTGCACCGGGTTCTTAGGCCAGTCGGTCTCAGCCGCCTGGGCCTGGGTCTCCTTGCTCTGAGCCTCGGCTGCGGTAGTGGCCGCCTCCGTCTTCTCCTCTTTCTTGGCCTCGGTCTCCTGCTTCTGCTGTGTCTGCGCGTCCTTCGACCCGGAACATCCCGCCAACATCCCCGATGTCATTGCCACTGATAATAGAATTGCCATTAATCCTTTTCTCATCTGTATTCTCCTTCTCCCTTGCAAATGAATGGGTTTTAACGATCACTAAGCGCCGGCCGCCAGTTCGTTTTGGTAATCTCGTAATTTTATAGTAACAATGCAAAGTTTGTAAGTCAACGATAAGAAGTTTGTATTTTAATGTGCAAAAAAGAGGGGAAAATGGGCTTTAGATAGGGCATTTTTACGGATTATACTATTTTTTACAGAGACTTTTTCAACTTATGTTAAAAAGTGTGGAGGGAGGGAAAGTGAAAAAGGGACGCAACCGCGGGGAGAAATCGCGGATCGGGAGAGCGGGCGGCGGAGGTGCTGCTTGGCGCTTAGACCCGGGCCCCGCAGATAGGATGAGCGCCCACAAAGCCCGCCCCTCCGCTTTTCCCGACAACCCTAAGCGCGTCCGCGTATCTCAGAGAAAAAACTCACTTAAAGATCTCCCCTACCAAAAAAGGAGCCCCAAAACCTGCTATCCCATCGCAGTTTCAGGGCTCCTAAGCCTTATATAATTCCGACCACAATGGCGAAGAGCATCATCACGACACTGAGCGCCCACAGGGGCAGGAACGAGAACTTGATGTGTTCCTTTAAATCCACGCCTGCCAGGCCGATGGCAAGGAAGGTGGGAGGTACGACCGGGCTGACGGAGAGGCCCACGTTTTCGCCGATGAGCATCGCGCGGCCCACCGCGTCAAGGCTGACGCCGAAGGGCGCCACGATCTGGCCGATGATGGGCATGATTCCGTAGTAGTAGGGATCCGGCCCCAGGACCATTCCGAGAGGTGCGCCGAGTGCGCCGACGATGTAGTGCAGGTAGCGCTGCAGGCCCACGGGGAGGGCGTTGATCAGGACCTTGGACATCTCAAGGACCATGCCGGTCTGGGTCATGACGCCTAAGAAGATACCGGCGCACAGCAGGGTGACGGTCAGCATGATGCTGGAGGGAGCATGGGCCTGGATCCGCTTCTGCTGAAGCTGGGGATCCGGGTAGTTCACCGCCAGCACGATGATGGTTCCGACCATGAACACCGCGTAGGTGGGAAGCCATTTGTCCACCAGGGCAATGATCAGGATGATGGTGAAGATCAGGTTAAACCACAGAAGCTTGGGGCGCTTTAAGGACATATCCACAGCGTTTTCCCCACACGCGTCGTCCTCTGTGTCGGAGGCCACGATGCCAAGCTTCGCCAGGCGTTTTGTCTCAACCATGCCCAGGAAGATGGCGATGCCGATCAGGCTGACAAGGCCGAATACCTGCATGGGGATCATCTTGATCCACAGCTCGGTGGCGTCCACGTTGGCGGTGGTCGCCGCGCGGATGGTGGGGCCGCCCCAGGGCACCAGGTTCATGATACCGGTCGCAGCGCCGCAGAGAAGCAGCAGAACGGTGGGACGGATGTGCATCTTCTTGTAGATCGGCAGCATGGTGGGGATGGTGATCAGGTATGTGGTCGCCGCCGCGCCGTCGATGTGTCCGATCATGGCGATGATGGACGTGAAAATCAGGATCAGCGTGATGTTCTTTCCGGCCTTTTTGACCAGGCCGTCCACCAGCTTGTCAAAGAGTCCCGCGTCGTTCATGATTCCGAAGTAGGTCACGGAGAAGATGAACAGGATGGCCGTCTGCCAGGTGGAGCCGACACCCTTTCCGATGAAGTCGGAGATGTCGGTCAGGCTGAAGCCGCAGATCAGCGCGCCGATGATGGGCAGCACCGCGAAACAGAACGCGGGCAGCGCCTTGCTCTTAAAGATCAGGAGCATCATAACAATAATAATCAGAAAACCTATCAGTGCAAGCATTTCAATTCCCCCTCTTTTTTATTTGTCACTTGTCAACCTTCTGTATCAGATAGTTCAGCTTTTCCACCCAGTTGTCGTGGTCCTCCACCATGATGGTGTGGCCGCCGTTCAGCAGGAAGACCTCGGTATCCGGGATTCCGTCGGTCAGCATCTTCACGTGCTCCAGGGTCCGGGCCTTGTCCAGGCTCCCGTGGGCGATCACCACCGGGCAGGTGATTTTTGGAAGTCCCGGCCGCAGATCGTGCTCCCTGAGGGTCTTGGAGGACTGGTAAACCGCCTCCTTGTCCACCGTCTTCGCGTACTCCAGCATTTTTTCCCTCAGCGCCGGGTCCACGGGGCGGGAAAAGCAGCGGGTGAGGAAGGGCTCAAACAGCTCCATGGAGAACCATTGCTCCTCAATGCGCTTGGGAAGATCCGGGTCCCCGTGGCCGATGGCGCAGGGGCCGGTGTTGGAGAGGAGCATGCCCGCGATCCGGTGTTCCTCGTCCGCGATGGCCGCCTGGATGGCCATCACGCCGCCGGCCGAGTAGGCCGCCAGCACCACCCGCTTAAGGTCCAGCTCTGTGATCAGCTCCAACACCCGGTTCCCCAGCACTACAATGTCCCAGGGGCCCGGGGAGGTGCTCCAGTCGATGACCGCGGACTGCCATGGGATCTCATTCTCGATCCCGTCGAACACCGCGGGGGGCGTGGCCATCCCCCCGGGGATGAAAAGCACTGCCGGACGATTTGGATCCAGCTGCCTTGTGAGTTTTAATTGACTTGCCATGTACTCTCTCCTGTTCATCTGTCTCATTTTCGGAATGGGCGGCCGCCCCATCCCTGAAGTCCCGCATCTTGTTGACTTCATCATGGATTTATTATAATATAGAATCACTTTTTTGGATAATATCGATATACCATACCCACCTTTCGGATTTTCCGATAGATAAAGTGCACAAGGTCGGGAGATAGGAGCCATTCATTATGGAATTAAAAGAAATACAGTACATCCTGGCGATCGCGGAGTGCGGCAGTCTCTCCAAGGCGGCCCAGAAGCTCTTTGTGGCCCAGTCGTCCCTCAGCCAGTTCTTAAAAAACTATGAGACGCAGTGCGGCTACACGCTGTTCATCCGCACGCCCCAGGGCCTAAAGCCCACCAGGGAGGGGGATCTCTACATCCACACGGCCCAACAGATCACGCGGCTGCAGCGCAACCTAAACAACCAGTTGATGGAGCTGTCCAGCCTGCAGCGGGGCAAGGTGTCCTTCTCCCTCTCCTCCTTCCGCTCCCCCTATCTGCTCCCCCTGGTCCTGCCCGCGTTCCGCCGCAAATACCCCAACATCGAGGTGTCCATCACTGAGGCCCACATGGCCAAGCAGGAGCGCCTCCTGACCGAGGGGCATGTGGACGTGGCGTTCCTTAGCCTGCCGCTCGGCAACAAGGACATTCCTTATCTGAAGGTGATCGAGGAGGAAATTTTTCTGGCCGCCCCGGCCGACCACCCGATCCTTCAGGCCGCCCACAGGGATCCGGGAGGCGGGCATGCCTGGATCGACTTCGAGCTCATGAACGGCCAGGAGTTTCTGCTCTACAGCATCAATCACAGGCTCAGCATGTTCTCGGACCAGATTTTTGCCGACCACCACATCACCCCCAAAATCACCCAGACCCACGACAGCTTCGAGACCCTGATCCGGCTGACCGAGGCGGGGATGGGGCTGACCTTCATCCCGGAGACCTACATCGATCCCCGCAACCGCCTCTGCTACTTCTCCATCGGCGAGACCGGACAGTTCCGCACCCTGGTTCTGGGTTACCCGCCCGCCGGTTACTTGTCCAAGGCCGCCCAGGCGTTCTCGGACGTGGTGATTGAAATCTTGCAGGCGCAGCACGAATCGCTGCGCGCAAAGCTGAAGGAGGGCCCGCAGATTGGACGTTAAAAATATTCGTTACCTGTTCGCAATCGAGGAGCTGGGGAGCGTCTCCGCGGCGGCCAAGCGGCTGTACATCTCTCAGCCCACGCTGAGCCAGTTTTTGAAGAAATACGAGGACGACCTGGGCTACCCCATCTTCATCCGCACCAAGCAGGGGCTCAAGCTGACCCATGAGGGACAGCTCTTCTTAGACACGGCCCGGGACATTCTCCGGCTGGAGCGGGACATGAGAAGCCGTCTGGCCGACGCGTCGGGGGACATGTCCGGCTCCGTGATCTTCGCCGTCTCCGCCCAGAGAGCCCCGTTTCTTTTGCCCCGGGTGCTGCCGGAGTTCTACCGCGCCTACCCCAAGGTGAACGTGCAGATCGTGGAGGCGCGCACCAAGGAGCTGGAGGAGAAGCTTCAGAAGGGCACCATCGACTTGGGGATCCTGATCCCGCCCCTCTCCGACGCCAACCTGACCTGTGAGGTGTTCATGGACGAGGAGATCGTGCTGGCCGCGCCCAAGGACTCCCCTCTCCCCGCAGAGATTCACCGGGTGCCGGGCCGTTTGCCCTGGATCGACCTAAGGGAGCTGGCGGACTGCCCGTTTTTGCTCTACGACATCAACAACCGGCTGTACGATTTCGCCAACGACCTCTTCGACAGCTGCGACTTTCGGCCCACCAGCTCCCGGACCTTTCGGAACCTGACACTGATCGCCCGGCTGGCCTCCGAGGGGCTCGGTGTCACCTTCCTGCCGGAGACCTTCGTGGACCCGTCCTACCAGCTGGACTACTACTCCATCGGCCCCGAGGGGCGTCACCGCCCGCTGGCCCTGGGATACCCCTACGCCCGCTACCGCTCCACGCCGGTGGAACAGTTCGCAAAGCTCCTAAAGGAAACGCTGCTGGCGGAGCACCAGATGTTCCACGCGCAGTACCGGTGAATCAGATCCCCGGGTCCCATCGCATGCTTCGTGGTATAGGCATTTGCCTATACTTCCATTTGCGGAATCGTATTGGAAACCTCACCTGAAATGTGTTACTCTTGAATCAGAAGACAATTGAACCATGCAGTTTAAAAGGAGGAGGAATTATGCAGATTCAAAAAGCCGCGATGGCCGGCACGCTGGAGTCCAGCGACGCGCAGGTCACGGTGGAGCCGGGGGACGGGGGGCTTTCGCTCACCATCGAGAGCAATGTGATCCACCAGTTCGGAAGGCAGATTAAACAGACGGTGACCGAGACGCTAAAGCGACTGGACGTGACAAATGCCCGGGTGACCGTTGTGGACAAGGGCGCCTTAGACTGCACCCTAAAGGCGCGGGTGGAGTGCGCTGTGTACCGCTCCGCCGGTCAGACAGAAAATCTTCCGTGGGGAGGTGCAATTCGATGACACATCCGAACAAAAAACGTCTCAGACGTTCCATGATGTTTTTAAACTGCCAGAAGCCCGGTCTGATCAAGGACGCTTACGTGTACGGGGCGGACTCCATCATGCTGGACCTAGAGGATGCGGTGGCTGAGAACCAGAAGGACGCGGCCCGCTACTCCCTGTACCACGCCTTACAGGAAATCGACTACCGCGGCACCGAGCGGGTGGTCCGCATAAACGGCCTGGACACACCGCACTGGCGCGAGGACATCCGCGTGTGCGTGGCCGGCGGCGCCGACACCATCCGCATCGCGAAGACCGAGTCCGCGGCGGACGTGCGCACCGTGGAGGCGGCCGTGACCGCGGCCGAAGAGGAATTCGGCGTGCCGGTGGGAAGAACCCTTCTGATGGCGGCCATCGAGTCCACCCGGGGCGTGCTAAACACCTTGGAAATCTGCGAGTCCTCGGAGCGGCTCTTCGGCATCGCGCTCAGCGGCGGCGACTACACCAAGGATTTACAGACCGTGATCTCCGGTACCGGCGTGGAGCTGGCCGGGGCCAGGCAGCACATGATCATCGCGGCCCGGGCGGCCGGTGTCCAGTGCTTTGACACCGTGTTCACGAACCTGGACGACATGGAGGGCTTCGAGCGCGAGGTCCGCATGATCAAGATGATGGGCTTTGACGGCAAATCCCTGGTCAACCCCAGGCAGATCGAGATCGTCCACAAAATCTTTACGCCGACCCAGAAGGAGATCATCTTCGCAGAGAAGGTGGTCCGGGAGATTGACGAGAAAAAGGCATTGGGCATCGGCGTGTTCACCGTGGACGGAAAGATGATCGACATCGCATTCTACGAAGGCGCAATGCGGACAATCCAGCTGGCGAAGGCTTCAGGCGTATATGAGGGGGAACTGTAAAATGATCAATCAAGTTGGACGCGAGATTCCCGACGAGCTCTTAGCTCAGTACGGGAAAAAAGGATTCGAGGGTTCCTTCGCGCGGGACAATGCGCGTTACCACAAGGCGGCTCCCACTGTGCGCGCCGTGGTGGACCCGAAACAGGATAAAATGGTCTCCTCCATCCGGGAGGCGTTGGAAAAATGTGGGCTAAAGGACGGCATGGTGCTCTCCTTCCACCACCACTTCCGGGATGGGGATTACATTGTAAACATGGTGATGGAGCAGGTGGCGGCCATGGGCGTGAAGGACATCACCATCTGCGCCAGCTCCTTGGGCGCCGCCCATGACCCGGTGGCGAAGCTGATCGAGGAGGGCGTGGTCACCGGCATCCAGTCCTCCGGCGTGCGCGGGAAGATCGGCGAGGCCATCTCCTACGGCAAGCTGAAAACCCCCGCAATTATCCGCTCCCACGGCGGGCGCGTGCGGGCCATCGAGGAGGGCGACGTGCACATCGACATCGCGTTCATCGGCGCTCCCACCTCCGACGAGTACGGAAACGCCAGGGGCGTGGGCGGAAAGAGCGACTGCGGCGTGCTCTCCTACTCCGTGGTGGACGCAAAATATGCGGACAACGTGGTGGTCATCACCGACTGCCTGGTGCCCTTCCCCAACTTCCCGCCCAGCATCTCCATGGTGGACGTGGACTACGTGTGCGTGGTGGATGAGATCGGCAACCCGGCAAAAATCGTCAGCAACGCGGTGCGCATGACCAAGGACGTGCGGGAGCTTAAGATGGCGGCCTACTGCACCAAGCTCATCGAGCTGTCCCCCTTCTTTAAGGACGGATTCTCCTTCCAGACCGGCGCGGGCGGCGCTTCCCTGGCGGTAAACACCATGCTGCGGCCCATCATGGAGGAGAAGGACATCCACATGAGCTTCGCCATCGGCGGCATCACAAAGCCCATGTGCGACCTGCTGGACGCGGGGCTGGTGCGCAACATCGTGGACGCCCAGGCCTTCGACATCGGGGCCATCGAGTCCATACGCAATAACCCCAGGCACTTTGAAATCTCCACCTCCGAGTACGCCAACCCGCTCAACAAGGGGGCGTTCGTCAACAAGCTGGACTTCGTGATCCTGGGAGCCCTGGAGGTGGACGTGGACTTTAACGTGAACGTGGTCACCGGCTCCGACGGCATCGTGCGCGGAGCCCCGGGCGGACACCCGGACACCAGCGCCGGCTCCAACTGCTCCATCATCGTGGCGCCGCTGGTGCGCGGCCGGATTCCCACCGTCTGCGACCGCGTCGTGACGGTTGTGACCCCGGGCGAGGTGGTGGACATCGTGGTGACGGACTACGGCATCGCCATCAACCCCAAGCGGACCGATCTGATCGAGGCCTACAAGGATTCCGGGCTGCCCCTCTGCACCATCGAGGAGCTGCGCGACATCGCCTACTCCATCGTGGGCACGCCGGACGAGATCCAGTTTAAGGACCGGATCGTGGGGATTATCGAGAACCGGGACGGGACGATTCTGGATGTGGTGCGCGAAATCAAGCCGTATGAGTTTGAGGATTGAAAAAGGGTTGCGAGGTAATGTGTTAGTTTAAGTTTTGGGTAATGTTAGGAACGGCGTGATGTGGGATTTGACATGTCACGCCGGTTTTTGTTTTTAGAGGATTTAGTTGGGTGTGTTTTTGAAGGGGTAGGGGGATTTTTCTGTGGCTATTCTCTGGCTCCCCGATATGCCGCTTCCCGTCTATGTCGCTCGGTCTTACGGCTCCACGCCCTGCTGCTTCCAGGTCTACGCCTCCACGGTCATACGCCTCCCCGCTCTGCCGCTTCCCGGCCTACGCCTCCCGGTCTTACGGCTCCCCGCCCTGCTACTTCCCGGTCTATGCCCCTCAATCTTATGGTTCCCCGCCCTGCCGCTTCCCGTTCTACGCCTCCCGGTCTTACGGCTCCCCGCCCTGCCACTTCCCGTTCTACGCCTCCCGGTCTTACGGCTCCCCGGTCTTACGCCTCCAGCAAAACTGCCAGCGTATCTGTTGCGCTGCCATAGGGCGTGCCCTTGACATCCCCATAAAAATCCAGGACCCGAAAGCCCGCTTCCTCGGCCTCACGGGCGAGAAGTTCCGCCGTGAAATGGGTGTTCCACAGGTAGTAATTGACCGGCTCCCCGCCGTCGATGATTGTGATCTGCTCCAAGGTGACGCGGTCCTTGTATCGGAGCTTTCGGTTTAGGGCAATGTAGCCGTTTTTCCTCCAGAAACCGCCGTTCTCGTTTATCTCCCAGGTCTGGCACTCGCTGAAATTCTCCAGATGTGCGATGGAAAACACATCGAACAGGAACTTTCCACCCGGCCTTAAATGTCTGCGCACGTTGGCCAAAACGGTCCTCCGGTCCTCGTCCGACAATGCGCCGTAGTCGCAGTAGATCATCGTAACCAGGTCGAATTTTTTCTCCAGGTTCATCTTCAGGTAGTCCAGGCAGTGATAGGTAATCGCCTTCCCCTGCCGGGCGGCCGAGGCGACTGCGTAATCGATGGATCGCCTTGAAAAATCGACGCCCGTGACCTGGTAGCCTATCTTCTCAAACCGCTCCGCATAGAGCCCCGGGCCGCAGCCGATGTCCAACAGGCGATTGTGCTCCCGCGGCGGCGCGATCTCCCCGATCCAGGCTGCGGACTGGTCGATAAAGTCTTTCTTTCTGCTGGCTCCCTCGAAGTCCGGGTCCAGGTGCGCCTTCAGCATCTGCCCGGAGATGTGCTCATCGTCCCAGAACGGGACCTCCGTCTTTTCGTAGAGCGCCGGAAGCTTGACTGCTACGCGAATCTGATTGTACATATGATTGCTCCTCTCAAATTTTTTTACGGACAAAAAAGAAAAAGCCGTAGATTTTACTCTACAGCTTTAAAACCAATCATGGCAGCGAGAGTAAAATAAAATCAAACATCGGACAACAAAAACAGGCTGCGAGCCGCAGCGCATGTTCTCTGACCGGTTGTGTTGATTCTATCTACTCTTCTCCAGCGAAACCAGCATAAATGATTGGATTATGCCTGGATCAGCCGGACTGCATCACCTATTCTTTCTCTTTGTTCGTATTGTCTTTTATGGTATCCCAGAATGAGTGGGATGTCAAGGGGAATGCAGGGCGGCAAGGCAAGGTTGTATCCAGACTGCTAGTCGGATTTAGCGCCGGACTTTGGTCCGGCACCAGTTCTTCCCACTTCTCATTTTTCCCAATATCTGCGAATTTTTCTCTGCACCCGCCCGGGCAATTCCGTGGATCCTCCTGCCCCGGCGAAAGTCACGCTGCCCATGGGGCGCATGCCGCTGTAGTGGAAGAATTCGTTCATCGCCCGCAGCGCTCCGCTGCTCTGCCCGAACAGCCGTGAGAACGGAAAGGGGGTGTTGCAGGCGGTCAGAAGGAGGTAGCGCTGGTTCCTCGACAGCCGCGGCTTAGGAAGCCTGCCGTTCTCCTCCATCGCCACGCCCAGCAGGCGGTCGAACAGATTTTTCACCGGGGCCGGCACATTGGCCCAGTATGCGGGAGCCGCCAAGGCCACCACGTCGCAGCCGCGCAGAAGATCCGCGATTTCCTGGATATCATCCCTCTGCACACAGTTTCCCAGGGCCACACAGACGCGGCAGCCGTTGCAGTAGCCGATGTTCTTCTCATAGAGCCACAACTGGTCCACCTCCCACCCGGCTGCAACCGCCGCCTTCACAGCGCAGTCCAGCATCGCCGCGGTGGAGCCGTTCTGGTGCGGACTCCCCAGGATCGCCAAGAGTCTTCGCGGGTTATTCTCACTCATGTCTCCTCACCTCCTGCGCGGTACCGGGCGAAACCGCCGGTCTCGCTGTTTCCAGCGGTTCCGGTTTTTCCGCCACTCTCACCGTCTCCGCCATTTTCGCCGCTTCCGGCGTCGCCACCGTTTCCGCCATCTCCACCGTCTCCGCCACAATGGACCGGTACAAGACCCGGTAACCATAATCCAGAAACTCCCGCCTGGAACGCCCCATCACGTCCTCAATGTACGCCTGTTTGTCCGCCGCCATGCGGATCAGGCCGGAAAGGCCCGCCCAGAGCGCAAACACCGTGGGGAGCACATCCAGATCGCGCCGCAGCGCTCCGCTCTCCATCCCCTGGCGCAGCAGGTCCGCCACCGCCTCGTTGATCCGCTCACCCGCGTCAAAGATGGCCTGCTCCACCGTCGGCAGCTGCCCGCCCGCAAAATCCATCGGGATCGGACCCACTGCGGACTCAAAATAGTAGGGATACTGCTCCCGGTATGTCTCCAGCGCCCTGCAGATCTTCAGATATTTCTCCCAGATTCCCCCCTCTGTCTCCAGCGCCCCGCAGATGGAGCTGCACAGCCCCTCCATGCTCTCTAGCACCAGGAAGCGCACAATCTCCTCCCGGTCCCGGAAATAGACATAGACCGTGGCCTTACTGTACCCAGCCTCCCGGGCGATCTCATCCACCGTGACGGCGGCGGCTCCCCGCTCCGCAAAGAGCCGACCGGCCGCCGCCGCGATATTTGCCCTGTGAGTGTCCGGCGGT
The DNA here is from genome assembly GCA_900555045.1 of uncultured Clostridium sp. Classification (GTDB taxonomy): domain Bacteria; phylum Bacillota; class Clostridia; order Lachnospirales; family Lachnospiraceae; genus Enterocloster. The sequence continues at coordinate 11,258 of USJW01000044.1, read as the reverse complement.
TCTTTTTTTCTGCGCGCCATGTTTGGATTCCTCCTGTAGAACTCGAATTTAATTAAACTATCAGTTCAATTAATTCTAACACACCAAAAATGAAACGTCAAGAACAGAGGTGGCTGTTTCCTGTTTCCTGTTTCCTGTTTTCCAGCCACAGATGATGTTTTGTGAGACTTTTTCACGTGCACTCCGCGCAAAAAATACTCTAAAATACTCCCTAAAAATAAGCAAAAAAGCCGCTGACAAGCCATGATATAATATCAAGCAACAAATAATATCAAGCAACGCCAGCAACCTTATCCCCCGATTCTACTCATCAATCGCCCTCAGTCTCCGCCCACATCCCACTGCCTCCACCAAAACAAAGAGCCGCCTCTCTGTCCCCAGATCAGAGAAACGGCTCTTCGCTCAGCCACTGAGAACGAGGATGAAAGGAATTGTCAGTCGGTTCGCATCCGGCTGATACTTAACGGCATAGACACGCGCAAGCACGCTCAGGCATTCCTCACGCCCACGCCGTCCAATCCCTTCCCTCATTCATCCATCTCGACTCCTCTAAATTCTCCCCAGCGTCTCGATCACGTAATCCGTGAACTCCTTCGTGCTGGCGTCCTCCGTGAAGGTCGTCAGGACCACCTTCCGCTCCGTGACCGTGCAGATGTCTAACGTCTCGTCCAGCTTACGCTTCCGGTCGCCGTAGCCGATGTGGGCCAGCAGCATGCCCACGGCGCGGATCAGGCTGCAGGGGTCCGCGTACTCGCCGCGGCCATGGCTGATCAGGTAGGGGGCGGTGCCGTGGATGGCCTCAAACATGGCGTACTTGTTGCCCAAGTTGGAAGAGGAGGCAGTGCCCAGGCCGCCCTGGTGCTCCGCCGCCACGTCGGTCACGATGTCGCCGTACAGGTTCGGCAGAACAATCACCTCGATGCCCTTGTTGAACTCCGGATCCAGCATCTTAGCGCACATGGCGTCCACCAGGCGCTCCTGAATCTCGATCTCCGGGTACTCCTCTCCCACCTTGCGCACGGCCCTTATAAAGTTTCCGTCGGCCAATTTCACGATATTGGCCTTGGTCACGATGGTCACGTTCTTCTTTCCGTTCTTTCTGGCAAACTCGAAGGCCGCTCTGGCGATGCGCTCGCTGCCCTGCTTGGTCTGCACCTTGAAATCCACAGCCAGGTCCTCATTCACCTGAATTCCCTTATTTCCCCAGATGTACTCGCCCTCGATGTTCTCGCGGAAGAAGGTCCAGTCGATGTTCTTCTCCGGGATGTAGATGGGCCGCACCGCCGCGAACAGCTCCAGTCCCCGGCGCAGCAGGCTGTTGGCGCTGACCAGGTTGGGCCAGGGATCGCCGGCTCTGGGAGTCACCATGGGCCCCTTTTAGAGGACGTCGCACTGCTTGATCTTCTCAAACACGTCCTCCGGAAGGCTCTGCCCCGTGGCGGCACGGTTCTCGATGGTCATACCCTCGATGGTGCGCAGCTCCACGCGCCCGGAGGCGATCTCCTCCTCCATCAGCGCCCGCAGCACCCTGAGCGCCTGCTCCATGATGATGGGGCCGATGCCGTCGCCCGGCAGAATTCCCACCACGATCTTCTCCATCTTGGAGAAGTCCTTCACCTCGTTGTCCGCCTTCATCCGTTCGATGCGCGCGAACTCCTCCTCGATCAGCTGTCCGAACCGCTCCTTGGCCTGGTTTATTTCCTCTTGTCTCATCTGTTCCATGTTCTACCCCTCCTGGCATTGTCTGGTTGTTTTTGATACTCCCAGTATACCGCATCCATGGGTATTGGAAAAATACAAAAATGGCCTTGCGGGGTATAGGGGAAATGCATTTTTTCACTCTCCACCCAAACACTCCTTGAGCACCCGCAGAAACTCCCTTGCGCTGCGGGACAGCCGCTCCTTCTTCGGGTAAGCCGCCACCAGCTGCCAGGAGGCTAAAAGGCTTCCGTCCAGCCGGTAGCAGGACAGGCCCTCCATGCCGGAGTAAAGCGTCAGGTAGGAGCCGGGCAGAAAGGTCACGCCCAGACCGGCGGCCACCAGCCGCTTGGCCGTCTCCATGCTCTTGGTCACATAGCGGATGTCCGGCCGGATCCCCGACTTCTCCAGGATCTGGTCCGCCACCTCCCGCAGCTTCTGGCGGCTGGCCACCATCACGAAGGGCGCCTGGGCCAGGGCCTTTAGGTCCTCCGCCTTAAGCACCTCCCCCTCCGCGAATCCCAGCTGCCCCCGCATAGTGCCGGGGACCACCAGGTAGAAGGGATCCTCGAAAAACGTCTCGTAGGCCAGCGCCTCGTTCTCCTCCTGAAAATGCATGATGCTGAAATCCGTCTTGTCCGCCAGCAGGAGCCGGTCTAACTCCGTGGAGTTGTTCTCCTTAAAGCGGATGCGGATCCCCGGGTAGCGACCGGCGAAGGCCGGCAGCACCATGGGCAGCAGGTAGGCCCCCAGATTCTGGGGAATGCCGAAGGTGATGGTTCCCCGCTTCATCTCCTGGAACTCCTCCATCTCCAGCGCCAGCTTCCGGTACAGCCCGGCGATCTGCCGCAGCTCCTCCAGAAACGCTTCCCCGAAGGCCGTGGGCGCCACCCCCTCGCTGCTCCGCTTAAAGATCGCCTGCCCAAATCCGCTCTCCACGTTCATCAACACCTGGCTTAAGGATGGCTGGGCCACGAAGAGCTCCGCCGCGGCCCGGGAGATGGACCCGCACTCCCGGATCGCCAAAAGATAGCGGATCTCGTTCTCCGTCAGGTCGCAGCCGCCCCCCTGCCCCCGCAGGCGGTCGAAGCGGTCGATGATCTCCCGGATCACAGCCAGCGCGGCCTCCCCCTCCGAGGTGACCGCCAGGCCCTCCGGCGTCCGTCTGAACAGGCGCAGGTTGAAGTTCTCCTCCATCCGCCTTAGGGTCCTGGTCAGCGTGGACGGGCTCTTGCCCAGGGCGCGGGCGGCGTTCTGTATACTCCCCGTGTCCGCGATGGCCACAATATAGCGCAGCTGTTTTTCGTTCATGTCCAGTTCTCCCTTCGCCCTCTGCCCTGCCTCCGCCGCAGCAGATCTCTTCTGCTGTAGCACGAGGTGTCCAGCAGTTCCTCCGACTTTTCTGTCCTCATTATAGATGGCTTTGCGCCGCTCCTCAAGCTTTTTCAGCGTCTTTTGCGCATTTTCTTCTGTGCCTGGATGATCACCTTCATCAGCACCTCCGGCTTTCCCCGGTAGCCGGAGGCGATCTTTGCCACCTCCACCAGCTGCGACGATGGCGTCTTATCGCTGTAGGTCTCCTCTTCTCTGAAATATGGCACCAGTATAAGGGAGAAGGCGCGCTCCCGTCTAATACAGAAAACGCTCCGGTTTCCATAGGCATTCTGCAACGCTAAGGTCAAAAACGGCCGGCGGATGCATACTTCTCATGCCTCCGCCGGCCGCCGTGTGTGGCCGCATATTTACAATTCTCACAGATACTTCTCACAGATACCGGTTCTTGAGCAGCCGGATTAACTGCTCGTGGGCCGCTGAGAGCACCGCGTCCTCCCGGTAAATGGCCCCGATATTCCAGTGAACCCCCGACTTTCCGATGGAGTAGATCCGCGGAAGCCGCATGGGGTTCATCATCCGCACCACAGTCTCCGGCACGATGGCCAGGGCGATGCCCGTGGTGGCGATCATGTAGACCGTCATGTTGTTGCGCGACTCGATCACCGACCGTGGCCGCACGCCGTGCTCCAAAAAGATCGCATCCACCGCCTTGCGGATCCGGTTGCCGCCCGAGAGCAGCACAAAATCGCGCCCGGTCACCTCCTCGATGGCCACCCAAGGGCGCACCAGTCCCCGCTCGCTGGGCAGCTCCTCCGAGGACACCAGCACCAGCTCCTCGTCGTAGAGCACCTTGGCGCACAAGTCCTCCCCGTAGTCGAACAGCGGGATAATCCCCAGGTCCACCGCCCCGTTTCGCACGTTCTCCTCCACGGTCCGGCTGCTGGACTCCACGGTTTTGATCGTCACGTTGGGGTAGAGGCGCCGAAATTCCGGCAGCACAAAGGGCAAAAGGGAGGTTGCCCGCATGTCCGAGAGCCCCAGGCGCACCTCCCCGTCCCGGCAGTTGTTTAAATCGTCGATCTCCCGCCGCAGATTCTCCTGCAGCGCCATCATCATGCGCGCCGTCTTCACGTAGTGCTCCCCCGCCTGGGTCAGCGTCAGGGGCGTGGTGCCCCGGTTGAAGATCTTCGCCCCCAGCTCCTCCTCCGCCTTGGAAATAAAGTGGCTGAGCGCAGGCTGCGACACGTACAGCTGTTCCGCCGCACGGGTAATGTTCTGACACTCAGCTACCTTTAATATGTATTGAATTTGTTTGGAATCCACGTATTCACCCCCAGAATCTGCCGTAAACGCCGGCCATGCCGGCAACACCCATTATAGCAAATCCAGGAAAATACTGTCAACCGGTCATCCGCAAATCACGCGGTACACGCCCAGGGCCGCCAAGACGATTCCGATGACCATGCAGAGAATGGAGATCACGAACAGCTGCACGAACATCTTGTTCTGGGAGTACTTCTCCTCCACCTCCGGGAACTGGGAGACGCCGGCTAAAATCAGAGCGCCCGCGGTGGAAATCGGAGTGAATCCGGCCACCGTGCCGCCGATCACCACGCTGGCCATCAGCTCCGTGGGGCCGATGCCCGGCATCCCGGCCGCAATCCCGCCAACCGTGGGGATCAGGGTGGGGAACACCACGCCCAAGCCGGAGGCGAAGAAGGACATCACGCCCGCAGCCCCGCACATCATCGGGGAGATCGTGCTCTCGCTGCTGATTCTGCTGATTGCCCCCGCAAGCAGATCCACGCCGCCGGACAGCTTCACAATGTTCATCAGAACGCCCACGCCCAGCACCAGCAGGATGGTGTTCCAGGGCACCAGGCGGATCACCTTCTTCTCATCCGCACAACCGCAAAGCACCAGAGCGCAGCCGATCACAAAGCTGATCAGGCCCACATTCAAGTCGAACACCACCACGCAGATGATCATGAGCGCCAGCCCTGCCAGGGACAAAAGCTGCTTTCCGGAGAACTTTTCCGCCTGGCCCTCCTCCACCGCTGTGACGATCGGTGCGTCGAATTTCCAGCCCTTAAAATAGATGAAGGCGCAGACCATCATGACCAGCTCGGTCACCCACATACTCCACATGGCCGGGAGCGTGCTGCCGTTAAGCCCCTGCTCCGTCATCAGGCCGGACACCACCACCGCCTCCGGGGTAATGGGGCACATGCGAACACACTGAGCGCCCATCTGGCCGATTAAGGAGAGCAGAATCGGGTTGATTCCCGCCTTTAAGGCCACCGGGATCGCCAGCACCGGCACAATCGCCAGGGTGGGGATGGCGCCCGGGCCCACGCCGGATAAAATGAGGCCGATGGCGTAGATCGCCACGTAGAGCAGATACTTCCGCTTTCCCGCAAGCCCTGTGATCTTCTTGGCAAGGAGCTCCAGGGTTCCGTTGTTGCTGACAATGGCAAACAGATACATGACCCCGATCATGGTCATTGCCATGGAGGAGCTGAAGCCCCCGGTGATCTTCCCCGAGCCCACGCCGTAGATAATTCCGATCAGGTATGCCAACGCGATGGAACAGATTCCCACGTTCACCTTTTTCACAAACCCCAGGACGATCGCCGCCGCCAGGGCCACCAGTGATGCTACTGCCATGTTCATTATTCAAATCCCTCCAACTTCATTTTTGTTTATCAGCCGCCGGTCGCCGCTGCATGTATTTATACTAACAAAAAGAATTTGTCTGGTAAAATGCCTTTTTTCATATGGGATCATGCATGCCCTGTTCTGCGTTTTGCGCGGCGAGTGGGCATGTGTGACAAATATTTCATGACATTTTTGTGCACAATGCCTGATTTTTGCCATTTTCCCGCGGGATGCGCGTCAGATCTCCCACCGTTTTCATGATGATGCTATATCAAACTATGAATTTTACATTACACTTTTTCTTTTCTATAATACAGGCAAGACGGCGGCAATGCAAGCCGCACCAAACCAAATCCGAGGGAGGAAAACGATTTTGAGATACGCATATGTGGGATGCAGAACAACTAAGAAGCGCAATGCCCGTGGAAAAGGGCTTGTGGTCTATGAGATTTCACCGGACGGCCGTTGGACCCAAAAACAGTGCCTGTTCGTGGAGGACAATCCCAGCTTCCAGTGCATGGACTTAGAGCAGAAATACCTGTACAGCGTCCACGGGGACTTGACCCTGGTCTCCTCATACCGGATCGAGGCGGACGGCACCCTGACGCACCTAAACACCATCGACATCGGCGGCAAGAACCCGGTGGACATCACCGTGGACGCCGCCAACCGCCACGTGATCGTGGCCACCCTCCAGGGCGGAACCCTCTACACCATCCTCCGGGCCGACGACGGCTCCCTGGGCCCCGTGGTCTCCACCTTCACCTACGAGGGCAAGGAGGAGGGAAAAGTCTCCACCATCCACCAGTGCCTCTGGGACAGGGAGCGCCGCTACCTCTTCGCCTGCGCCCAGGGGCGCGGGGACGGCTACGGGCAGATGCGCGCCCTGGCGTACAATCCCGAGACCGGGGCGTTCACCGAGACCGACCGTTTCCTGTCCCGCACCTGGGATGAGCCCAGACACGCGGCCGTGCACCCCAACAACCGCTGGGTGTACATGTGCGAGGAGAAGGGCAACAAGGTCCTCTACTTCCAGTTCGACGAGAACACCGGAAAGCTCACCCCGCTCCAGGAGCTCTCCACCGTGCCCGAGACCGTCACCGGCTACTCCGACGCCAGCGAGGTGATGGTGGACCCCACCGGTCAGTACGTGCTGGTCTCCAACCGCTACACGGACCTGATGGCGGTGTATCGCATCGATTCTGCCACCGGGTATCTGCGCGCCGTGAGCTTCGCTCCCTGCCTGGGCAAAACCCCCCGCTTCTTCTGCTTCGGGCCGGACGGGAAATGCTATGTGGCCAACGAGGACAGCGACACCATCGTGGAGTTTGCGTTCGACAGCGTGAATGGGATGCTGACACCGACACTGAATGTGGTGGAGACCGGGAGCCCGGTCTGCATTACGTTTCGTGGGTAGAAGGATGTGAAAAACAGGAACGCCAGACGGCATGTAGCATTAAGGCCGCCCGGCGTTTTTTGTCGGACAATTTTGGTCCGCTCCTCATAATTAGCCCAAAATGCCCCGGCCGCAGAGCCAACTAAGGCTCCCGCAGCCGGGGCATATCACGTCAATCAATCGTCAATCTTTTCTTTCAATTTGTCGTCCAGGGTGTACACAGCCGACCCGAAGGCCACCACATGCGCAAGGCTCCTCGGGTTCACCTTCTCCGGATCAACCCCCGCCTCCTGGCACAGCTTCTTCAGGCTCTTGTGGATCGCCACGCGGTCCCAGGGCTTTCCCGAACGGCTCACAAACAACGGACCGCCTGCGATGTGCATGCTGTCCGCATAAGCGGTGAGCTCTTTCCTCAGGGAATCCGGTATCACCACAAGCCGCTTATTGCTTCCGCGCGGGATTGTCATGTAGCCTTCCCTCACCGCCTCCAGTGTCACATACCGGTGCTCACTCACGTTGATCTTCGTGAGCGCCAGAACCTGGATTAAGTAATACAGGCGATGACTGTTTTGTCCCTTCGCCGCCTTTACCAGGCGTTTGTACTCCGGAACGGTCATCTCCTTCCCCATATTGGCGACCGTGCTCCGGTCCACCTTCGGAGTCGCCATCTGGAACTCCCAACCCGCGAACTTAAAAAACGCATTCACTGCGATAATTTTAGAGCATGCGCCCCGCGGTGTGTAATTGTCCAGCAAATATTGGCGATACGTCTCACATGAGGTCTCGTCCACCGGCTTTCCGTCCAAATAGCTGCAGAATTGAGCCAGATCCCCTCGATATTTTTGATATGTTGCTCTTGAGTAGCCACCCGACGCGAGATGACGGTCATACTGAAGCAAAAGCTCCTGGGTAATTTCATAATTCATAGCGTTTTATCAGCACTTTCATAGAATTATTTGTTAAACGGGCATAAAATACCATTTTTTACACATAATATATTGTATTCCAAGAAATATGGCAAAACCGTTACAACCGTTACAGAAAGGACGTACTATGACGATTTTTATCCTTCTTCTCCTACTGCCCGCCGCTGTCCTGCTCTGCTGCGCCGCCTGCGTCACCACTCCCTACGACAGGCAGGTGGACGACCAACAGCAGCTGTTATTCTTGAAACAGTATAGATAATCCCATATCCGATCAGTGCCCCCGCCACATTCGTGAGCACATCGTCCGTCTGGCAATGTCCTCTTTTCGTCAAAAATTGGACGGCCTCCAGCGCGGCACTGCATGCGAGCGAGATGGACAGGCACTTTCCAAACGTTCTCCCCTCCGACCGCCCCGGCCATAAAATCGAGATAAAAATCCCCAGCGGAATCGTCATAAGCACATTCTCAATCACATACGCGTGGGACTGTAGCGTCGTCCCCCACGTCTCCCCCGGTATCAGGCTCACAGAACTCCGTGAGCCTGGTTCCCGTGAAAAAAATGCGAATATCAGAACCGTGTAGGCGTAGGCGATGAAAAAGAACAGGCAAATATAGTGCATTCTGAAGGAGAGGCGGCCGGCGCGAATCGAATCGAACACTGCCAGGAGCATGGTCCCGGCAAAGGCGACTGCAAACGCGATTGGGATGTAGGTTAGGGGTTCCTTTATATCGTTCAGAATGATTGAAAGCATGTAAGGCTTGGTCTCCTTTTTAGGTCAAGGGTTCATACATCCGGAATTTTCCGGATTGCCCCCGCCTTAAACTGTACTATAACGGGTTATCCCGGAGATGTCAAGACCTACTCCCCCATCTCTTTGCCCAGAAAAAGGAAATTTCTCCCATTATATTTCTCCATCACCTCCCGCTTTCTGGCCAGCGACACCTCTGTATAAATCTGCGTGGTCACAATGCTGCTGTGCCCCAACAGCTCCTGCACGTCGCGAATCCCCGCCCCGTTGTTGAGCAGCTGCGTCGCAAAACTGTGCCGCAGATAGTGCGGCGTCGCAAGCGGATTAATATGCGATTTCCCTCTATATTTATAAAAAACATTTTCGATGCTGTAGACGCTGAGCCGCCCTCCAAATCGGTTGGTGAACATGGCCGGCACCTCTCCCCCCTGCGCAAGGCGGATCTTAAGCCATACCTTAAGCTTCTCTCTCACCTCCACAGACGGCAGATACAAAAGCCGCTCCTTGCTCCCCTTTCCGCGGATCAAAATCGACTGCTCCACGTCATCATAGTCCTCCAAGTTCAGCTCCGCCACCTCCCCCACCCGCAGCCCCAGGCAGAACAGCAGCTCAATGATACACAGATCGCGGATGCACAGGTTCCTCCGGTAATCGGACTTACAGTCCTCATACTCCCCCTCCACCGCCGTGATCAGTCTCCGGATCTCCCCCTTCGTCAGCGTCTTCGGCAGCCTCTTCGGAATTTGAAACTTCCGCGAGGAAAACCGGAAGAACACCTCCGGGTGCTCCTGGATCTCGTTTAAAAACTGGCAGTACTGCCGGATCGATACATATTTTCTGCGGATGGACGTGGCGGAAAGCTTTTGCTCCTGCTGGATATAGAGGAAATATTCCAGGATTGCGTCGGAATCGATGGAGGGAAGGTGATGTAAAAGGATAAATTGCTGTAAGCCCGAAATGTCACAGCGGTAGGCTAAAAGGGTTCGTTGGGATAGGTTGCGCTCTGCGGAGAGGCGGTTTAGGAATTGGGTGAGGTATTGGGTTTGGGATTGGTGGATGTATTTCATGGGTGGGTGGGTCTCCTTTCTGAGGGGGGTGAGGGGAAGGTGAGGGGGGAACGATGAGTAGCGTGGGGGTGGTTCGCCTTGCCTCACCTTATGGTGATGAGTCATTTGATAAGTTATTTGATTAAATTGGATAGGGGTATGGGGTGATGGTGATTTGATTATTATAGCGAGGGGAATGAGAAGGAGGCAAGGTGAGGGGGAATGAAGGATGGGGAAGGGGGAAGGTTTAATAATAACAATTATTTGGAGAAGAATGGGGAAGTCCTAAATGAAAATCAAGTTCATCTAATTTACTTCCCCAAATTAAATTTTAAATAGATCACTATCTGAGAGATATCTCGGAGAAGTAACCAGAGAAATACATGGAAGTGAGGAAGTAGAGTGCTTTGAACACGCAGTTCGTTAATGATAAACTAAATATCGCAATGTTGGGACACAAACGTATCCCTTCAAGGGAAGGCGGTGTAGAGGTCGTTGTCGAAGAACTCTCTACTCGTATGGTTAATGAAGGGCATAGTGTTGTTTGTTATAATCGCAAAGGACATCACGTTGCCGGAGCAGAGTTCGATAGTTGTAAAATAAATAACTATAAGGGTGTAACACTCATAGATGTGCCTGCAATTAATCGTAAGGGATTGGCTGCAATGACATCCTCTGTATTTGGTGCAATTAAGGCCTCTTTTTCTCATGCTGATGTAGTTCATATTCATGCAGAAGGACCTGCATTTATGGCATGGCTCCCGAAACTTTGCGGGAAAAAAGTTGTAGTAACAGTTCATGGATTGGATTGGGCTAGAGCAAAGTGGGGAAAATTTGCTTCATGGTATATCAAAACAGGAGAGAAGAATGCTGTTAGATTTGCTGACCATATTATTGTCCTTAGTTCAGGCATGCAAGAATATTTTCGTACAGAGTATGGAAGGAAAACAAACTTTATCCCAAATGGAGTAAATAGACCGGAAATAAGGGAAGCAAAAGATATAAAAGAAAAATGGGGCCTTGAAAAAGATAGTTATATTTTGTTCTTGGGACGATTGGTGCCTGAGAAAGGTGTTCATTATTTAGTTGAAGCATATAAGGGAATTCAGACCAATAAAAAATTGGTTATTACTGGTGGTTCTTCAGATACTGATAATTATATGATTCACCTTAAACAGATGGGTGTTGATAATGTGATATTTACGGGATTTCAACAAGGAAAAGTACTCGAAGAATTATATTCAAACGCATATATCTATTGTTTGCCATCGGATCTTGAAGGTATGCCTTTAAGTTTGTTAGAAGCTATGAGTTATGGTAATTGTTGTTTGATTTCAGATATTTCTGAGTGTACTGAAGTTGTTGAAGATAAAGCTGTAGTTTTTCAAAAGCAGATCGGAAGAGCACACGTCTGAACTCCAGTCACTGACGTCATCTCGTATGCCGTCTT
>USJW01000043.1 GCA_900555045.1 uncultured Clostridium sp. | reverse complement strand
AATTCATAGAATTCATAATATTGATCAAAAATTTTGATAGGTGAGTGGGATGGAAATCAGAAATATCAGAACCTTTGTGCGGATCGCAGAATTACAGAATTTTTCCAAGGCAGCGGAGCAGCTGGGCTACTCCCAGTCGGCGGTCACCATGCAGATCAAGCAGCTGGAGGAGGAGCTTGGCACCCAGCTGTTTGACCGCATCGGCAAGCACATCCGGCTGACAGAGACGGGGCACCGTTTCCTGCCGCGGGCACTGGACATCCTAGACGCCGTGCGGCGGGCTGAGGGCATCGTGCGGGACCCGGAGGATGTGACCGGAACGCTGCGCATCGGCACGGCCGAATCCCTCCTCATCAGCGTGTTCCCGCCGATTTTTATGGAGTTCGGCCAGCTCTGCCCCCACGTGGAGGTGAGCACACAGACGGCCCTGCTGTCGGACCTGTTTCACATGGTTTCGCAGAACGATATCGATATCCTCTATTTTCTGGACCGGAAGACCAACTTCCCGGAGTGGGTCAAGGTGACGGAGCGCCCCGAGGCCGCCTTTTTTGTGGCCTCCGCCCAGTCTCCCCTTGCCGGCGAAAAACAGATCCCTCTGGAGCGGCTGTTGAGGGAGCCCTTTCTGCTGACGGAGAAGGGGGTCAGCTACCGCTACGCCATGGAACAGATTCTGGCGGAGGACGCAGTTGAACTGCACCCGTTTTTGGAGACGGGAAACACGGACGTGATCACAAAGATGCTGCTGCAAAACCGGGGAATTTCATTCCTGCCGGAGTTCGTGGTCAGGGATTATATCCGGGATGGAAGTCTGGTGGTGCTGGACACCGCCTGCCCGGAAATCTGCATGTGGAGCCAGTTGATTTACCACAAAAACAAGTGCGTGACGCCGCAGATGGAGCGGTTCCTGGAGGTGATGCTGCGCCACATCGGAGGGAATATAAACGATTGATCAGGGAGGGGTTATGTGTTAAACTACAGACAAGATACATAGGCCAAGCGGATAGGGGAATACGCAAGTGAAAAATAAGAGTGAAAATAGAGATAACAGACTGTGGATCATGCTGGGCGTGACGGCCGGGATCTTTGTGCTCGCGCTGTCAATCGCAGGTCTTTTTCTGGTGAAAATTACGGACAGAATGAATCAGGCGGCCAATGTGAGCCTGCTGTCCTCCTCGGACATTATAAACGGAGGGCTGGACGACAAAATTGCGCTGGACCAGGAGCTGCTCGGCAGCCTGGCCAACTTTTTGGCGCTGGAGCCGGAACCGCAGATCGCGGAGGTCCTGAGCGCGTGTGCGCAGTCCACGGACTTTTTTCATTTCTACTATTTAAACATGGACGGCGAAGGGCTGGACGACGGCGGACAGAGACTGAGCCGGTCCGACCTCCTGTTTGAGGAGACAGCCCTGGCTGCCGGAAAGAGCGGAGTCAGCGCCCCCTACGAGGGGGGCAGCGGGAGACTGGAGCTGGCCTATCAGTGTCCGATCCTCCGGGACGGCAGGCAGGTGGGGGCGGTCTACGCCATAAGGGTTGTCAACGACTATAATGTGCCCGCGCTGTTCACATTTCACAACGGCGAGGGGTGCTCCTTCGTGGTGGACGCGGGCGGCACCTTTGTGATCAACAGCCGCGGAACCGCGGCCGTATACAACATCTACGACTACTTAGAGAAGCAGGGCAATTCCGAGCAGGTCCAGGAGACGCTCCGCCAGGTCATATCCGAGGGTAAAAAGGGAACCTTCGCCGTCCGCTGGAACGGGGCGGACAGCCTTTTGAGCTTCTCCCCGCAGGGGTCCCTAAAGGGCTGTTATCTCATCACGATGATCCCGCGGGAGGTGCTCCAGCAGGAGGCCACCACGATCATCAATATGCTGCGATCCATGTTCGGCCTTCTTCTGGTGGCGGGCCTCTGCATATCCGGGCTGCTGGTGGGCAGACAGTCCATGAAGAACCGCGTCCGGCAGAAGGAGGAGCGGGAGCTGCTGTTCCAGAACCTGTCGTCCAACATCGATTTTGTGTTCATGCTCTACACACCGGCCAACCGGAAGGTGGAGCTCGTCTCCGACAACCTTACCTCCATCCTGGGCCTGACGGCAAGGGAGGTGGAGGCGCATCCGGAGCGGATCTTCGATCACTGCGGCCTCCCGAAAAGCGACGCCGCCAGAAACGCATTTCTGAACGGAACCCTGGCGGCGCAGTCCTCAAGCGAGCACCGGATCGGGAATGACCCCAACGAGGTGATCCGCTGGATTGCCGTCCACCTGATTCCGGCGGATTACGGCCAGTACCTGGCGGTATTCCACGATACGACGGCAGAGCACGATATGCGGGAGCACCTGGCGGACGCCCTGGCGCAGTCCGAGAACAGCAACCGGGCCAGAACCGCGTTCTTCTCCTCCATGTCCCACGACATACGGACACCCATGAACGGCATCATCGGCATGACCAACATCGCCAAAAGTAATCTGGACAACCCCAAGAAGGTCAAGGCATGTCTGGATAAAATCGACATCGCCTCCGGGCAGCTGCTCTCGCTGATCAACGAGGTGTTAGACATGTCGCGGATCGAGAGCGGAAAGATCAGCCTGAAGGAGGAGGAAGTCCACCTCTCGAGTCTGATCTCCAACCTGTTAACGTTTATCAAACCGGAAATCGACAAAAAAGTGCAGAATTTCCAGCTGAAATCCCAGATTTTAGAGCACAATACGGTGATCGGGGATGCGCTGCACCTGCAAAAGATTCTGTTGAACCTGCTGTCCAACGCGGTGAAATACACGCCGGAGGGCGGCGCCATCAGCCTGCAGGTGAGGGAGGAGCCAGGGGAGGAAAACACCACACAGCTGTACTTCACCGTGGAGGACAATGGGATCGGCATGAGCCGTGAATTCATGGACCGGATCTTTGTCCCCTTTGAGCGGGCGGAGGACAGCCGTATGAGCCAGATCGCCGGCACGGGGCTGGGCCTCACGATCACAAAGAACATCGTGGACCTGATGGACGGAAAAATAACGGTGGAGAGCGAGGAGGGTGTCGGCTCCCGGTTTACTGTCTTCCTGCCGTTCAAGCTTCCGGGACGTTCGGATTTGGAGCTTGACACCCTTGAGGGGCATTCGGTCCTGATCGTGGACGACGACCGCGACACCTGCGAGAGCCTCAGCCTGATGTTCGAGGGGACGGGCTTAGCGGTTCACTGGGAGCAGACCGGCACGGGGGCTGTTGAGGAGCTGAAAAAGGCTCGCAAAGAAGAGCGCGACTATTCCCTGGTGATCCTGGACTGGAAGATGCCTGCGATGGACGGACTCGACACCGCGCGGAGCATCCGGGAGCAGATCGGCTGGGAAATTCCGATTTTGCTGCTGTCGGCCTACGACTGGGAGAGCGTGGAGGCGGATGCGGTCAAAATGGGAATTGACGGGTTCATGACAAAGCCGATCTTTAAGGCGGAGCTGTTGGAAAAGATCGTGGACCTGTTGAGCGGAGAGACGGAGCAGGAGGAGGAAACAAGCGCAGCCTCCACTGTAAATCTAAAGGGAATGCGCCTCCTGGTGGCGGAGGACAACGCCCTCAACCGCGAGATTATCGTGGAAATATTGGAGAGCTATGGAATATCAGTGGATGTGGCGGAGAACGGCCAGGCGGCGGTAGATCTCTTTAAAGAGCACGCCTTCGGCTACTACCATATGATTCTGATGGATATTCACATGCCGGTTATGGACGGACTGGAGGCGTCCCGCCGCATCCGCAGCCTGGATCTTCCTGGCGCTGCCACCGTGCCCATTGTCGCTATGACGGCCAATGTGTTTAAGGAGGATGTGGTGCGCTGCCGGGAAGCGGGGATGAATGCGCATCTGGGGAAGCCGATCGATATGGAGCAGCTGGTCCGCGTGCTCAGGCAATACAGGGGTGGCAGCTGCAAATAGCAGAATATGAGTAAATACCCGCAAGAAGGAGGAGCAACGTGAACGTTCAGGAACTATTTGCGATTCTGGAAATACCCGAGACCCTGGATGAGGGGGAAATTCGGGCCGCGTACCGCAGGCTTTTGACGGCGGTCAACCCGGAGGACGACCCGGAGGGCTTCAAGCGCCTGCGCCGGGCCTACGAGGAAGCGTTGGAGTACATACGGACCTCCGGCGGCGAGGAGATAAAGAGCGCCGACTGGATGGAGGAGATCGGGCCGGAGGGCGAATTTTTAAAGCGCCTGGCGGACATCTACGAGAGCCTTCCAAGGCGCTTAGACGCCGAGGAGTGGCGCAGCCTGTTGAGAGAGCCGGTGCTGGATTCCCTGGACGGCGGGGAGGCGGCCAAATGGGGGCTGTTCTCCTACCTGGCGGAGTACTACAGACTGCCGCACAGGATCTGGAAGCTTTTGGGGGAGGCATTCTCCATCGAGGAGAATGAGGAGGAGTTCAAGGAGCATCTGCCGGAAAATTTCGTGGACTATATTCTGCTTCGGATTCACGATGACGGGGAGACGGAGTTTCCGCTGGAAAAATTCTCCGGTGCGCCGAAGGCCGATTACGACAATTTCCTGAGGGACTTTATGGCCTTCGTAAACGAGGAGTACGGCGACAGCGCCAAGGAATTAACACAGACCAAGGAGGCCCTGGACCGCCTGGCTGCCTACGGGATCTCCCACCCGTGGTTTGAGCTTGAGAAGGCATTATACGCGCTGCGCTCAAAGGATACCGAAACGGCGGAGCACATGATCCGGCCTCTGCTCGCAGGGAACCGGGAGGATGAGAAGATTCAGCTGACCGGCGCAAATATTCTGAAGCTGTGCGGTTTTCCTGAGGAGGCAAAGGAGATCTACCAGGCGTACATGGACAGAGAGCAGCGGACGCAGTCTGGGGAGTACTCGGCCCTGGCCGGTCTCGCCTCGGTGGCGGTCATCCAGGAGAACTGGGAGACGGCCAGGGATTTGGCGCTGCAGGCCAGACAGCGCAAGAACACCGAGGAGATCCGCAGCCTTTTAGAGAAGATCCATCAGGCGTTGATTGAAAACTACACGGGGCGGGCGGACAGCCTCACTGAGGAGGAGGCCGACCGCCTGGGCTGGTGCTACATCCAGTCGGGTGCATCGGAGGATGGGCTGGCGTTCTTTGACGCCCACCCGGAGTACTTAAAGAACACGGCCGATTCCCACAAGCTGCTGGCGGTCATGGCCATGAATACACAAGCTCTGGAGCGCTCCCTGGAGGAGACCGGGCATTGGAGAGCGTGCTTAAACCGGGAGCTGGGCGAGTTGCTTGACGGCGGGGAAGCCGGGAGCACCGGTGATTCGGCGGGCGTCGCCGAAAAGAAGGCGGATCTGCTCCATCAGCTGGCCCTCAGCTACCACGTGGAGGCGAGATCGCTGCGGGATGCCTTGAGCCGTGAGCTTGAAGAAAACGGGAGGGACAGCGAGGAGGCGAAGGCCCTCGCTGTCCGGTCGCTTGAGGCTCACGACAAGGCCGTGGAGCTGGTCCCTGACAACATCGATTTTCAGATGCACCGGATGATGCTTTTGCGGGATATGGAAGAATACCGGCAGGTTGTGGACGCGTGCGAGAAAATTCTTGAGATCGACGACGAATTTTTCTGGGCCTGCTATTACCTCCAGGAGGCCTACGATGAGCTGGGGATGGGCCAGGAGGTGGTGGACACCTTCTACCGGGCTAGGGAGATCTACGACGGGAACCCGGACATCTATCTGCGTGCGGCGAGCGTGTTCAAGGCCTACAAACAGTACCGGGAAGCCCTGGGGATTGTCCGGCAGGCGGAGGAGGCCGGCGCTCAGAGCCCGGATCTGATGGTGGAAAAGATCGGCCTTTTGGACCAGCTGGCGGAGACGGAGGAGGACTGGCAGCGGGCGGACGATTACGCCGGGGAGGTAATCCGGCTGTTTGAGGAGAGAAAGGTGGCCGACGCGCTGCTGGCGGAGGCCTATTTGAAGCGCGCGTATTTAAATGACAGCGACGGGGAGCTGGTCAAAAATAAGGAGGAGAGAAGGGATCTGGAGTACGCGAAGCGGTCCTTAGCGCTGCGCGACAACAACCGGGTCCGGTATTTCCTGGGCCGGTTCTACATCGAGCACGGGGACGATGCCAAAGAGGCCCTCGTCCACCTAAAGCTCTGCGAGGAGCGGGGGATGGATTTTGAGTGGCTATACTACTACATCGGCCGCGCCCACGAAACTCTCAGGGCCAAGGACGACGCCATCACCTACTACAAAAAGACGGTGGAGAAGAACCCGGAGAACCGCAGGACCTACTGGCGGATCGGCTGGCTGTACCAGAGCAAATTTAACAAATCCCTCCAGAAAGAGTACGCCGACCAGGCTCTGTACTACATCAATCTGCAGGAGGAAAAATTCGGCGAATCCGCCGAGTATTACAGAAAGCGCGCGTCCATCTACCTGCACGCAAGGCAGTTTTCGGAGGCGCTTACGGAAATCGAGAAGGGCATTGAGATGGACGGGGACAGCGGCATGTGGATCCTCAAGGGCCAGATTCTCCGGTGTTCAATGCGGTACGACGAGGCCATCGCCGCCTACCAGAAGAGCATGGAGGTGGAGGACCACTTTGGGCGGGACGACAAGTTCTGCTACCGGAAAATCTTCTCCTGCTATCTGCGGCAGCGCCGCTTTAAAGAGGGCGCTGCATATCTGGAAAAGGCGCTGGAGCATGTGGAGGACGCCAAGGTCAGAGACAAATGCCTGGAATGTCTGGTGGAGCTGGAGGCGGTGGCCGGACATTACGACAAGGCCCTCTCATGGCTTGAGGTGCAGTATCAGAGCACGGATTTAAGCCGCCGGACCTGCGATACCTGGGACAAAGAGGGGGACAGAATCGATGACGTGATGGACCTATGGCTGCAGTACCGGTACCCGGAAGAGTCGGAGATCCGGGCAAAGTGCGAGGAGGCCATGAACCTGGTGGACCTGGTCTTTGCGGACGAGAACGCGACCCCGGAGGACAAGGCCTGCATCTGCCAGAGCATGGGGGACGCCTACTTCTATATGGCTGACTATGAGAAGGCGGAAACGCTGTTTTTGCGGGCCTGGGAGCTGGTCCGGGATTCGAAGGATTACGACTACTCAAAAAGCCTTAAGGAGCGCATGATGAAAACCTACTACTGGCTGGGCAATTTCGGCAAGGCGAGGGAGTTTTCTGCCCTGTACCGTGAGGAGGTGGAGGAGGACCAGAAGGGCTGTGAGGATCTGGGACTCTCCGTGGAGGAGCTCTTAACCAGGTACACACCCCAGTCCAAGCAGCAGGTGTACAACCTGTTCTGCAGCGCGTTCTACGCGGGGGACTATGACAGGGCGCGGGAATACTTAAAAATCGTGGAGAACAGCTGCATGTGCTGGTGGTGCGACGAAGACGAGTGCACGGAGATGTGGGATGCCAGGGGCTTTATGGCCTATCTCTCGGGAGATATGGAGGATGCGCGAAAGAAATTTGAGATTGCGGACCGCGTCTGCTGGCTGGGCTCCAGCAAGGAGATGCGCATGATGTTCCGGCGGATGGATAAGGAGAGACACGAGCATGATAATCGGAATTGACCTGGGGACGACCAACAGCCTCGCTGCCTGCTTTAAGGACGGCAAGGCGGTGATCATTCCCAACCGTTTGAAGAAAAATCTGACACCCTCGGTGGTGGCGGTGGACGACAAGGCGCAGATCCTGGTGGGCGAGACGGCCAAGGAGTACGGGATGCTGCACCCGGAGCACGCGGCCGAGGTCTTTAAACGTTTTATGGGCAGTGAGCGCCAGTACGATCTGGGGGGACACAAATTCCGGGCGGAGGAGCTGTCCGCCATGGTTCTCAAATCCCTGAAGGAGGATGCGGAGAGCTTCCTCGGCGAGACAGTGACTGAGGCGGTCATCAGCGTCCCCGCCTACTTCGACGACAAGCGCAGGAAGGCCACAAAGCTGGCCGGGGAGCTGGCCGGCTTTAAGGTGGAGCGGATCATCAGCGAGCCCACGGCCGCAGCCATCACCTACGGGCTCTACGAGAAGACGGAGAGTACCCGCTTTCTGGTGTTCGACTTAGGCGGGGGCACCTTCGACGTGTCCATCCTGGAGCTCTTCGGCACCATCCTGGAGGTGCGGTCCGTGGCCGGCGACAATTACCTGGGCGGCGAGAATTTCACCCGGGTGCTGGAGCAGGAATTTATGCAGCAGAATGAGCTGGACGAGGAGACGCTGGACCAGAAGACCCTTCTGGCCATCCACGAGGCCGCGGAGAGCTGCAAAAAGCAGTTCGGCTCCACGGATCCGGTGGAAATGTGCTGCCGGATCGGCGGGGAGAAAAAGCAGATGACGCTGAGCGCTAAGGAGTACGGGGAGCTGTGCCAGCCGCTGTTAAAGCGCATCGAGAAGCCGTTAAAACAGAGCATCTCCGACGCCCACGTGCGCTTGTCGGAGATCGACGAGGTGGTGCTTGTGGGCGGTGCCACCCGGATGCCGGTGATCCGCGACTTCGTGGTGAAGCTGTTCCACAAGTTCCCGGATGTGTCCGTCCACCCGGACGAGGCCGTGGCCCTGGGGGCCGCCATCCAGGGGGCCATGAAGGCCCGGGACAAGGAGGTGAGCGAGATCATCCTGACGGATGTGTGCGCGTTCACCCTGGGGACGGAGGTGTCGGTGGAGCGGAGAAACGGAATCTACGAGTCCGGCCATTTCTGCCCCATCATTGAGAGAAACACCGTAATTCCGGCCAGCCGCACGGAGCGCTTCTACACGATCCACGACAACCAGGATACGATCCGGATCAACGTGTACCAGGGGGAGAGCCGCCTGACGGCCAACAACCTGTTACTGGGAAGTCTGGAGATCCCCGTGCCTAAGAACAAGGGCGGCGAGGAGTCGGTGGACGTGACCTACACCTACGACATCAACTCGATCCTGGAGGTGGAGGTGAAGGTGGTCTCCACCGGCAAGGTGAAGAAGCAGATCATTAAGGGTAAATACAACACCATGACGGACGAGGAGATCCGGGTCCGGATGGAGGAGCTGGCCTACTTAAAGGTGGCCCCCAGGGACCAGGAGGAGAACCGTCTGCTGCTGCTCAAAGGGGAACAGCTCTACGAGGAGAGCACCGGCGACCGGCGACTTCTCATCGAGCGGCGCCTGCGGGAGTTCGAGGCGGCCCTCGAGAGTCGGGACAGGGACCGGATTTTAGAGGCGGGGTATAAGTTAAAAGAGAGCTTTGGGAAGAACAGCCTCTAAGGCGGCGAATGACAGTGCGCCCGGTTTTCCGGGCGCACGCGCCTTGTGCAGGGGGAAATTAAGTTTTCGCTAAGACTTCAGAAACTGGGGGAATATCAGTGCAATTTGTCATTTTATATGATACAATAATAGAATGCTTGGTGAGGAGTAATCTGCATCAGGTGTTTTTTACATGAGTGGAAATGACATAAATGAGACGGAATCATTATTGCATACAGCGTACGGTCTCTGGAGAGAGATTATAAACACTACTATTCGGATGCAAGGAGAGTACAAATGGAAGAGAAGGGCGCCGGCCGGGCAGAGCATTACCTGGGAAGTCAGGATGAGGTCCGATGCTATGTGGGTGTAGGAGCTTCCGCGGGGGGAGTGGAGGCGTTGCAGGAATTGTTCCAGAATATGCCGCTGGACACAGGTGCATCGTTTATTATCGTACAGCATCTCTCGCCTGACGCAGTCAGCCTGATGGACAAAATTTTACAGAAATCCTCCAGTCTGCCGGTGGAGTTGGCGAAGGAGGGAGCAGTTCCAAGGCCGAACCACATCTATTTAAATCACCCAGGAAAGACATTAACGTTGAGAGAAGGACGTTTTCATCTGGAATCGGCCCACGACCGAAATCAGCTTTACCTGCCGATCAACCTCCTATTTCAGTCACTGGCTTCGGCAAGCGATGTGCATGCCGTGGCCATTATTCTGTCCGGAAGCGGCTCGGACGGGGCCATCGGAATCGGCTCCGTCAAGGAGAACGGCGGGCTTGTGATTGTCCAGAAGCCGGGCGAGGCCCAGTACGCCTCCATGCCCCAGAGCGCCATCGCCACCGGCATGGTGGATTTGACACTGAACGTGGCTCAAATCGGCCCCTACCTGAGGGAGTATCTGAAGAATCCTCACATTCAATCCATGCACCAGGAGGAGTTAGACCACATGGAGCTGGCGGAGGACTATTCCTGTATCCTAAACGCCATCAGCCTGTACTCGGACATCGATTTCACGATCTATAAGACCAATACCATCTACCGGCGGATCGAGCGTCGAATCGCGCTCAACAAGCTGCACGGGATGGGGGAGTACCTGGACTTTCTGCTCTCAACGGAGGACGAGCGGGCCCAGCTCTACCGGGATCTGCTCATCGGCGTGACCTCATTTTTCCGGGACGAGGAAGCCTTCCGCCATCTGGGCGAGAACGTGATCCTTCCGCTCCTTAAGAAAAAGAAGACCATCCGCCTGTGGAGCATCGCCTGCTCCACCGGCGAGGAGGCGTACTCCCTAGCGATCCTCCTCTGTGAGTGCATGGAATATCTGCACAGCGGCGCGGATGTGAAGATATTTGCCACGGATGTGGACCAGAACGCGATCACCACGGCGCAGCGGGGAATTTACTCGGAAAGCCTTTTAGAGAATCTGGATCAGGCGATGCTGGACCGGTATTTCGAGAAGACACCGGGCGGCTATCTGGTGGGCGAGAAAATCCGCAAGATGATCGTCTTTGCCAAGCACAATATCTTCCGGGACGCCCCGTTCTCCAAGCTGGATCTGATCGTCTGCCGGAATATGTTCATCTATGTGAAGCCGGAGATGCAGCAGCGGGCTTTGGCGACGTTCTACCAGCTTTTGGTGGAGGACGGTTATCTGTTCCTCGGCAGCAGCGAATCCGTGGGCGATATGGACGAGGCCTACAACCTGCTTGACAAAAAGTGGAAAATATATTTGAAAAATAAGAACTACTCAAAGAAGGACGTAACCATCTTCCCGACGCTGAGCATGTGCGGAAATTTATCGCCCCTCCAGTCGGACCGGAGCCGCAATACCAGCAGTCTGCAGAAGCGGCTGCACTCCACCAGCATCTCGGAAAAGCTTCTGTTCGCCATGGCCGGGCCGTCGGTGCTGCTGGACGAGGAGTTAAAGGTCGTGCAGGTGATCCAGGGCGGCGGGCAGTATATGCGCATGCAGGACGGGCAGTTCGACGGGGGATTAAACTCCTTCTTTTCCCCCAGCCTGGCCACCTTCATCAACCGCCTGATTCTGGATTCCAAGAAGCTTTCGGACGGCATCGTGGAGAGGCGGGCCACCGGCTTAGCCGACTACCCGGATGAGATCCTGTGCGTGAAGGTGCGCTTCTTCAACCTGACCGAGGGGGAGTACTACCTGGTCCAGATTCGGTCGGAGGAGAAGATCGCCGAGGAGAAGGTTGACGCTCCCCTGGACCTCCGGGAATTAAAGGACAGCCGCATCCAGGCGCTTGAGAACGCGTTAAACGAGAGCAACTGGAATCTGAAGCTGGCGGTGGAGGAGTCGGAATCCCGCAACGAGGAGCTTCAGGCCACCAACGAGGAGCTGCTGGCCTCCAACGAGGAGCTTCAGAGCACCAACGAGGAGATGCAGTCGGTCAACGAGGAGCTCTACACCATCAACGCCGAGTACCAGAATAAAATCGTGGAGCTGACCACCGCCAACGCGGACTTTGACAACCTGTTACTCAACGCGGACGTGGGCGCGCTGTACGTGGATGAGAAGATGCACATCCGCAAGATCACCCCCATCATGCTCCAGCACACCAACCTGCGCCTCACGGACCTGGAGCGCCCGGTCACGCAGATCAATTTCCTGGACTCCTACCCGGACTTTACCCAGGATGTGACCGATGTGTCCAGGCAGGGGAAGATCATCGAGAAGGAGATCACGGACCAGAACAATGTGATCTGGCTGGTTCGGATCCGCCCGTATTTCGACCACACCCACACCTCAAAGGGCGTGCTGGTCTCCATGTTTGACATCACCAAGCGCCTGGAGGCGGCCAAATTCGACTTAAAGCATCTGACGGACAGCGTGCCGGGCGGTGTGCTTCGCCTGAAATTTGACGACATCCTGGTCATCGAGTACGCCAACGACAGCTTCTTTGACCTGATCGGCTACACGTCGGAGGAGATGTGCCTGGATCTGCACAACCGCTTCGACCGGCTTTTGCACGCCTCTGACTGGATTGAGCTGAAGGACGAGATCCGAAACGCCGCGTCCGACGGCCGGCTTCTCAAGGTGGAGTGCCGCCTGTGGCAGAAGGACGGGAAGAGCCGCTGGTGTTCCCTGCAGGCCGTGGTATTCCGCCAGGAGCACCACATCGAGCTGCAGTGTATTGTCACGGATATCTCGCTGATTAAAGACTATGAGGAGCAGCTGAAAAAGGAGCGCGACTACTACAACAAGCTGTACCAGAACGTGGTCTGCGGGATCGTGCAGTACGAGATCGAGGACAACACCCTGCGCTGCTACAACGCCAACAGCGAGGCCGTCCAGATGCTGGGCTACGAGACCATGGAGGAGTTCCGCAAGCAGACGGTGCAGACGCTCCCCGAGGTGACGGTCTCGGAGGACTCCGAGTACATAAAACGAGTTCTTCTCTCCCTGAAGGAGGAGGGGCAGTGCGCCAGCTTTGAGCACCGGGTTTACACGAAGAACGACGGTATCCGCTGGGTGACGGGTGTGGCGAAGGTGATCTGCACGCCGGACGGCAAAAAACTGATCCAGAGCACCTTCATGGACACCACCGCCAGAAAGCGCGCCCTAGAGCAGGTGGAGGCGGAGCGCGACCGGTACGACAGACTCTACAAGGTCCTCTACAATACGGCGGTCTGCGGGATCGTGCAGGTGGATATCCGCAGCAATAAGATTCTCAGCATCAACCGGATTGCGCTTGACGTTCTGGATGAAATCAACGAGGTGGACATTGAAAAACGGCTGTTCAACGAGGCTCCTAAGGACGAACACCAGAAATGCCTGGCGAGAATCGGCGCGTTTATGCACTCTCTTGGAAAGCGCGGCGAGCAGCGTGAGGTCCGCTTCAACCTGACGAAGAAGGATGGGAGCTTCACCACCATCGAGGGAACCGCCAACTGGATCATCGAGGAAAAGGGCTCCAGCATCATTCAGTTCACCTTCCTGGACGTGACGGAGCGGGAGCGCTTAAAGGAGGCCCAGATGGAGCTGGCGGTTGCGATCCAGTCCAACGCGGCCAAGACAGGCTTTCTCTCAAAAATGAGCCATGAGATCCGGACCCCCATGAACGGCATCATGGGCATGATCGATATCGCAAGGCTGAACCTTGACGACAGGGAAAAGATCACGGACTGCCTGGACAAGATGAAGCTCTCCATGCAGCACCTTCAGATGCTCGTGAACGACGTGCTTGACATGTCGAAGATCGAGAGCGGAAAGATGGAGTGCCGGGAGGTGCCCTTCGACCTGCGCCTGCTGCTGGAGGAGATCATCTCCGAGTACAATTTTTCCGCCTCCAAGGGCGGAGTCGGTCTGACCCGCGCCATCAGCATCCAACACAGGAATGTGGTCTCCGACCCGGTCTTCCTGCGGGAAATCCTTGGCAATCTTCTGAGCAACGCCATCAAATTTACCCAGTCCATGGGGATGGTGATTCTGGTGGCAGAGGAGACGTCCGTGGAGGAGGAACAGGCGGACTTTACATTCCGTGTCAAGGACTCCGGCTGCGGCATCAGCGAAGAAAATAAAGACGTGATTTTCGACGCGTTTGAGCGCGGAGAGGGTGAGAATATCAGCAAGCTGCCCGGCACCGGCCTGGGGCTCGCCATCTGCAAGAACCTGGTGGAGCTCCTGGGCGGAACCCTTGAGGTGGACAGCCGCCTGGGCTTCGGCTCGGAATTCTACTTTACCATTCCGATGAAGCTTAATCCGCTCGGTGAGGACGAGGAGGAGCCGGCCGCCCCGGTGACAGAACCGGCGGACAACTCCTTTAGCGAGAAGCGCATCCTCCTGGCGGAGGACAATGACCTCAACGCGGAGATCGCCCAGACGCTGCTCGGCAGCTACGATTTTCTGGTGGAGCGGATGAAGAACGGCGAGGAGGCGGTGAACAGCTACCGGCATATGCCGGACGGGTACTATGACCTGATCCTGATGGACATCCAGATGCCCGTGATGGACGGGCTCACGGCCGCCAGAGAGATCCGAAAGAGCAAGAAGCCGGACGCGCAGACGATCCCCATCATCGCCATGAGCGCCAACGCGTTCAAGGAGGACGTGGAGCGCTCCCTAAACGCCGGCATGAACGCCCACACCACAAAGCCCATTGAGATTGAGAAACTGGTGGAGCTCCTCGGCACCTACCTTTCGGAGCCGAAGCAATAAGAAAAAAGACACCGCTTATTTGTGAGGAATAAGCGGTGTCTTTCAGGTAAGCGCTGCGCTGCCGAAGCTTTTCTGGCAATTTTCTTTTGCCCATGACCCGGAAATAATTGAGGTTGCTTAAAGTGGCAAAATGTTCTATAATAATGCATCGTAGCATATTATGCTCACCTGTATAAATGCCGAGAAAAAGACAATTCTTATAAGGCCAATACAATAAAAAACAGTGCAAAACGCACGAACAAAGAGGATAAAACATGAAAAAACTAGCTTTATCTGACGAGATATTACTGAGCATTCAACAGCCCGCCCGCTACATCGGCGGCGAGGTAAACATGACTGTCAAGGATCCCTCCAAGGTGGATGTCCGCTTCGCCATGTGTTTCCCGGACGTCTACGAGATCGGAATGTCCCACCTGGGCATCCAGATCCTGTACTCCATGTTCAACAGCAGGGACGATATTTACTGCGAGCGCGTCTACTCCCCGTGGATGGATCTGGATCCGATCATGCGTGAAAAACACATCCCGCTGTTCACACTGGAGACCCAGGAGCCGGTGAAGAATTTCGATTTCCTTGGGATCACGCTCCAGTACGAGATGTGTTACACCAACGTGCTCCAGGTGCTGGAGCTGTCGGGAATCCCGCTGCACGCGGCCGACCGGACGGAGGAGGATCCCATCGTCATCGGCGGCGGCCCCTGCGCCTACAACCCGGAGCCGCTGGCCGCCTTTTTTGACCTGTTTTACATCGGGGAAGGCGAGACCGTGTACTTCGATCTGATCGACCGCTATAAGGAGAACCGGGCGGCCGGCGGAAGCAGGCAGAAATTTTTAGAGATGGCCGCCCAGATCCCCGGCATCTACGTGCCGGCCTTCTACGATGTGGCCTACAACGAGGACGGAACCATCCGCTCCTTCACCCCCAACAATCCCCACGCGGGTGAGACCGTCACCAAACAGCTGGTGGTGGACATGGACAGCGTGGGCTATATTGAAAAGCCGCTGGTTCCCTACATCAAGGTGACCCAGGACCGGGTGGTGCTTGAGATCCAGCGGGGCTGCATCCGCGGCTGCCGCTTCTGCCAGGCAGGCGATGTGTACCGCCCGCTCAGGGAGCACAGCCTGGAATATTTAAAGCACTATGCCTACGACATGCTAAAGAGCACGGGAAACGACGAGATCTCCTTAAGCTCCCTAAGCTCCAGCGACTACAGCCAGTTGGAGGGGCTGGTGAACTTTCTGATCGAGGAATTCAAGGGCAAGGGCGTGAACATTTCCCTTCCGTCCCTTCGAATCGACGCCTTCTCCCTGGATGTGATGAGCAAGGTCCAGGACATCAAGAAGAGCAGTCTGACTTTTGCGCCGGAGGCGGGATCCCAGCGCCTGCGGGATGTGATCAACAAGGGGCTGACCGAGGAAGTGATCTTAAGCGGCGCCAGACAGGCCTTCGAGGCCGGGTGGAACCGTGTGAAGCTGTACTTCATGCTGGGACTGCCAACGGAGACGGTGGAGGACATGGAGGGAATCGCCCTTCTGTCCGAGAAGATCGCCGAGGAGTACTACGACATTCCCAAGGAACAGCGCCACGGAAAGGTTCAGGTGGTGGCCAGCTCCTCCTTCTTTGTGCCCAAGCCCTTCACGCCGTTCCAGTGGGCCAGAATGTGCACCAAGGAGGAATTTTTGCAGCGCGCCAACATTGTGCGCGGAAAATTCCGGGAGATGCTCAACTATAAGAGCTTAAAATACAACTGGCACGAGGCGGAGTTGACCGTGCTCGAGGGAATTCTGGCCAGAGGAGACCGCCGCGTGGGCGCGGTCATCGAGGCAGCCTACAAAAACGGCGCCATCTACGACTCCTGGTCCGAATACTTTAACAACGACGCATGGATGAAGGCCTTTGAGGACTGCAACGTGTCCATGGATTTCTACACCACCAGGGAGCGCAGCCTCGACGAGGTATTCCCGTGGGATTTCATCGACGCGGGCGTCAGCAAGGAATTCTTAAAACGGGAGTGGAAGCGGGCCTTAGAGGCGACCGTGACGCCCAACTGCCGGGGCAAGTGTTCCGCTTGCGGGGCGCTAAAATTCGGCGGCGGCGTGTGCTACGAGACCAGGGAGACGGCAGGTGAGACAGGACTATGAAAATACGCATTAAATTTAGAAAATACGGCAACATGAAATTTATCGGCCACCTGGACGTGATGCGCTACTTCCAGAAGGCCATCCGGCGGGCGGACATCCCGATCTGCTACAGCGGCGGCTTCAGCCCCCACCAGGTCATGTCCTTCGCCGCGCCTCTGGGCGTGGGAATTACCAGCAACGGCGAGTACGTGGACATCGAGGTGACGGAGTCCGGGAACACGGCCGAGATGCTTAAGCGCTTAAACGAGCAGATGGCAGAGGGCTTTGAGGTGACGGATTACCGGCTTCTGCCGGACGACGCGGCCAACGCGATGTCCATCGTGGCTGCCGCGGACTACACGCTGCGCCTGCGCCCGGGCTATGAGTTTGACGATGTGGAGGGCTGGATCAAGGGCCTGCTGGAATTCTACAAGCGGGACCAGATTCTTGTGACCAAGAAGACGAAGCGCGGCCAGGCGGAGCTGGACCTAAAGCCCCTGGTGTACGAGCTTCGCGCAGTTTCGGACGAGGAGGGGCCGGCCCTCTTCATGAAGATCTCCAACGGAAGCACCGCAAACATCAAGCCGGATATGGTATTAGACGCCTACTACGGCTTTCTTGGCCAGGAGCGGCCGCAGTTTGCCTGGGCCTCCTGCCGTGAGGAGGTCTACGCGGACTTAGCCTCAGAGGAGGCGCGCGCGGCGGGAGAGCACCGCTTCACCCCGCTGTCGGATCTGGGGGCAGAGATCGCGTGATGGACAAATTTGTGATTACAAGGTGGAGGGACCAGGTTTTGACGGCCGTATTTTCCGACGGCAGGCCGGTGTCCCTCACCCTTGAACCGGAACAGGGGGAATCCCTGCTCAACAACATCTACGTCGGGAAAGTCCAGAAGGTCGTGAAAAATATCAACGCCGCCTTCATCGAGATCGGCGGCGGATGCGTGGGGTACATGCAGATGGAGGGGCCGTGCCCGCGAGTGTTAAACCGGCCCGGGGCCCGCACCTTAAGCCAGGGAGACGAGCTGATCGTCCAGGTGGAGAAGGATGCGGTGAAGACGAAGGCGCCGGTTTTAAGCAGCCGCCTGATCTTCACTGGCCGCTACTGCGTGCTGACTGCGGGAAAGCCCGGAGTGAATTTTTCCTCCAAGCTGAATGACGCCGCCCTAAAGCGCCGCCTGAAGCCGGTTTTGGAGGAAACGCTTAAGGCCTCCGGCCATGAGGACTGCGGCGTGATCGTGCGCACCAACGCCAGGGACGCGGCGGATGAGGAGATTCTGGCGGAGCTTTCCGGGCTCCTTACCCACTACGGGGACGTGATCACCCAGGGGCCCTGCCGGACCTGCTTCAGCTGCCTGTACCGGGCGCAGCCGGGCTACATCGCCAGCCTCAGGGATTCCTATGGCGGCTGCCTGGAGGCGATCGTCACGGATCAGCCCGATTACTACAGCGAACTTAAACGTTATCTGTCCGTCAGCCAGCCGGCTGATTTGGACAAGCTGTCATTTTATGAGGATCCGCTCTTAAGCCTGTCCGCGCTCTACAGCCTGGACCGGATTATGGAGGAGGCCCAGAGTCGGAGAGTGTGGCTTAAATCCGGGGGATACCTGGTGATTGAGCCCACGGAGGCGATGGTGGTCATCGACGTGAACACCGGCAAATATTCCGGCAAAAAGACGCTGCAGGAGACGATCTTAAAGATCAACCTGGAAGCGGCGGATGAGATTGGGCGGCAGATGAGGCTGCGCAACCTCTCGGGAATTATCATGGTGGACTTCATCGACATGGAGGCCCAGGAGAACCGGGAGCTGCTCCTTCGCCGTCTGGCGGAGGTTGTGGCGCGCGACCCGGTGAAGACGACGGTCGTGGACATGACCAAGTTAAATCTGGTGGAGATGACGCGCAAAAAGGTGCGCCGTCCGCTGCATGAGCAGGTGCACGCGCCAGTTACTAAAGTTGAATAAGGGGTAGCTTTATGAAAATCATAATTGTGGGCTGCGGCAAGGTCGGCGTGACGCTTGCGGAGCAGTTAAACACGGAAAAACATGATATCACACTGATCGACAGCGATCCGGCGGCTCTGCAGGCCGTGACGGACCGGATCGACGTGATGGGGGTGACCGGCAACGGCGCTGTGTACCAGGTACAGATGGAGGCGGGGGTCCGCGAGGCGGATCTGCTCATCGCAACCACCAACTCGGACGAGCTCAACATGCTCTGCTGCCTGATCGCAAAAAAGGCGGGCAACTGCCACACCATCGCCCGAATCCGAAATCCCGAGTACTCGGCGGAGATCAATTATATCCGTGAGGAGTTAAACCTGTCTCTGGCCATCAACCCGGAGCTGGCGGCGGCCAGGGAGATCGCGCGGCTTCTGCGCTTCCCGTCCGCCATCAAGATCGAGCCCTTCGCAAAGGGCCGCATCGAGCTGCTCAAGTTCCTGATCCCGGAGAACTCGGTGCTTCACAACATGAAGGTGATGGACGTGGTGTCCCGGCTGCACAGCAATGTGTTAATCTGTGCAGTGGAGCGAAAGGACGATGTGATGATCCCGGACGGCAACTTTGAGATGCACTCCGGGGACAAGATCTCCTTCATCGCCTCCCACGCGGAATCCGCAGACTTCTTCCGCAAGGCGGGAATCGAGAACAACACTGTGAAGACGGCCATGTTCGTGGGCGGCGGCAAGCTGACCTACTACCTGTCCAAAGCCCTGGAGGACACCAAGATCAAAATCCGCATCATCGAGCAGGACGAGGCGCGCTGCCGGGAGTTAAGCGAGCTGCTCCCCACGGCCATGATTATCCACGGGGACGGCTCTGACCAGAAGCTTCTGCTGGAGGAGGGAATCCGCCAGACCGAGGCCTTCGCGTCCCTGACCGGCTTCGACGAGGAGAACATCATGCTCTCCCTGTACGCGGCAAGCCAGTCAAAGGCAAAGTTAATCACCAAGGTGAACAAGATCGCCTTCGAGAACGTAATCGACTCCTTAAACCTTGGAAGCGTGATCTACCCCAAGCTTGTGACCGCAGATATCATCCTGCAGTACGTCCGCGGCATGCAAAATTCCGTGGGCAGCAACGTGGAGACGCTCTACAAGATCGTGGCCGACAAGGCGGAGGCCCTGGAGTTCCGGGTGCGGGACGACGAGCCGCTGGTGGGAGTTCCCCTGGAAAAGCTGCCGTTAAAAGATCACCTGCTGGTGGCGTGCATCAACCGGAAGGGCCGGATCATCACCCCCCGCGGCAAGGACACCATCGAGCCCGGCGACACGGTGATCATCGTCACCACCCACACCGGCCTAAACGACCTGGGGGATATTATCAGATAAAGGCGGAAGATTATGAATAGCGGAATGATTATCTATATGATGGGCTGGATCATGAACATAGAGGCGATCTTTATGCTCATCCCATGCCTGACGGCCGTGATATACCGGGAGCGGATCGGTTTTTGCTATCTGGTGGTGGCCATTGTGTGCGGACTTTTGGGGCTGCTCTGCATCCGCAAGAAACCAAAGAGCAAGATGTTTTTTGCCCGGGAGGGGTTTGTGACCGTCTCCCTTGGCTGGGTTGTGCTGAGCCTGTTCGGCTGCCTCCCGTTCATTTTAGGCGGCGAGATCACGCGTTTTGAGGACGCTATGTTTGAGATCGTCTCGGGCTTCACCACCACCGGAGCCAGCATCCTGATCCAGGTGGAGGACCTCTCCAAGGCCTCCCTCATCTGGCGCAGCTTCTCTCACTGGATCGGTGGAATGGGAATCCTGGTGTTCCTTCTGGCGGTGCTCCCCATGACCGGGGACTACAACATGCACATCATGCGGGCGGAGAGCCCCGGCCCCAGCGTCGGCAAGCTGGTGCCCAAAATTCGCTTTACGGCGAAGCTGCTGTACTCCATCTACATGTTTTTGACGGTTGTCATGTTCCTGCTTCTCCTTCTTGGGAAGATGCCCGTGTTCGACAGCCTGTGCATGACCTTCGGCGCCGCGGGAACCGGCGGCTTCTCCTGCCGCAACTTCGGACAGGCCGGGTACACGGCCTACCAGCAGAACGTAATCACCGTGTTCATGCTGCTGTTCGGTGTAAACTTTAACGTTTACTATCTGTTCCTGATCCGCAAGCCCAAGGACGCGTTCAAGTGCGAGGAGATGCGGGGCTACTTCGCCATCGTTTTGGTGTGCATCGCGCTGATCACGTTAAATACATACCGGCTGTTCCCGGACCTGGGCACGGCGCTTCACCACGTGGCCTTCCAGGTGGCCTCCATCATCACAACCACGGGCTACTCCACGGTGGACTTTAACCAGTGGCCGGAGTTCTCCAAGACCCTTCTCTTAGGGATCATGTTCATCGGCGCCTGCGCAGGCAGCACGGGCGGCGGCATGAAGGTGTCCCGCGTGATGATCGCGTTCAAGGAGATCAAAAAGGAGCTGGCCTCCGTCATCCACCCGCGCAGTGTGAAGGTCCTCAAGTACGAGGGCAAGGCGCTGGAGCACAACACGCTGCGCTCCATCAACGCGTTTATCATCGTGTACTTCATGATTCTGGGCGTGTCCGTGCTCCTCGTGAGCCTGGACAACTTTGACTTCGGCACCTCCTTCTCGGCTGTGGTGGCAACGCTCAACAATATCGGCCCCGGCATCTCGGAGGTGGGACCGGCCGCCAACTTTGCAGGTCTCTCCCCGCTGTCCAAGGGCGTGCTGATCTTCGACATGCTGGCCGGCCGCCTGGAGATCTTCCCGATGCTGGTGTTATTGTCCCCCGGGACCTGGAAGCGGCACTAACGGCACGAAACTGTGAACTTACGGTGAAATATCCGCGCGGGCAATTGACCTCTCCCGGAGTCCTGGCTTATGATAGGAACAGGAAAATACGGGAGAGGAGCCATGGGATGACAAAAAAGAGAGGAAAACAGTTCGCACTGTGGGTGTCTGCCTTTGTGCTGTGCATAGGGTCTGCGTGGCCTGTGAGCGCGCAGGAGGGGCAGGCGGAGGCGTCGCTCGCGCCTACCTTCGCTGATTCCTTCGCCACTTCCTTCGCAGAGGAGGGCGAGGGCAGCTCTGACATCTGTTACGGGGCGGGAAGCTACGTGGTGGGAAAGGACATCCCCGCCGGGGAGTACGCGGTTTTCGCGGACGGCTTGGAGGAGGGAAAACCCTACCGCACCTGCAGCTTTACCTTATATAAGAGCGATTCCGACGAGAAACTCATAGGGAAATTCCGGTTTGAGAACCACGGCCTCGTGTCTCTCTATGACGGACAGCACCTGATTCTCGCCAGCGGATACGCGGTGCCGGCCGAGGGCGCCGGTCTGACACTGTCCCCCTACGGCATGTACCTGGCCGGGCGCGACATGGAGCCGGGCCGCTACCGGATTACCCCGCTGACCGCCGACGGCGGCTACTATGCGCTGTACAGCGACGTCCGCTATTACTACGACTACCAGGATGAATACCGCATGTTTTTAGAGCCGGTGGAGATCACGGTAACGGAGGGGCAGTACCTGGAATTGGGCGGCGCGGCCTCTGTGGAGCGGATTAGTGAGGCGGGAGAGTGACGGGTTTGCAGCGTGAAAAACCGGATGGAAAATCCTACAAAAATTTTATCTTTTCAGTTGACAACCACTTTTGAAAGTGCTATTATGTTCTAGTGTGCCGCACAACGAGGTTCTAAGAGTCTGCCCATCGGCAGATCACCAAAGTTGGCGAGTAATGATTATAGGAGGTGCCTTTCATGTACGCGATTATTGCAACAGGCGGAAAGCAGTACAAGGTTTCTGAAGGCGATGTCATTAAGGTAGAAAGACTGGGCGCAGGCGCAGGCGAGACCGTAACATTCGACCAGGTGCTGGTAGTAAACAACGGCGAACTGCAGATCGGATGCCCGACCGTTTCCGGAGCAACTG
This sequence comes from uncultured Clostridium sp., assembly GCA_900555045.1. GTDB lineage: Bacteria > Bacillota > Clostridia > Lachnospirales > Lachnospiraceae > Enterocloster. Next base: position 13,258 of record USJW01000043.1, on the reverse strand, counting down.
TTACCGCAACGGTTGAAAAAGAGGGTAAGGCGAAGAAAGTGATCGTTTACAAGTATAAGAGAAAAACTGGCTATCACAAGAAAAATGGCCACAGACAGCTCTATACCCAGGTAAAGATCGAAAAGATCAACGCTTAATCCGGGCTTGACCGCATTATGATCCAGGTAACGATATTCAAAGAATCCACGGACTCCGGCGATGTGTTTACAGGAGTGGAACTCCTCGGTCACGCCGGTTACGCGGAGAGCGGGCGGGACATTGTCTGCGCGGCGGTCTCTGCGCTGGTTTTGAATATGGCCAATTCCGTGGAGACATTTACGGATGACGGATTTGAGGGGGAGATGGACGAGCAGACCGGCGGGTTTTCGTTCCATTTTACCGCGGATATCAGTCCGGAATCACAGCTGCTTATGAATTCCCTGGTTCTGGGACTTCAGAACATCGGGAAGGAATATGGAGAACGACATATTATCATTCGGTTTGAGGAGGTGTAAGACATGTTTCAGATGAACCTTCAGTTATTCGCTCATAAAAAGGGTGTTGGTTCCACCAAGAACGGAAGAGATTCCGAGGCCAAGCGTCTTGGCGCCAAGAGAGCGGACGGACAGTTCGTGCTGGCTGGCAACATTCTGTACAGACAGCGCGGAACAAAGATCCATCCCGGCAACAACGTTGGCAAGGGCGGCGACGATACCTTATTTGCTTTAGTAGACGGAGTTGTTAAGTTTGAAAGAAAGGGCAGAGACAAAAAGCAGGTTTCTGTATACCCGAGAGCAATCAACGAATAATGACAAGTGGACTCCATACAATACGTATGGAGTCTTTTTGCTTCACGGGGTAAAGTCCGCAATTGCGGGCGGAGGTCCGGGTAACCGGGCTTTTTGTCACTCAACAGAAGTTTTCGTATTTAGAAAGGTTTAGGTGCAGTATGTTTGCCGATAGCGCAAAAATTTTTATCAAGTCCGGAAAGGGCGGGGACGGTCACGTCAGCTTTCGCCGCGAGCTCTACGTGCCGGCCGGAGGCCCTGACGGGGGAGACGGCGGACACGGCGGCGATATTATTTTCCAGGTGGACGAGGGTCTCAACACGCTGATGGATTTCCGGCATGTGCGCAAATATGTGGCGGAAAGCGGCCAGGAGGGCGGAAAGCGCAGATGTCACGGTGCCGACGGCAATGACCTGGTGATCAAGGTTCCCGAGGGGACGGTGATCAAGGATTTCGAGTCCGGCAAGGTGATCGCGGACATGTCCGGCGAGAACCGGCGCATGGTGATCTTAAAGGGCGGAAAGGGCGGACTGGGCAACATGCACTACGCCACCTCCACCATGCAGGCGCCCAAGTATGCCCAACCGGGCCAGCCCAGCCAGGAGCTGTGGGTTATGCTGGAGCTAAAGGTGATCGCGGACGTAGGCCTGGTGGGATTCCCGAACGTGGGCAAGTCCACCCTTTTGTCCAGAGTCAGCAACGCACGGCCGCAGATTGCCAACTACCATTTTACCACGTTAAATCCCCATCTGGGCGTGGTGGATCTGGCCGAGGGAGCCGGCTTTGTGATGGCCGACATCCCGGGACTGATCGAGGGCGCGTCGGAGGGCGTCGGCCTGGGCCATTCCTTCTTAAAGCACATCGAGCGCACCAAGGTGCTGGTCCATGTGGTGGACGGCGCCTCCGTGGAGGGGCGTGACCCGGTGGAGGATATCAAGACCATCTTAAAAGAGCTTGCAGCCTACAACCCGGAGCTGGTAAAGCGCCCGCAGGTGATCGCGGCCAACAAGATGGACGCGGTGTGCGGCGACGAGGATGAGAGCGGCATTCTGGCCCGCCTGAGAGCGGAGTTTGAGCCCATGGGCATGAAGGTGTTCGCCATCTCCGCGGTCAGCGGCAAGGGCGTGAAGGAGCTGTTGTACCACGTGAACGACTTATTAAAGACCGTGGACGACGCGCCGGTTGTCTTTGAACCGGAGATCCAGCTGGAGTTCGAGGGCGACCGCAGCCTTCCCTACACCGTGGAGAAGTCGGAGAACGGAGTGTACGTGGTGGAGGGCCCCCGCATCGAGAAGATGCTCGGCTACACCAACCTGGATTCGGAGAAGGGCTTTGACTTCTTCCAGAAGTTCCTCAAGAACACCGGAATTCTGGACGAGCTTGAGAAGGCCGGAATCGAGGAGGGCGACACGGTCCGGATGTACGGTTTGGAATTTGATTATTACAAGTGATGACTGTCCGCCGCATGAGCGCGGCCGTCAGGTCTAATAAGGAGAAATTATGACAAGCAAACAGAGATCCTATTTAAAGGGATTGGCCATGACAATCGATCCTGTGTTCCAGATCGGCAAGGCCAGCCTGACCCCCGAGGTGACCCAGGCTGTGTCCGAGGCGCTGGAGGCCAGAGAGCTGATCAAGATCACGGTGTTAAAGAACTGTCTGGACGACGGCAGGTCCATCGCCGAGGTTTTGGCGGAGCGGACCCACTCGGAGGTGGTGCAGGTGATCGGGCGCAAAATTGTGCTGTACCGCCCTGCAAAGGACGAGACAAAACGCAAGATCGAGCTGCCAAAATAGATCGGCGTGTGATACATGGTAAGTTGACATAAAATATTTATGTCAACTTTTTTGAAACATTCGCAGGCAGCTTGCAGACGGAGGCATGAGAGAAACGATATGGGAAACATCGGCATTCTGGGGGGAACGTTTGACCCCATACACAACGGGCATCTCTGGCTGGGTGAGGAGGCCTACGGTGAGTACGGCCTGGATCAGATCTGGTTTATGCCGTCGGGCTGTCCCCCCCACAAGCAGGACCATCCGGTGACGGACGGCCAAATGCGGGAGGACATGGTGAAGCTGGCCATCAAGGGCCATCCCCACTTCCTGTACTCGGACTTTGAGCTGAAGCGGCCCGGAAACACCTACACCGCACAGACCCTAAGGCTCTTAAAGGAGCACTATCCGCAGCACACCTTCTATTTTATCATCGGCGCGGATTCGCTGTTCCAGATCGAGCACTGGTATCACCCGGAGCAGGTGATGGCCCAGGCCACGCTTCTGGTGGCGGGCCGCGAGTACAAGCCCGAGCATCTGAGCCTGGACCAACAGATTGCCCATTTAACCGAGCGCTTCGGCGCCAAAATCCTGCGGCTCCACTGCGGGGAGATGGACGTCTCCAGCGCGGATTTGCGCCGCATGGCGTCGGAGGGAAAAGACATCGACCCCTACATTCCGTCCGCGGTGGCCGCCTATATCCGGTCCCACGGGCTGTATCAGAGGGCAAACGTCAGCATAAACTGAAGAAAAGAGGGGTTAGATATGGAAAACCAATGCAGTCAGATTATGATGTTCCGCAAGCGCCTAAAGAGCCGCCTGGCGCCCATGCGGTATGAGCATTCCTTAAGTGTGTCATTCACCTGTATGTCTCTTGCCATGCGCTACGGCTATGACCTGGACAAGGCGGAACTCGCAGGTCTCATGCACGACTGCGGCAAGCGCTACAGCGACGACGTGATTCTGCGAAAATGCCAGAAGCATGGAATCCCTGTGAGTGAGTCGGAGAACAAGGCGTTAGCCGTCCTGCACGCCAAGTACGGCGCCTGGCTGGCGGAGCACAAATTTCAGATACAGGACCCGGAAATCTTGAGCGCCATCGGCTGTCACACCACGGGGAAGCCGGACATGTCCACACTGGACAAAATCCTCTATATCGCCGACTACATTGAGCCCCGGCGCTATAAGGCGGAAAATCTGGCGCAGATCCGGGCCATGGCCTACGAGGACTTGGACCGCACCATGTACGCCATCCTGGACAGCACGCTGGAGTATCTGACAAAAAAAGGCGGGAATATCGACCCGATGACGCTGGAGGCGCACGGGTATTTCAAACAACTGCTGGAATCGAAAGGAGAACTGAATGAATCAGTCTAAAGAAATGGTAAAGCTGGCTTACGCCGCGCTCAGCGAGAAAAAGGGAGGGGATATCAAGATCATCGATATCAGCGAGGTCTCCGTGATGGCGGACTATTTCATCATCGCAGACGGCTCCAACCCCAACCAGGTGCAGGCCATGGCCGACAACGTGCAGGAGCAGCTGGCAAAGGCCGGATACGAGTGCCGTCAGACCGAGGGCTACCAGAGCGGCGGTTGGATCCTGTTGGACTACGGCGATGTGATTGTGCACGCGTTCAGCCGCGAGGACCGGCTGTTCTACGATCTGGAGCGAATCTGGAGAGACGGAAAGACATTTGTGGACGTGAATGAGCTGTAAGCTGTGAGCGGATCCCGGAAGGGAATTGCGCTGAAATAAAAGCCCTCCGCCTGGGAGGGGCAAGGCTGCGTTTGGCAGCCGGCCCGATCTGCAGGCGGAGGGCTCTTTTTTGTTGTTTCCTTATCACTTCATCCGGCGGAACAGGCCGATCACCTTTCCCTGGATATCCACGTGGTCCACGATGATGGGGTCCATGTAATCATTCTCCGGCTGGAGGCGGTAGTGGCCGTCCTCCTTGTAGAAGCGCTTCACTGTGGCGGAATCCTCCAGCAGGGCCACCACGATCTCGCCGTTCTGGGCGGAGGGGGTCTGCTCTACAATGATCTGGTCGCCGTCGAAAATACCGGCGTTCACCATACTGTCGCCCTTGACGCGCAGCATAAAGGTCTCGGCGTTGGGGAGCATCTCCACCGGGATAGGGAAATAGTCCTCGATGTTCTGTTCCGCCAAAAGCGGCTGGCCCGCGGCCACGGATCCGACCACCGGAACGTTCACCATCTCACGGCGGTTAAAGTTGAAGGTGTCGTCCAGAATCTCGATGGTGCGGGGCTTGGTGGGATCGCGGCGGATAAAGCCTTTCTCCTCCAGTGTCGCCAGGTGGGAATGTACGGAGGAGGTGCTCTTTAAGTGAACCGCCTCGCAGATTTCCCGGACAGCCGGCGGATATCCTTTCTTCAATATGGTCTGTTTGATATATTCCAGTATCTCTTCCTGCTTGGCAGTGATTTTGTCCTGAGCCATGTAGTTCTCCTCCCATAAAGTGTTAATCTGGTATTATAGTAACATATGTTCGATTAAAATGCAAACCTTTGTTCGGTTTTTGCGCAAAAAAGATTGACAAACATATGTTCTGGTAGTATATTTGAACTATGCAAAAGAACATATGTTTGCTCCTTGATTTTTGGCGGAGCAGCAGGGGGAGGTTTACTTATGATGAGAAAGTTTATGATTACTTGTGTCGCAGTTATCTTATTCGCTTCCGGATTTTTAGGCCACACCATGCTGACCTCCATGGCGAATGAGGAGGCGGGCGCCCCGGTCCGCTACTACAAGTGCGTGCAGATCCAGGAAGGCGACAGCCTGTGGGGACTCGCCGGACGCTACGGGGAGGGCGGCTCCATGAGCGCGAAGGAGTACGTGTCCGAGCTGAAGCGGATGAACAACCTAAAGGAGGATACAATCCATAAAGGCCAGTATCTGACCGTGGTGTATTTCAGCGAAGAGTAACAGCGCGCGGCAGTGGACATTTGATCCGCCGCAATTCTAAGAATTCCTACAGGAAAAAGTAAAGAACTTTCTCCCTGGCTGTGCTAAGGTAAAGAAAAAGAGAGCAGGTCAGGAGGAATAGGATAACATGCGTAAACAGTTAAAGAGAACCGCGCTGGCTGTGCTGGCCAGTTTTGCACTTATGGGCTGTTCGGCGGGGGAGACCCCTTCCGCACAGGAGCCCCCGTCCGCGGCGGATCAGGAGACGGTGGTCGGATCCACCGTCAGCGAAGGAGCAGAGTCTCCTGTGAGCAATAAGACATCTGCCGGATCAAGTTCCGCTGGACCGACTTCTTCCAGCGCCGCATCTTCCGTTCAAACTTCCCAGGCAGCGCCGGAGCGCACGGTTTCGGCGGAGGAGCTGGCGGCGGCCTCTGAGGTTACCGGGCGGTATCTGCGGACAAAAAATAACGGCCATATGATAATCGTGGAAGGCGAGGGCCCCGTTTCCCTGTCGGTCGCGTGTGAAGAACAAATGTTCGAGGTATTAAAAAGCGGAGACAAAGTGTCCGCGCTGATGGGTGCGATCGAGGAGACCTACCCGGCTATGTCCACCGTTTATAAAATCGAGCGGCTGGAGGAGGGCAGTGAGGCGGATATTGACCAGGACACCTTGACCTTATTGACAGAGCTTGGATGGCTGCAGCCGGAGCGGGAGGAGGATCGGATGCTGTACCTTGACGGCGCAGTTCTGCACTCCGCTGGGCGCTCCGTGAAGGCCATCTGTGGAGTGCCGGACGGACAGATCCGTTCCACGGTCGCGTTCAACGATACGCCCAGCGAGGAGGGACAGTCCAATTTTGGCAGCGTGGGGAGCGACTACAGCCTGTTAGATAAAGGTGCTGCCGCCGTCTGGACCGGAGATCAGAATACACTATTTCTGGCGGATGGGACGGTGGAATATATGGGGCGGTTCTATCAGGCCTCCCAGCTGTCCACGGAGACCCTCGAGTGGCTTCGGCATTACAACAGTCTCCCCGAGGAAGACCAGTTGAAAATCTCCATGGTACCGCCGGAGCTCATTGAACCTGGTAGCCGGAGAGAAGATATCTGCGCGGAGACTGAGGCGCATTAAATGTTTGATGATACAATTGAGCAGGCCCGGCTTGTCCTGTCCAGCGGTTGAACACCCTGGACAGGGGCAAACCGGGCCTGTTTTTAACGTGACAATTTGCATTCTGTGCGGTGTCTCATTTTCCGTCGAAAAGATGATTATTTCCCCCTCCAGAGAGTTTTACCAGTTGAAATATATCGGATCCATGGTAGAATGGAAGAAAAAGGTATTGATGCCATAGAGGCCAGGGAATACCAGTGGGAGGCAGAGATGAGTCTGCTGCAAGTAGAACGGACTCCAGAGTTTCAGCGGCTGACCGATGAGGTCTACCGGAGACAGCTGGAGTCTGACGCGCGTCTAAACCAGGATTTGAGTGAGACGGCCAAGAAAAAGATGTACCAGGATGTTGAGTACAATGTGGATTTTCTCCACACAGCGCTGGTGCTGGAGGATGATCAGATCTACGGTGAGTACGCCCGGTGGCTCTACCAGCTGCTCTGTTCGCTGATGACCTACTACAGCAGAGAGCGGGTGCGGGATCTGATGGTGCAGCACTTCTCTGTGGTCCGGGAATGCATGGAGCAGAGCGTGCCGGGGGACAAGCAGCCAAAGCTGCACTCCCTGATCGATTGTGCCATTGAAGCTACGATTGACGAGTGCCAGAAATGCAAGAATCAGAGTGATTCAGCCAGCAAACAGTCAAAGTATGAGGCGGAGATTGAAGCCTACCTGGAGCACCTGAAAAATTCGGACACCCGCGGAGCCATCGGGCTTGTGTCGGGGTACGAGAAGCGCGGGATTCCCCTCAGGGATATCTATGTGGACATCATTGGGGAGGCGATGCGGAGGGTGGGGGATCTGTGGCAGAAGCATCAGATCTCGGTGGACACGGAGCACTATTGCACGACCGTCACCCAGCTTGCGCTGGCCCAGATGTATCCAGTTGTGTTTGGGCAGGCGCGGAAGGACCGCTGCGTGCTGGTGGCCTGTGTGGGAAGCGAGCTGCACGAGATGGGCGCCCGGATGGTGGCGGACTTATTCGAGTACGATGGATGGGACAGCATCTACCTGGGAGCGGCGGTTCCGATTGAGACAATCTGCGCACAGGTGGAGGCATGTAACCCGCAGCTCATCGCGCTGTCCGTGACAATGCCCCAACACCTGGCTCTCTGCAGGGAGGAAGTTGCTAAAATCCGGAAGCTGTGCCCGGATGTCAAGATCGCCGTGGGCGGACATGCCTTCGCCGGTACCAATGAAATTTGGAAGAATTGGAGAGTGGATGTATACACCCAGGATGCAAGGGAGCTTGTAAAGTGGGCGGATGATACATTCGGTTGAAAACAATGGTCGGATATATAGCGTTGTGTGATCTTCAGGGAAACGTGAATAAAGTGATCCGCAGTGCTCCGCTGCGGCTGGTGAATGAGGGACAGAATGTGCGCAGTCTGTTCTGCAGCGCAGATGCATTGGATCAACTGTTCTACGGGTGCAGGGAGCAGTGCTGTTCAGCGCACCTAAAAATGGCCGGCGAGGAGGGCCTGATCGTAGGAGTCACGGTCAGGCAGGTGGGAGACCAGCTGCTCTTTTTAATGTACGGTCTCCAGGACATGGACGAGCTCGCGGAGCTGATGGAATTTTATGTCTCGCTCCTGGAGGAATTAAAGCTGGTTCAGCAGGAGCCGTATGAGGCCAGCTATTACCAGATACAGCGTGTGAACAATCAGCTGATGAATTACCAGCGCGCGCTGGCAAAGGCGAATGTGCGCCTAAAGGTGATGCTGGAGGAGGCCAAGGAGGCCAAAAACACCATTGAGCTATTGGAGCGCGATCCCGTGACGAGCCTGTACACGGAGACGGCGTTTTACCGGCATGCCGAGGAGTTGCTGCGCGAACACGGGGACTTGGATTTCGACATCATCGCATTGGATATTGAGCGGTTTAAGATGGTGAATGATGCCTTCGGAACGGAGACGGGCAATCGCCTCCTGAGCCATGTGGCGCTCTGCCTTTTGAACATCCAGACCCTCGGAAAATCTCTGTTCACCCGGGCGCGGGCGGACATGTTTTTCGCTCTCGTGCCGAGGGCGGAGGGGTTGTATGACCGCCTGGATCAGAATATCGGGGATCTGCTGGAAAATTATCCTCTCCCGATGCGCCTGCAGGTCAAGGTTGGCGTGTATGCCATCGAGAACCATGAGATCACGGTGCCCCGGATGTGTGACCGCGCCCTTCTGGCGGTGAGAAGCATCAAGGGAATCTTCGGCAAACGGCTGGCGTTCTACGACGATTCCATGCGGGTGAAGATGCTGCTGGAGCAAAAGATTATCGACTCCATGGAGGAAGCGCTTCGGATCGGGCAGTTCCAGATCTATATTCAGCCCAAGGTGGAGATCGCCACCGCAAGGCCCATCGGAGCGGAGGTTCTGGTTCGCTGGTTCCACCCGGAATACGGCATGATTCCGCCCTCTGAGTTTATCCCTGTCTTTGAGAAGAACGGCTTTATCTACGCGTTGGATCAATTCGTCTGGAAGAAGGCCTGTGAACTGTTAAACCGCTTAAAGCAGGCAGGAAAATGGGATATCCCCCTGTCGGTGAACGTGTCCCGGGTGGATATCTACCAGCCCAACCTCAAGGAGGTGCTGACCGCGCTGGTGAGCGAGAGCGGGCTGGCACAAAAGGACCTGCATCTGGAGATAACCGAGACCGCCTACGGGGAGGATACAAAACAGCTGCTCGCGGTGGTCCACCAGTTAAAAGAGCAGGGCTTTGTCATTGAGATGGACGATTTTGGAAACGGTTACTCCTCGCTCAACACCCTGTCGGAGCTGCCCATCGATGTCCTGAAGCTGGACCTCAAGTTTCTGGAGCTGGGCCGTGATGTCAACCGCAGGCGGACGATCATGCAATTTGTGGTCAATCTGGCGGAGGCGCTCAACCTTCAGGTGATCGCGGAGGGCGTGGAGACCGAGGAACAGGTCGCTCTCCTGCAGGAGATGGACTGCCGGTGCGCCCAGGGCTATTTTTACGGCCGACCCATGCCTGTGGAGGAATTCTGCACGTATATGGAAAAAAGTTCCAGTTAATTTTCACACTGGTGTAATATCGTACAAGATTTTTTGTGTTAAAGTATGCTAGAATATCTGACAGCTGCTAAACGGATAGCGCGAGGGAGGAGAGAGCGGTATGATACACGGCCAGGAACAGCGCCATGTCTATTATGATCCCGAGCTGAAGATAGAGGCATACAACTTGAGCGGAATTGTTCAGAAATTTCCAAACCATTTTCATGAGTTCTATGTGATCGGCTTCGTGGAGGGCGGAAGGCGGCATCTCTGGTGTAAAAACAGAGAGTACGATCTGGGAGCGGGAGATTTGATCCTCTTTAACCCGAGGGATAATCATTACTGTGCCCCCGTGAACGGGGAGCTTCTGGATTACAGGGCGGTCAACATTGCGCCCGATGTCATGGAGCAGGCGGTGCAGGAGATCACAGGCAAGCGCTTTACCCCGCATTTTACCCAGAATGTCGTCTATCAGAGCGATATCGCCCCGTCTGTGGCAAGTCTCTACAACGCCATTCTCCACCGCTCAACAAGGCTTGAGCGGGAGGAAGCCTTCTTTTTCCTGCTGGAGCAGGTGCTGCAGGAGCACGCCTCCCCGTTCAGTGAGGAGGATGTGCCCAAACAGGACAGCCGGATCCAGAGTCTGTGCGCCTACATGGAGGAGCATTACTCGGAGAATATCACGTTAGATGAGCTGCTCTCCATGGCTCCCTTTGGGAAGTCATATCTGCTTCGGTGCTTCACCAAACAGTTGGGCGTGTCGCCCTACCGTTATCTCCAGACCGTCCGCCTGAACAAGGCCAAGGACTTTTTGGAGCAGGGGGTGCCGCCTGTGGATGCCGCCGCGATGGCCGGATTTTCGGACCAGAGCCATTTTACGCGCTTTTTTAAGGAGTTTATCGGGCTGACGCCCAGGCAGTACCAGAAAATATTCCGGCAGGAGCCGGAGTGCGCGGACACGACAGAGCCGTGCAGAGATCAGGAGGAACAGAACTATGAACCGTAACCGCATACTCGGCGGCCATCTGGCCGCCGCCGTCACCATTCTCATCTGGGGCACCACCTTCATCTCCACCAAAGTGCTGCTTAGGACCTTTACGCCGATTGAAATCCTGTTTATCCGCTTTTTGCTGGGATATGCAGCGCTGTGGCTGGCCTGCCCGAGAGGGTTAAAGCTGGAGTCCAGAGGGCATGAACGGCTGTTTATGGCGGCTGGACTGTGCGGTGTGACGCTGTACTATTTGCTGGAAAATATCGCCCTGACCTACACCCTTGCCTCCAATGTGGGAGTGATCATATCCATCGCGCCGTTTTTTACGGCCATCCTTGGCTGGCTGTTCCTGGACGGTGAGAGGCCGCAGGCCCGCTTTTTCGCGGGGTTTGTCCTGGCTATGGCGGGAATCTGCCTGATCAGCTTCTCCAGCGAGTCTGCGCTGGCCCTAAATCCCCTGGGCGACCTTCTGGCGGTTGCCGCCGCGATCCTCTGGGCCGTGTACTCGACCATCACCAGAAAGATCAGCGCCCTGGGCCACGGCACGATCCAGACCACACGGCGGACCTTCTTCTACGGCCTTCTGTTCATGGCTCCGGTGCTGGCGGTGATGGGCTTTGAGGTGTCGCCGTCACAGTTTATGGATGCGAAAAATCTCCTGAATCTGCTGTTTCTGGGAATCGGCGCCTCCGCACTGTGCTTTGTCACGTGGAATATCGGTGTTCGTGTCCTGGGGGCTGTGAAGACCAGCGTGTACATCTACATGGTGCCGGTGATCACGACGCTGACCTCCGCCCTGGTGTTGCACGAGACGGTCACAGTCACCGCAGCCCTTGGAATCATCCTTACGCTGTCCGGGCTCTTTTTATCGGAGCGCAGAACATCAGACAAAGGAGACGTAAAATTATGGACCACCAAGACGAAAAATGTGTAATGGTAATCGACGAGGAGCTACCGCTGGGGCTCATCGCCAACACCGCCGGAATCATGGGATTCACGCTGGGAAAGCATCGCCCTGAGGCCGTGGGCCCGGATGTGGCCGACGGCAGCGGCAAGCCGCATCTGGGTATCATCGAGTTCCCGGTGCCCATCCTAAAGGCTAGCAGACAGAGACTCAGAGAGCTCAGGGAGCAGCTGTATGATCCGTGCTTTTCCCAGCTCACAGTGGTCGATTTTTCCGATGTGGCCCAGAGCTGCAAGACCTACGACGAGTATATCGGCAAGGCCGCAAACGCCGGCGAGGAGGACTTCCAGTATTTCGGCCTCGGAATCTGCGGCGCAAAGAAATTGGTGAATAAGTTGACGGGAAATCTGCCCTTGCTGAGATGAGCGGGACTTGTGAGAACAAAAAAATGCGAGCGCGCGCGATTGCGTGTTCGCATTTTTTGTTCTCATTTCTGTTCTCATTTTCGTTCTCTCAGCTGCACCTTATTCCGCGCGCTGCGCCTGCGCTCGTCCTCCAGAGCGGCGTAGTGGCGCTTGGTCGTGTTCACGTCCGAGTGGCCCAGCACGTCGGCCACCAGGTAGATGTCGCCGGTCTCCCGGTACAGGTTTGTGCCGTAGGTGCTGCGCAGCTTGTGGGGGGTGATCGGCTTTAGGGGAGCGACGGTCCTCGCGTATTTCTTCACAAGATTTTCGACGCTCCGGACCGCCATCCGCCGGCGCTGGAGGGAGAGGAACAGAGCCTCCTCGTGACCCTTCTCGGGGATGATATGGCTGCGCTCCTCCAGGTAATCCTTTAAGGCATCCTCCACCTCTACGCCGAAGTAGACGGTGACCTCTTTTCCGCCCTTGCGGTAGATGCGGATTCCGCCGTTCTTAAAGTCGACGTCAGTCAGATTCAGGCCCACGCACTCAGACACGCGGATTCCGGTGCCCAGCAAGAGTGTGAGGAGGGCGAGATCCCGGAGCTTTGTCTTCTGATGGTAATGCTTTTGCTTGTCGGTCAGCTTGTCGCCCTGTTCCACCTCGTCCAGGAGAAGCGCCACCTCGTCCACGTCCAGACGGATGATCTCTTTTTCGTGGAGTTTGGGGAGCTGCACCAGGGCGGCCGGATTATTTTTGATCTGCTCGTTGCGGTAGTAATAGTTGTAGAAGCTTTTCAGTGAGGAGACCTTGCGCATGATTCCTCGCTCCCTGTTCATCACCTCCTGATTCTTGTCGTTGAAGCGGTACTTCAGGTATTCCATGTACTCCTCAAAGTCCGTGACGGAGAGCTGCTCCAAGTGCTCCAGGGTGATATCCCGGATGTCCAGCTTGGCTAGGGCGGGATTTTCGCTGTGGAGGAAGCCGAAAAACACATGCAGGTCGTAGGCGTACGCGATCCTGGTCCGCGAGGAGGTCCTGGGCTCGATTCCCCGGAAGAAATCGCCGCAGAACGGCGGCAGATCCCGGATCAGGCCCCGGAGCTTCAGAATATTCTCCCGGTCAATCTGTTCGTGGTATGATAAATTGCTCATTGGTAGTGAGACACCTCATTTCGTGTGATAAATATCAGTTGCATTCTTGCGCTGTCTCTCATTTTACCATTTTATAATCTCAAATGCTATATGTCGGCCACATTTTTTATGATTGGGATACAGAGAGAAGAGGAGAGAGGGCGATGTCGAAAAATATGGGAGCAGG
>USJW01000042.1 GCA_900555045.1 uncultured Clostridium sp. | reverse complement strand
GAAAGCGAAGCTTTCCCGGCGCCTTTTGGGGGCTGATGGGGGAAGGACAGGAAAAGGCGCGGCACGCCCGGCGTTCCGCGCCTTGCCCACCGCGCCTTGCCCACCACTCCTTTCCCTCCGCCTCCCCGCCCTCCAGGCGAAAAACCACGTTTTCCCGGCGCCAACGGTCTTGCATCCTGCCCATGTTCATGGTATGATAGAAACACTTCTGCGGAGGTTCTATCCGCAAGGGACTTCTGATTGAATCCGCGCGCAGATCGCCGCATTTTCACAGAAAAAACAGCAGGAAAAAATGGAAGAGCTAAGGGAGGTGGTGTGCGCATGGCCGGATAAAAAATGTGGTTGACATTTTGAGGGAACTATACTATGATGAATACTATGAGACAGAACGTTTGTTCGTGTAGGAGGACGCTATGGCGAAAGAAGAGAAAGTAATGGTCAACAACCGCAACATGAATCGTGAAGATAAACTGAAGGCGCTTGACGCGGCGCTGACTCAGATTGAAAAGGCATACGGAAAGGGCTCCGTGATGAAGCTCGGAGAGTCCGGTGCCAATATGAATATCGAGACCGTTCCCACCGGTTCCATCAGCCTGGATATCGCGCTGGGGCTGGGCGGAGTGCCCAAGGGCAGAGTGATCGAGATCTACGGTCCCGAGTCCTCCGGTAAAACGACAGTGGCTCTGCACATGGTGGCAGAGGTGCAGAAGCGCGGCGGAATCGCCGGATTTATCGACGCGGAGCACGCGTTAGATCCCGTCTACGCGAAGAATATCGGCGTGGATATCGACAATCTGTACATCTCCCAGCCGGACAACGGCGAGCAGGGCTTAGAGATTACGGAGACGATGGTGCGCTCCGGCGCGGTGGACATCGTGATCGTGGACTCCGTGGCCGCTCTGGTTCCGAAGGCCGAGATTGACGGCGAGATGGGCGACTCCCACGTAGGCCTGCAGGCCCGCCTGATGTCCCAGGCGCTGCGCAAGCTGACCGCCGTGATCAGCAAGTCCAACTGCGTGGTGATCTTTATCAACCAGCTGCGCGAGAAGGTGGGCGTGATGTTCGGCAACCCCGAGACCACCACCGGCGGCCGCGCGTTGAAGTTCTACGCGTCCGTGCGCTTGGACGTGCGGCGCATCGAGACCCTGAAGCAGGGCGGAGAGGTGATCGGAAACCGCGTGCGCGTGAAGGTCGTGAAGAATAAGATTGCGCCGCCCTTCAAGGAGGCGGAGTTCGACATTATGTTCGGCAAGGGAATCTCCAAGGAGGGAGATATCCTGGATCTGGCGGCCAAGGAGAATATCGTGGAGAAGAGCGGCGCCTGGTTTGCCTACAATGGCGCGAAGATCGGCCAGGGCCGCGAGAACGCCAAGCAGTATCTGGCGGACAATCCGGATATCCTGGCAGAGGTGGAGGAGAAGGTCCGCTCCAAGTACAACCTGGCTCCGGCCCATGACAATCTGCCGAAGCAGCCGAAGGAGGATGTGGATGACGATCCGATCCTGCTGTTCGAGGAAGAGGAGAATAAATAAGCTGTACGCTGTAAAATAGAAAATTATCCGACAGGAGAGGAGTGTGGAAGCGTATGACCGTGACTTCCATTGTCCCTGTGGGTAAACGAAAGTGCAAAGTCTTCGTGGACGAAGGCTTTGCCTTTGTTTTATACCGGGGAGAAGCTGACCGTCTGGGACTGGAGGAGGGTGGGGAGCTGTCCGAGCTCCTGTACCGGCAGATCGAGACGGAGATACTGAACAAGAGAGCCAGGGAGCGCAGCGTGGACCTGCTAAAGGCCTCGGACAAGAGCGAGGGCCAGATCCGCAAGCGCTTGGAGGAGGACGGCTTCCCGAAACCGGTGGTCGACCGGACCATCGCGCTGTTAAAGAAGTACCGCTACGTGGACGACGAGGCCTTTGCCCTGCACTACGTGGAGAACGGGGGAGCCAGAAAGAGCCGCAGGCAGCTGGCCTACGAGCTGCGCCAAAAGGGTGTGGACGGCGAGCTGGTGGACGCGGCGCTTCGGGAGGCGGCGCCGTCGGACGAGGAAAATATCCGCCGTCTTGTGCAAAAAAAAGTTGGGAACCCGGAGGGGCTTTCCAGGGAGGAATTGCACAAATTGTACGCATTTCTGGGGAGAAAGGGCTATTCCTACGAGGCGATCCGTCGAGTTTTGGGAGAAATTGGAATGGAAGACTGACAGAGGGCTCCCTGATTCGACGCGCCTGGTTTTGGTTATATTGTCTGGATTTGTACGAAAACAGGGTGAATATACTTGACACAATACTGAAAAACGTATAAAATTAATATGTTGTAGATCGTACAATGAAAATTAAATAAAGGAGGTGCTCCTGTGTTGCAGATAGTGATCCCATCACTGATTATCGGGATAATAATGGCTATTATTGCTTGGTTTGCGGCGCGTTCCTACGAGCGTAAACAGTATGACAGCAAGGTTGGAAGTGCGGAAGAAAAATCGAGAGAAATAATAGATGAAGCATTAAAAACTGCGGAGACAAAGAAGCGAGAAGCTCTCCTGGAAGCCAAGGAAGAATCCTTAAAGACAAAGAATGAACTGGAAAAGGAAACCAAGGAAAGAAGAGCGGAACTTCAACGTTACGAAAAGCGTGTATTGAGCAAAGAAGAGAACGTTGAGAAAAAGGCAGATGCCCTGGAAAAGAAGGAGGCTGACCTTGTCAGAAGAGAGAATGTTCTGAGCAAGCGCAGTGCGGAAGTGGAAGCCCAATATGAAAAAGGCATACAGGAACTGGAGCGGATATCCGGTCTGACCTCCGAACAGGCAAAAGAATATCTTTTAAAATCTGTTGAAGAAGATGTAAAACATGACACAGCGAAGTTGATTAAGGAACTCGAACACAAGGCTAAGGAAGAATCGGACAAGAAGGCAAGAGATCTGGTTGTGACGGCGATTCAGCGCTGCGCGGCGGATCATGTGGCGGAGACAACTGTTTCCGTGGTCCAGCTTCCCAATGACGAGATGAAAGGCCGCATCATCGGCCGCGAGGGGCGCAATATTCGTACCCTTGAGACCCTGACGGGTGTTGAGCTGATTATCGATGATACGCCGGAAGCGGTGGTATTATCCGGGTTTGATCCCATTCGTAGAGAAGTTGCCAGAATTGCTCTGGAGCGTTTGATTGTGGACGGGCGAATCCATCCGGCCAGAATCGAAGAGATGGTAGAGAAAGCACAGAAGGAAGTGGAAGTCAACATGCGGGAAGAGGGCGAGGCAGCCTGTCTCGAAGTTGGTATCCACGGCATTCATCCGGAACTCATCAAGCTGCTCGGCAAGATGAAGTTCAGGACAAGCTATGGACAGAACGCATTGAAGCATTCGATCGAGGTTGCACAGCTGTCAGGCCTTCTGGCGGCGGAGCTGGGATTGGATGTACGTTTGGCGAAACGTGCCGGTTTATTACATGACATTGGTAAATCCGTTGACCATGATATGGAAGGCACTCACGTGCAGCTGGGCGCGGATCTCTGCAAGAAGTACAAAGAGTCTGCGACGGTGATTAATGCGGTGGAGTCCCATCATGGCGATGTTGAACCGAACAGTCTGATCTCCTGTATCGTGCAGGCTGCGGACACAATTTCCGCGGCAAGGCCCGGTGCAAGACGTGAGACGTTGGAGACATATACAAACAGATTGAGACAGTTAGAAGATATCACAAACTCCTTCAAGGGAGTGGACAAGTCTTTTGCCATTCAGGCAGGCCGGGAAGTTCGGATCATGGTGGTTCCGGAACAGGTCAACGACGACGGTATGGTGCTGTTGGCCAGAGATATTTCGAAGCGCATCGAGAGCGAGCTGGAGTATCCGGGACAGATCAAAGTGAACGTGATCCGGGAATCGAGAGTGACGGATTACGCGAAGTAATCATCCAGGAACCTAAAATAAATGCCCTGAAGCCGTATGAATCGAGAGATTCAGCGGTTTCGGGGCATTTTTTGCGTGCAGGAGGGAAGGGCTTGCGCGTCGCGGGCGGTATACCTGGAAGATCGGACGCCAACGCGCAGGCTGCGGTGCGCGCCGCAGCCTCCCGTGTTCCCTACTCCTTAGAAATCCCCGTCTGCGCCGGATTGTCGATTAAGTTTCCGTCATAGTCGAACCGGGAGCCGTGGCAGGGGCAGTCCCAGCTTCTTTCGATCGGGTTCCAGGCCAGCTCGCAGCCTAAGTGGGGGCAGCGTGCGCTTGCCTTGTGGAGCAATCCCTCCTCATCCCGGTAGCAGGCATATTTGCGAAGGCCGATCCGGACCACTTTTCCCTGGCCGGCGGGGAGCGCGGCGGCCTGGGAGAACGGCAGGTGGAGGAAGCCCTTGGTCAGGTTTTTTACGCTCTCAGCCACGTCGGTGGAGAGCTGCCCGGCGGAGGCCCGGAGGAGGAACCGCTTGGGGCCGAACAAGTCGGCGTAGGGGTTCTCCCGCCCGCAGATCTGGTCGGTTATGATTAAAGCCGACAGCATGCTGGAGGTCATGCCCCATTTTTTGTACCCCGTGGCCACGTACCAGTAGGGGCGGAGCATGGAGTATCTCCCAATAAATGGGATTCCGTCGTGGGGCATGCAGTCCTGGGCGGCCCAGCGGGCGGTGATGGGGCAGTCCTTGTAATACTCCCTTGCGGCGGCCTTCAGCGGAGCGTAGCCGTCCCCCGCCTTGGTTTTTCCGGTGCGGTGGGAGCCGCCGCCCAGCAGCAGGGTGTCTTTAAACCACCGCAGCGAGAGGCCTTCCTTGTCCACGCTGTAGTACATTCCGTGGCGGCGCTCGGCTCCGGCCAGGGCCAGACAGTAGCTTCTGTCCTGGTGCTGGCGCATAAAGTAAAAGCCGGGGAAGTTGACAAAGGGGTAGTGGGTGGCGAAGACGATGCGCTTTGCGGTCACGGTCCCATGGTCGGTGATGACGGCATGCTTCTTTACGCGCAGCGCGCGGGTTCCCTCGTAGATTGTTATCCGGCCGGACAGCTCGGCCAGGAATTCAAGTGGGTGAAACTGCGCCTGGTTTTCAAAGCAGACGGCCCCAGCTGTGGCGAAGGGGAGGTCGGTGGTCTGCGTGAAGCGCGACGGGAGGCCGAGGGAGGCCGCGGCCCGGGCCTCCCGCTCAAGCTCCGGCCTGCGGGCGCTGTCGGTGGTGTAGAGATAGGAGGGGAGCCGCTCGAAGTGGCAGGAGATCGACTCCCGTCCGATGAGGTCGCTGTACGCGTCCACGGCCGACTGGCTGGCATGGGCGTACAGTCGGGCACGCTTGACGCCTGCTTTTTTGATCAGCTGCGCGTAGAACAGGCCATGCTGGCTGGTGATTTTTGCCGTGGTGTTTTTTGTCTGCCCTCCGGCGATCCGGTCCGCCTCCAGCACGATGACGTCCAGGCCCTGTTGTTTTAGAAAATAGGCGGTCAAAATCCCGGCCATCCCGGCGCCGATGACCGCCACCTCCGTGCGCAGATTGCCGGGCAGCGGCGTCCTTGGGGGGATGGCTGCCGTTTTGCTCCAGATTGATCCCATTGATTTCCTCCGTTTTCGTTGTTTGCCCGCTGGGAAGGGACGCCGGGGAAGCGGCGCCTTAGGGGCGTGAGTGTGGTGTAATAGTTGTTGATGGATAGTTTCTACGGATTTTCAGAATTTATCAGAAAAAAAGCCGCCGGTTTTTACACCAGCAACTTCACACAAAAACAAGCGCCTCCCCCCATCGCGTCTCTCACCGTCAAGGTCCCGCCGTGCAGCCGCACTAACTCCCAGGCGATGCTGAGTCCCAGGCCGTAGTGCTGTTTTTCGGTGCGGGAGCTGTCGGCCCGGTAGAAGCGGTCGAACACGTGAGGCTTGTCCGCATCGGAGATGCCGCAGCCCTGGTCGGACACGGTCAGAATGAGGCTGCTTTTTTGATGTATGCGGCCCGCCTGTATGCTTGCGGCCAGCTCCACCTGCTTTCCGGGCGGGGTGTAGGTGAGGGCGTTGTCCAGCAGCACGGCCAGGACCTGCTCCAGGCGCTGGGGATCACCGCAGACGGAGGGCAGCGGGGCCTGGGGTAGATTCAGCCGCAGGCGGACGCCTCGTTCGGCGTAAAGGGACTCAAAGCGCTCGTAGACTCCGATTAACAGCGTATCCATGTCAAGCGGCTCCCGGCGGATGGACCAGGTTTTGGCGTCCGCGGAGGCCAACAGCAGCAGGTCACTGACCAGATCGGACATACGCAGGCATTCACGGTCAATGTTGTCCAGAAATTGCTGCCTTTTTTCCGGCATCGCCGTGACGGCGGAGACGCTGGAGCGGATCACGGACAGGGGGGCCCGCAGCTCGTGGGAGGCGGCGGCGATGAATTCGTTCTGCCGCCTGCGGCTTTCCTCGATGGGCTTTAGGGAGCGCCCCACCAGGAAACGGCACACCAGGTACAGGGCGGCGATACCCGCTGCGTCCAGGAATAAAAAGAGATAGCGCTGCCGGTAGATTCCGGCGTCCCCCGGGTTGTTGTAGGCCAACAGGGTGAGACTCTGATAGCCCCTGGAGGTGGGGATGACCAAAACGGAGCCGAAGTATGAGTCCTGGCAGTCGCCGGTGACGGTGAAGGTGGAGCTTCGCACCAGGGAGGAGGACACCGGCTTTGTGTTGGGGCGCACGGATTCCTGTTCCGCCAAACGGACGACCTGGGAAATCAGCTTGTCCCTCTCTGTGGGGGGATTCCAGGCGCCACGAAAGAGCAGGGGCTGCCCGTTGTCCTCGATGTGGATGATCAGCTTTCCTGCGCTCTCCATACGGGCCAGCCAGGTGCAGTCGATGGTGCCGCCGGCCTGCAGCCTGGTGGTGATGGTGAGCAGGTTGTTCTGAAAGGCCTCCAGGTTCTTTTTTTGAAATTCGCGGGTGCCCACGGCCAGAACGCCCACGGTCACCGCCGTGAGAATAAGCCCCGTGGTGACGGTGAAGAGGGCGGTCAGTCTCCGGCGCAGTGTTTTTAACATATTCATGCTATCCCTCCAAGCGGTAGCCGGTTCCATGCACGGTTTTAATCTGCGGGGAGGCGCCCACGGACTTCAGACGCCGCCTGAGAAAATAGATGTAATTGTCCAGGTTTCCGTCCTCCACCTCCGCGTCCGTGCCCCAGATGTAGGAGAGAATCATGTCCCGGGGGAGAATCTGACCGGCGTTTCGGATCAAATATTCCATCAGGGCCGATTCCCGCTTGCTGAGCCGCACCGACCCGGAGGGACCGGTTAGTTCCCGTAGCTCCGGGTTGAACCGGATGTCCCAGGTGCACAGCACAGCCCCCGTGTTCAGCTTCCCGGGTCTGCGGGTGACGGCGCGGATGCGGGCAAGCAGTTCGCCGATGGCGTAGGGCTTTACCAGATAGTCGTCCGCCCCCGCGTCCAGCCCGTCGATTCGGTCGTTTATCCCGTCCAGGGCGGTTGTGATGATCACCGGAGTGGTGATTTGGCGGCGCCTGAGCCCCTGGAGGATGGTGAGTCCGTCCATCTGGGGGAGCATCCGGTCCAGGATAATCACATCGTAGGGATTCCCAGCCGCATAGTAAAAGGCATCCTGGCCCATGTGACAGACGTCGGTCTGGTAGCCCGCCTGTTCCAGTTGGAGCTTAACAGTTTCACAGAGCGCCCGGTCGTCCTCCACCAGCAATAATTTCATAGTCTACTCCCTCTTTAACAGTCAGCATAAGTGTAATTGTTACACACTCCATATATGGAATTATTATACCAGACAAATCTCTAAAAAACCTAAAAGAAATGTTTTCGCATTTCCAGTTTTTTTAGAGATTCGTCTGTTATGATAAAATTAATAAAATGTTGAAGAGGGATGTGACTATGATGAAGAGACGAATAATATCCATACTGCTGGCTGTGTGTCTGATGCTCGGGGCGCTTTCCGGCTGCAGCGCAGGCGGCGGTGAAGGGACGCCGACAACGGCGGAGAATGGCGGGACAAAACCGGGAAAAACCACGGGGAAGGCTGCGGAGACGGGGGACGGTCCCATGGGGCGCTACGTGGAGCAGCAGCTGGAATTTCCGCAGAACGGCGGCCAGGTGGTGGACATCCTGTCGGACGGCCAGGGCGGGCTGGAGCTATACATGAACGTGAACGGGGAGGGCGTGCGCTACACCCTCCAGGACGGAAACTGGCGGGAGGAGGAGGCGAGCTTCCTGCAGGGAATTCCCCTTGTCTACGGCCTCCATGTGATTCTGGGGGAGGATGGAAACCGCTATGTGATCTACCCGCAGCCTGAGGACTACCGGTTCCGCCTGTTTAAGGTGTCCCGGGAGGGGGAACCGCAGGAGCTTCTTTCGGAGCTGTTATCGGAAAAAAACCAGGGGGGGATGTATCGGTATTACCCGGATTTTCTGGCTGTGACCGGGGAGGGAAACATACTGATCTCAAACAGGAGCTCCACGGAGGTTTTCACGCCGGAGGGAACGCTGCTCTTTGCGATGCCGCAGGAGGGAAGCTCGGTGGAGTGGAAGACTTCCGCATACTTAAACAGTGATGAATATATGACCATCGGGCAGCGGGGCTTCCTAAAATATGATGTCTCCAGGGGGAACGGCACGCCGGTGGAGGAGATTCCCTACCAACAGGAGGGGAACGATCAGTACGCGGCGGCGGTGGTTTCCGACGGGAAGGGCGGTTTCTACGCGGCAAATTCCAGGGGAATCCATCACATGGTGCAGGGCGGAAGCATCTGGGAGACAGTGGTCGATGGAAGCTTAAACTCTCTCAGTCAGCCAAGCGTCAGCATTTTCAAGCTGTTTGCCGGGAGCGGGGATGATTTTTACGTCTGGATGACCGCTCTGGGAGGCGAAAAGCAGAATATGCTTAAGCATTATGTGTATGATCCGGAGATGCCCACGGTGCCCTCCCAGACTCTGACGGTTTACGGGCTGGACTTAAGCGAGGCGGAGACAATCAGGCAGGCGGCCGCCATGTTCCAGCTGAGCCATCCCCAGGTGCGGGTGGAACTGATCGACGGGGCGGACGGAGGCGGGAACACGACCGTGTCCGATACGATCCGGGCGCTGAACACGGAGCTTCTCACAGGAGGCGGGGCCGATGTGCTGGTGTTGGACGGCCTTCCGGCGGCTTCCTATATAGAGAAGGGCGTGCTGGCGGATCTGAGCGGCAGCCTGGCGGATATGATGGGATCCGGGAAGCTGGCGGAAAACGTGACGGGAAGTTTTAAAGAGGAGGATGGGGAAATTTACCAGATTCCTGCCCGGATGATTCTGCTGGCTGCCTACGGCGACGCCGGAGCGCTCCAAAGTCTTGGATCGCTGGAGCAAATGAGGGAATACCAGAGCGACCCCTCCCACCTGCCCCTGCGCCCCAGGACGAACTACGAGAACCTGCTGCGCCAGGTGCTGACACTGCGCTACAACGAGATTGTGGACGGGGAGCAGGGAAAGCCTGTTCCGGGAAAAATCCGTGAGCTGTTAGAGACGGTCCGGGTGCTGGGGGAGGCCTGCGGGGCTCAGGCGGTGTTCGATGCCTCCGCTGACGGAGGCATGGGCGATGTGTACAACCGGTCCTTTGGAATTCATGGGTTGGCGAGTGTGGATTACTGGAACCTGGACTTAAATGAAACGTCCCTGGCCGTGGAGTCGGTGAACGGAATGACCTGTCTGATGCTTCCCTTTGCGGTGATCGAGAAGCACGGTTTGACACTGGAGGGGGTGGAACACAGCTGGATCCCCAGAGAGCTTTTGGGCGTCAACCGGGCCGGAGAGAACCGGGAGCTGGCAATGGAATTTGTCCGCTTTGCGCTGGGGACCCAGGTGCAGGACAGCGATCTGGGGGACGGCCTTCCGGTGAATTCAAAGTCTGCAGACAACTGGATCCACAAGGATTGGGAAAATTCAGAGCTGGTCAGCGGAAGCAGTAGCGACGGTCATCATATTTCAGGCAGCTTTCCCGACGAGCAGAAGCGCGCCTGCGTGATGGCGCTGGCGGCTGAGGCCGCCCAGCCGATCATGCTGGACCGGGTACTGACGGACATCATCGTAGAGGAAACGAGGGGATATTTTGAGGGAACCATGTCTCTGGACCAGGCGGCGCAGAATGTGGAAAACAAAGCGAACCTGTACTTTTCGGAGTAGGTGGGCCGAGGGCCGGACAGCTTGGCTGTTTCTGGCCCCCAGTCTGGCGGGCACCGCGGTGTTTGTGCTGCTCCCGTTTCTGGATGTGGTGCGGCGGTCCTTCACGGAGCCGGTGGGCGGGGGACTAGTGGGGCTGGAAAATTTCAGACAGGTGCTTGAAAACAAGGCCTTCCGCCTGGCGATGAAGAATACACTTCGGTTCATGGTCTGCTGTATTCCGCTTTTGATGGGAGTCTCGCTGCTCACCGCACTTTTCGTGCGCGGGGCTGCGGATAAAAGCGGCCTGTTTAAGACCACGCTGCTGCTGCCCATGGCGATCCCGGTGGCGTCGGTGGTGTACTTATGGAAGCTGGTGTTTCATCCCCTGGGGCTGTTAAACCAGCTTCCGTGGCTTGCGGCTGGGACCCGGGTGGACTATATGGGGCAGCAAAGCGCCTTCTATGTGCTCGTATTTACCTATATATGGAAAAACAATGGGTACGACATGATTCTCTGGCTTGCGGGGCTGGACGGGATTGCGGGAGAGCTCTACGAGGCGGCGCAGGTGGACGGAGCCGGGGCGTGGCAGAAATTTCGCTATATCACGGCTCCCGGGCTTAAGGGGACGGCGTTTTTGGCGGCGGTGCTGTCGGTGATGAACTCCTTTAAGGTGTTCCGGGAGGCCTACCTGATTTCCGGGGACTATCCCCACGAGAGCATCTATATGCTGCAGCATCTGTTAAACAACTGGTTCGTGTCCATGGATATCCAGAAGATGAGCGCGGCCTCCGTTCTGCTGGAGGGCGGCGTGCTTTCCCTTGTGGGACTGTGGTGCGGATGGCGGGGTTGGAAGCGGAGCCGGTATCGGGGGAAGGAGGGAGCGTGATGAGGCGGAAACGCACGGGGTTACGGGTCTTTTTGGCGCTTTTGTGCCTGCTTGTCTGGCTCCCGCTTCTGATGATCGCGGGAAATTCCCTGATGTCCGAGGGAGAGCTGCTTGACCGGCTGGGCGGGATATTTGGCAGCGGCAACCGGCCGGTTCGGGCTTCTCTGCTGCCTTCCTACCCGACGCTGCGGCCCTACGTGGAGCTTCTGCTGGACTCGCCGGGGTTTTATGTGATGTTCTGGAATTCCTGCCTGCAGACCGGGGCGGTCCTGGCGGGGCAGCTTCTTGTGGCGCTGCCGGCGGCATGGGCCTTTGCGGTGTACCCCTTTCGGGGGCGGCGGGTCCTGTTTGCGGGCTACATTATTTTGATGCTCCAGCCCTTCCAGGTGACCATGGTGCCCAACTACCTGGTGTTAAAGGAGCTGGGACTTTTAAACACCCATTTGGCGGTGATCTTGCCGGGGGTGTGTTCGGCGTTTCCGGTGTTTATCATGACCAAGTATTTTGAGTCGATTCCCAAACCGCTTATGGAGGCAGCAAGGCTGGACGGGGCCGGGGAGTTTGCCGTCTTTCTCCGGGTGGGAGTGCCCATCGGCAAGCCGGGGATCACCTCGGCCATGGTGCTGGGCTTTTTGGAGGCATGGAACGCCATAGAGCAGCCCATGACGTTTTTAAAGGAGCGGCGCTTGTGGCCGCTCTCCCTGTATCTGCCGCAGATCACGGCGGATAAGGCGGCGGTGGCCTGGGCGGCCTGTGTGGTGATGATGTTTCTGCCTGTCAGCCTGTTTGTGGCGGGACAGGGGGCGTTGGAGCAGGGGGTGGCCGCCTCCGGAATAAAAGAATGAGTGGTGAGAAGCGATGAGACGAATAGCTGTGAGTTTTCTGATCCTGATGGCCGTGCTCACGGTCCTGTCCCGGGCGCTGGACTCTATGACCGTGACCCGCGTGACGGTGGGGTATGGGAGCCAGGGTACGGTGACCCACAGGGTCGCGGAGAGGGAACCTTTGAGGCGGATTCGGTGGCCTATATTTCCATGCCCGAGGGGCTGTTTGTGGAAATGCTCTATAAACGGCCGGGGGAGGCGGTGCAGGCCGGGGAGGTGATCCTCACCCTGCAGCAGGAGCGCCTCCAGGAGGTGCGGGAGGAGCAGGAGGCCGCCCGGCGGAGGGCGGAGCTTGCGCTGGAGCAGGAACGGCTGTCGGCGCGGACCTACCCGAGGGTGACCCAGGAGATGCTGGCCCGCCAGCAGCTGGAGGCGGATCAGCGGGCCCTTGAGACCGGCAGGGAGGACCTGGCGCAGGCGCAGGAGGAGTGCGCGGTGAATCTGGAGGCGCTGCGCCAGGAGTATGACCGGAAGGCGGGCCGCTCGGAGGACGAGATTCGGGAGGATGCGAGGCGGGCGGTAAAGAGCGCCGGGAGGACCTACGACGCCGCACGGCTGGCCAGGGACCAGGCGGTGAAGCAGGCGGAGCGGACGGTGCGGGATAAGCAGAAGAAGCTGGACCGGCTGGAAGAGCAGGAGGCGCCGGAGGAGGCCTTGGAGGAGGCCGCGGAGGAGCTGGAGCGGGCCAATGAGGACCTGGAGGAAATCCGGGAGGAGCAGGAGCTTTTGGTGGAGGAGGCCAAGGTAGCTCTGCGGGCGGCTGAGGAGGACTACGACGACCGGGATTATAACAGCGAACAGCGCAGGGAGGAGCTGGAGCGTGAGTATGACGAGCGGGTGAAGGCGGAGGAAGAAAAACAGAAAAACGCTGAGCGCCAGGTACTGCAGCTGGAGGAGGCGGTGCGCCAGTCCACCCAGAAACTGGAAAATGCCAGAATTTCCGATGCGGGGACTCTCTCCCAGGAGGAGACGCAAAGGGAAATCTCCCGCCTGCGCCAGGAAGCCCTGGAGCTGGACTTGGTCCAGGCGGAAAAGAAGCTGGCGCGCACGGATGCTCTCATTGCCGCGGGCGGTGCGGTAAACGCTCCCGTGAGCGGTTTTGTGGCTGCGGTGGACGCTGGGGCGGGGGAGATGACCTCCCAGGGGGATCAGATCAGCCTTGCCACCGGGAGCCTGCTGTTTAGAGCCCGGGTGGAGAGGGAGAAGGCGGCGCTTCTGCGCAGCAAAATCCCGATTTTGGTCAGGCGGACCGGCGTGGCCGGGGAGCTTAAGCTGGAGGTGGACTCGGTGAGCCGGGCGGAGGAGAACGGGATGGTCTCCGTGACCGCGGCGGTGCCTGCGGGGATGGGATATCTGGGTGAGACGGGGAGCTTTTCCATTGTTCTGGAGTCGGAGCCCTACGGCACGGTGATCCCCATCGAGGCGCTGCGGGAGGATCAGAAGGGCTTTTATTGTCTGGCGGCGGAGCCGGAAAAAACGATATTGGGGGAGGAGCTTAAGGCGGTGAGAATTGATGTGACAGTCCTGGAAAAAGGGGACAGTAGGGCCGCCGTGTCGGGCCCCATCGGCCAGGACATGCGGCTGATCCTCTCCTCCAACAAGGGAGTGGCTGCCGGCGACCGGGTTCGGGTGGTGACGGAATGAGAAGATGGCTTTGGATATTGTGCGCGGCGGTATTTTGGGGTATCGGGCTGTGGCAGTGGCACAGCCTGCTTCCCCTTGGCGGGCAGGTTTTCTTAGACTTCGGGGATGACAGCGGCGTGACGGCGCGGGAGCTGGCGCAGATGGAGGAGCGGGGCCGCGAGGCGGGCGAAGGGCTTCCCGGGCTTGCGGCCTGGTCCGTGGAGCGGGAAGTTCAGGTGGAAAACGCCGGTCTGGGCCGGGTGTGCGACGCCGACTGCATGCGCGTGTACGGCGACCGGGAGGCGGCGCTGTCGGGAGGGCTTGTCGGCGGCAATTACGGCTGCCGGTCGGACCGGGAGACCTGTGTGATCAGCCGCGGGCTGGCCTACACGCTGTTCGGCTCCGATGAGGTTTTGGGGAAATATGTAAAGTGCCGAGGAAAGGCCTACGCGGTGCGGGGGATTATCCGGGACGATAGCCGGATGATTGTGCTTCCCGCGGATGAGACGGACGGAGCAGGGGTTGCCGAGGCGACAGGGAAGGCGGAGGTGCTGCGCTACCTGCTGCTGGATTTCGGCGGACCGGGACAGCGGGAAGCTGGCGGGGAGGCCGCCAGGCAGCTTCTGTCCGCCCATGGACTGGGAAATCCCCGCTATCTGGTGGATGGAACTCTGGGCCCGGCCGCAGCGGGCTTTTTTTTGCTCCTGCCGGTGGCGGCGGTGCTGGGGAGAGGGCTGTGGATGGCGCGCAGGGAGGCGTGGCCGGTGCGGGTCCTGTGCGTTTTTGCCGCGATTTTGGCGACCGCCCTTGCGGTATGGTTTTTAGGGGGGGCGGGGACCCGGTTCCCGGAGGAGCTTCTTCCCTCCCGCTGGTCGGATTTTGATTTCTGGACGCGGCGGTGGCAGGAGCTGGTTCCGGCCCTGCGCTTTGCGGGCGAGCTGGGGCGGCCCCGGTGGATTTGGCTGTTCCGCTGCCGGTGCGCCGCGGGGGCGGCGGCATCTCTTGGGGCGGTACTGGCGGTATTTCAAATCCCGGTGAGGGGTGGTCGCTTAAATAAAAACAGAGTAACGGATTGTAAGAGAAATGTTATTGACACTACCCTGTAAAATGAGTAAAGTAAGTGTAGAATGTAGATTTGGAGGGCTTTACATGAGAAGAACAGGGATGAAGCGTCTGGCGGCGGGGATGCTGGCGGCGGTTCTGGCGCTTGCGGGAGCGTTTCCGGCGATGGCGGCCACGACGAAGAAGATTACGAGCATCACGCTGAATTTTGAGGCGGACATACGCCCAGGCACGGACTTCGGGGACGAGACGGTGGAGATCGAGCCCACCGGGGACAAGTTTTCCGTGGACGGCTACGTGATAAAGAACGAGGGATTCGAGTGGGAGGAGGACTCGGTTCCGAAGCTGGAGATCACGTTGGTCGCGAGCGACGGCTACCGGTTTACCAGCATCAAGCAGGACAAATTGCGCCTGAAGGGGGCCGGTGCAAAATATGTGAGCGGCTACTTGAAGGATTCGTCCCGGACGATTATAATGACGGTGGAGCTGGACTCCCTGGCAAAGTCCTTAAGCCCCATAGAGAGCCTGAACCTGTCGGCCGATGGCGTGGCCAGCTGGGCGCCGGTTGGCACCGCGGGCGCCTACGAGCTTCGGGTGTACCGGGACGGCAAGGCGGTCGGAAGCTCTGTGACCACCACCTACACCAGCTACAACTGCACGGATAAGCTGACCAAGAGCGCCAACTACTACGTGAAAGTGCGCCCGATCAACAAGGCGGACGCAGAGATCAAGGGCGAGTGGGCCGAGTCCGGCACCATGTACGTGGACTCCGGCATGGCCGCCTACTTTAAGGCGAATCCGGTGGCAAACCCCGAGGGTGAGTTCCCCCAGGGCGCCTGGAAGCAGGCGGAGGACGGCAGATGGTGGTATGACAACGGGGACGGGACTTACCCCAAGTCCTGCTGGCAGGAGATAAACAGTAAGTGGTACTGCTTCGACGAGGCGGGCTACATGCGGACCGGATGGATCGAGTGGGAGGGAAAATGGTACTTCTGCAATGAGTCCGGCGAGATGCTTAGAGACTGCATCACGGAGGACAATTACCTCTTGGGCGAGGACGGCGCGATGATCAATCAGGATCCGACACCGTGAAAAAATAAATAAATGGGCGGCTGCCGCGGAGCGAATCCTGCGGCAGCCTTTTAAAGGTGGAGACGAAGAAGTGGAAGAGTGGGAACAACAATTTATCGATGTGCTGGATGTGGATTACTCCTACCAGCTGGCCAAGCGGATGGAAGAATTCCGGACCAACCCGGCGCTGGGCTACCGCACGGCCGGCTCTAAGGCGGAGTTTGAGACGGGCGAGATGCTGCTTCGGGAGATGGAGGAGCTGGGCTTGTCGGATGTGCACAAGGACCGGGTGCCGGTGGACGCCTGGGAGTTTGAGAAGGCGGTCATGCACTTTCTGGACGGGGCGGGGAACCGCCATGAGTTTCAGCTGGGCGCGTACCAGACGAATTTTGACACCGCGGGCGAGCGGGAGTTTCAGATGGTCTATCTGGGCAAGGGCACCGCGGACTGCTACGAGAACCGGGATGTGGTGGGAAAGCTGGTGTTGGTGGACATCAACCAGCGGGACGAGTGGTGGATCAATTTCCCGGTCTACCAGGCCCATCTGCGGGGCGCGGCGGCGCTGATCGCGGTGCAGGAGCAGGGCTACGGCGAGGTGCACGACACGGCGCTCAACGCCCAGGACATCGCGGGCCCGGCGGATGCGCCCGCGTTCTCCATCTCTCAGGCGGACGCGTGGGTGCTCAAGCAGGCCATGATGGCGGCGGGCGGCTGCGAGGACGAGAGCGAGGCAGAGCCGGAGCGCATGGGGGAGATCACCGTGTCCTTTGAGGCGAAGACCCGGGTGATCCTTGACCGGGAGACCTACAACATCGTGGGGACGATCCCGGGGCGGGACACGGACCGGATGCTGCTGCTCTCCGCCCACTACGACTCCTATTTCAGCGGGTTCCAGGACGACAACGCGGCGGTGGCCATGATGTTTGGCATCGCGCGGGCGCTCCTTAAAAGCGGCTACCGCCCCAAGTACAATCTGGTGTTCTGCGCCATGGCGGCGGAGGAGTGGGGCGTGGCCGACTCCAAGTACGACTGGTCCACTGGCGCCTACGAGCAGGTGTTCACCGCCCATCCCGAGTGGCAGGGGAGAGCCGCGGCGGACTTAAACTTCGAGCTGCCGGCCCATGCCCACGGCCGCAGGGACGCGGTGCGCTGCACCTACGAGTACGAGGCGTTCCTGAAGGAATTCCTGGAGGGAATCGAGGTGGACGAGGAGGCGTACCCGGAGGGCGTGGAGGTGCTCTGTCCCATCCAGACCTGGTCGGACGACTTCTCCATGGCGGTGGCGGGAATCCCGTCCATGGTCAACGAGTTCTCCGCCGGGGAGTTCATGGAGACCCACTACCACTCCCAGTTCGACAACGACAATGTGTACCAGAAGCCGGTATACCGGTTCCACCACATTCTCTACGGACGGCTGGTGATGGCGCTGGATCACCTGGCGCTGTCGCCGCTCAACTTTGAGCGCCTGTTTAAGGCGGTGATGGAGAGCGACGACGTGGGCGTGCGCCGGATGGCGGAGACCGACTTTTACGGGATGAAGCACGCCCTAAAGGGGGCGAGGGACGCCTCGAGGGCGCTCTATCGCAAGATCATGGAGGTCAACGACGCCTACCGGCAGCTGCTGCGGGAGGGGAAGACCGGGGAGGCCGACCGGATGTTCCGGGAGTGCGGGGAGCTTCAGCGGAAGCTTCTGTACATATTCCGGAAGGAGCAGGACTATTTTGTCCGGCTCAACTGGCACGACGAGGTGCTGTTCCCCCAGGAGGCGGTCCAGGACAATCTGCGGGCCATCTGCCGGGCGCTGCGACGCCTTGAGGAGGGCAACGCGTGGGCGGCGCTGGAGGACATCTACAGCATCGACAACAACCGCTACGCCTTCCTGTTCGACGAGCAGGTGTTTGCCTACTTCACCCAGTACGTGTTGAAGCAGCCGGACTCCCGCCTCAAGTGGGGCGCCGGCAGAATCGTCCACCACGAAAACCTGTACCATCTGGTGCAGCAGCTCAAGGGAAAGCTGGCCGCAGCGGAGGCGGCGCGCAGGGCGGCCGAGCAGGATGGGGACGAGGCGGAGGGGGAGGCGGCGCCCCGGGACATGGAAGCCGCCGTTACTCCGACGTTTGACTTGGGGCCGGAGTACCAGGAGCTCAAGCGGGTGGCGGACAGCCAGATCGCCTGCTACAAGGATGATATCCGCTACATGACCGAGTCCATAAAAAAACTGACCGCATGGATGAGAGAGTGTCTCGCCATGTGACGGGAGGAAATACGAACGATGGAAAGCCGAACGCTGTACCGCGTGCAAAAAGAAGATTTGCCCAAGGTGGAGGAGCTTTTGACCCAGTGCTTTGCCCGGGATCCGCTGTACTGCAAGCTGATCCCGGACGAGGAGACCCGCAGCCGCCTGCTGCCGGAGCTGTTTCAATGTGATATGACGGAGTTCTTTGAGCTGTGCGAGGTCTACTCGGACAGCCCGGACCTCAATTCCCTGATGGTGGTCTCCGACGAGTCGGAGCCCTACGATCCGATCCGCTACTACCTGACGGAGGCCATGGCGGCCCTGCGGACGGACGAGTACCTGATCCGGGAGGACCCCAGCCTCAAAACCTTCTGGAATTTTGTGCGCGGGAAGGACTATTTAAATTCCCGCTGGACGGCCCAGCTGCACCAGGAGGAGCGCCTGCACATCATTTACCTGGCGGTGCGCCCGGATATGCAGCACCACGGCCTGGCGGCGAAGCTTTTGGGCGAGGCGATCCGCTACGCAGAGAGCCACCGCCTGATGATCTCGCTGGAGACCCACAACCCCGGAAACGTGCCCTTGTACGAGCACTTCGGCTTCAAGGTCTTCGGCATTGTGGAAAAACATTTCAATTTAAAGCAGTATTGCCTCGTGCGTGAAGTGCAGTAGAGGCAATACTGCTATAACTTTTGTTCATGTCAATAATTCCAAACTTGTATATTCTATAATTGGAAAATTCCCGGTCAACAGTTGAAATCCCCCATTAAATGAGATATGATTGAAAGAAACCATATTTGCTCGAAAAGACATAACTAAAAAGAATGATAAATGGGAGAGATATGACAATGGATTATAATATTACAGCGATCCCCGGAGACGGGATCGGACCGGAGATTGTGCGCGAGGCAAAAAAGGTGCTGGACCAGGTGGGCCGGGTCTACGGCCACAGCTTCCACTTCACGGACATTCTGATGGGCGGTTGCTCCATCGACGCTCACGGCGTGCCGCTGACCGACGAGGCGCTTGAGACGGCCAGAAGCGGCGAGGCGGTGCTCCTGGGCGCTGTCGGCGGAAACGTGGGCAACTCCAGATGGTACGACGTGGCGCCGAACCTCCGCCCGGAGGCGGGGCTCTTAAAGATCCGCAAGGAGCTGGGCCTGTTCGCCAACATCCGCCCGGCGTACTTATATATGGATCTGGCGGAGGCGTGCCCCTTAAAGAAGGAGATCATCGGGGACGGCTTCGACATGGTGATTATGCGCGAGCTGACCGGCGGAATTTACTTCGGCGACCGGTGGACGAAAGAGGTGGACGGCGTGGTGACCGCCACGGACACCCTTACATACAGCGAGAACGAGATCCGCCGGATTGCGGTGAAGGGCTTTGAGATCGCAATGAAGCGCCGCAAGAAGGTGACCAGCGTGGACAAGGCCAACGTCCTGGACTCCTCCCGCCTCTGGAGAAAGGTGGTCGAGGAGGTCGCGAAGGACTACCCGGAGGTGGAGCTGTCCCACATGCTGGTGGACAACTGCGCGATGCAGCTGGTGATGAACCCGGGCCAGTTCGACGTGGTGCTGACCGAGAACATGTTCGGCGATATTCTCTCCGACGAGGCCAGCATGATCACCGGCTCCATCGGGATGCTCTCCTCAGCCAGCTTGAACGAGGGCAAATTCGGAATGTACGAGCCCAGCCACGGCTCCGCCCCGGACATCGCGGGGAAGGACCTGGCAAACCCAATCGCAACGATCCTGTCGGCTGCCATGATGCTGCGCTACTCCTTTGACCTCGATAGGGAGGCCGACGCGGTGGAGCAGGCGGTGCGCCGGGTGTTAAAGGAAGGCTACCGCACCGTGGATATTTACTCCGACGGCTGCGAGAAGGTAGGAACCACCCGCATGGGCGATCTGATCGCCGAGCGGATTCAATAAAAGGAGGAGATCGCAATGAAAAGTGATGCAGTCAGAACCGGAATGCAGCAGGCGCCCCACAGATCCCTGTTCAACGCCCTGGGCATGACGGAGGAAGAGATGAAGAAGCCCATGGTGGGCATTGTCAGTTCCTATAATGAAATTGTTCCCGGCCATATGAATATCGACAAGATCGTGGAGGCGGTGAAGCTGGGCGTGGCCATGGCGGGCGGAACCCCGGTGGTGTTCCCGGCCATCGCGGTCTGCGACGGAATCGCAATGGGCCACATCGGCATGAAGTACTCCCTGGTGACCCGCGACCTGATCGCGGACTCCACTGAGTGTATGGCGCTGGCGCACCAGTTCGACGCGCTGGTGATGGTCCCCAACTGTGACAAGAACGTGCCCGGCCTTCTGATGGCTGCGGCCAGAATCAACGTACCCACCGTGTTCGTCAGCGGCGGCCCCATGCTCGCGGGCCACGTGAAGGGCCACAAGACCAGCCTCTCCAGCATGTTCGAGGCGGTTGGCTCCTACGCGGCCGGAACCATGAGCGAGGAGGACGTGCGGGAATTTGAGGAGAAGGCGTGCCCCACCTGCGGTTCCTGCTCCGGCATGTACACGGCCAACAGCATGAACTGCCTGACTGAGGTCCTGGGCATGGGCCTTCGGGGCAACGGCACCATCCCGGCGGTCTACTCCGAGCGGATTAAGCTGGCGAAGCACGCCGGTATGCAGGTGATGGAGATGTACCGCAGAAACATCCGTCCCCGCGACATTATGACAAAAGAGGCGTTTATCAACGCTCTGACCATGGATATGGCCCTGGGCTGCTCCACCAACAGCATGCTGCACCTGCCGGCCATCGCCCACGAGGCGGGCGTGGAGTTGAACCCGGATATCGCCAACGAGATCAGCGCCAAGACCCCGAACCTGTGCCATCTGGCTCCGGCCGGCCCCACCTACATCGAGGATTTGAACGAGGCGGGCGGAATCTACGCCGTGATGAACGAGATCAGCAAGAAGGGCCTTCTGAATCTGGACTGCATGACCGTCACCGGCAAGACCGTGGGCGAGAATATTAAGGGCTGCGTGAACAAGAACCCGGAGGTAATCCGTCCGGTGGAGAATCCCTACAGCGAGACCGGCGGCATCGCCATCCTGCGGGGCAACTTAGCGCCGGGAAGCGCCGTTGTGAAGCGCTCCGCCGTTGCGCCTGAGATGTTAAAGCACGAGGGCCCGGCCCGCGTGTTCAACTGCGAGGAGGACGCCATCGCGGCCATCAAGGGCGGCAAGATCGTGCCCGGCGACGTGGTGGTGATCCGCTACGAGGGACCCAAGGGCGGCCCCGGCATGCGCGAGATGTTAAATCCCACCTCCGCCATCGCGGGTATGGGACTGGGCTCCACGGTGGCCCTGATCACCGACGGCCGGTTCTCCGGCGCCTCCAGAGGCGCTTCCATCGGCCATGTGTGCCCGGAGGCCCAGGTGGGCGGCCCCATCGCTCTGGTGGAAGAGGGCGACCGGATTTCCATTGACATTGACAACCACAGACTGGACGTTTTGGTCTCCGACGAGGAGCTGGCGGCCAGAAAAGCCAAGTGGAGCGCTCCCACGCCTCAGGTGACCACCGGTTATCTGGCGCGCTACGCCTCCCTTGTGACCAGTGCAGACCGGGGCGCCGTGCTGGAGGTAAAATAGAACTCCCCGGAAATGAAACTCCACGGGCGCGTTTTGACGCGCCCGAAGCCCCTCGGGGTGCGGCGAAATTTGTGTTAGAAAAGGAGTGCGGGATACATGAGCAAAATGACAGGAGCAGAGATTGTGATACAGTGCTTGAAGGAGCAGGGGGTGGACACCGTGTTCGGCTATCCGGGCGGCGCCATCCTAAATATCTACGACGCGCTGTACCAGCATCAGGATGAGATTACCCATATCCTGACTTCCCACGAACAGGGAGCGGCCCACGCCGCGGACGGCTACGCGAGAGCCACCGGCAGAGTGGGCGTGTGCCTGGCCACTTCCGGCCCGGGCGCAACCAACCTGGTGACCGGCATCGCCACGGCCTACATGGATTCCGTGCCGGTGGTCGCCATCACCTGCAACGTGACCAACAACCTTTTGGGCAAGGACAGCTTCCAGGAGATCGACATTACGGGCGTGACCATGCCCATCACTAAATATAACTTTATCGTCAAGGATGTGGCGAAGCTGGCGAAGGTGATCCGCCGGGCCTTCACCATCGCCCAGACCGGGCGCCCCGGCCCTGTGCTGATCGACATCACCAAGGACGTGACGGCGGCCATGTACGACTACGAGTACGAGGCGCCGGAGGAGATCGTGCGCCAGAGCGACACCATCACCGAGGAGGCCATGGACCGGGCGGTGGAGATGATCCGCAATGCCCGGAAGCCCTTTATCTTCGTGGGCGGCGGCGCGGTGATCGCCAACGCGGCGGATGAGCTGCGGGCCTTCGCCCACAAGATCCAGGCGCCGGTGGCCGACAGCCTGATGGGCAAGGGCGCCTTCGACGGAACCGACGAGCTGTACACCGGCATGGTGGGCATGCACGGCACCAAGACCAGCAACTTCGGAATCACCGAGGCGGACCTGCTGATCGTGGTGGGCGCGCGCTTCTCGGACCGCGTGACCGGCAACGCCTCCAAGTTTGCAAAAAATGCTAAAATTTTACAGCTGGATGTGGATCCGGCGGAGATCAACAAGAACATCAAGGTGGACGCCAGCATCATCGGCGACGTGAAGGTGGTTCTGCGCAAGCTGAACGCCCGCTTGGACCCGGTCAACCACGACGAGTGGATCGCCCACATCGAGCGCATGAAGGATATGTACCCGCTGCGCTACGACAAGAGCGTCTTAACCGGCCCCTTTATCGTCCAGACCATCGACGAGGTGACGGACGACGACGCGATCATCGTCACCGAGGTGGGCCAGCACCAGATGTGGGCGGCGCAGTACTACAACTACCGCAAGCCCAGAACCCTTCTGACCTCCGGCGGCCTCGGCACCATGGGCTACGGCCTGGGAGCCAGCATCGGCGCAAAGATGGGCTGCAAGGACCGGACCGTGATCAACATCGCGGGCGACGGCTGCTTCCGCATGAACATGAACGAGATCGCCACGGCGGTCCGCTACAATATCCCGATCGTCGAGGTCATCGTGAACAACCACGTGCTGGGCATGGTGCGCCAGTGGCAGACCCTGTACTACGGCAAGCGCTACTCCCAGACCGTGCTGAACGACGCGGTGGACTTTGTGAAGCTGGCCGAGGCCATGGGGGCCAAGGCCTACCGGGTGACCCAGAAGGAGGAGTTCGCCAATGTGCTTAAGGAGGCCATCGCCCTCAACATCCCGGTTCTAATCGACTGCCAGGTGGGCTGCGACGACAAGGTGTTCCCCATGGTATCGCCGGGCGCGCCCATTGCGGATGCTTTTGACGATACGGACTTGAAAATCAATTAAAAAGAGTGTATGATAGTCTTTAATACTTCCTGGACGTTAACGCATTATCACAGTAAAGCGTCCGCCGGGCATTGAAGGCGAGAGTACATATGGTTTGTCGGATGACTTCCCTCTGTGCGGCCCTTTTAAGCCGGATCCGCATACGGGGAAGTCATCTGTATATATATTTATAGAACAGATATGCAACAAACACATTAAAGGAGGAGCGCAAAATGAGCAGAGTTTACAACTTTTCAGCAGGGCCGGCCGTGCTGCCGGAGGAAGTCCTGGCGGAAGCAGCGGCAGAGATGCTGGACTACAAAGGGACCGGAATGTCAGTGATGGAGATGAGCCATCGATCGAAAGCTTACCAGACCATCATCGACGACGCTGAATCAGACCTGCGAGAGCTTTTACATATTCCGGACAATTACAAGGTAATGTTCTTGCAGGGCGGCGCATCCCAGCAGTTTGCGATGGTTCCCATGAACCTGATGAAGAACAAGGTGGCGGACTACATTATCACCGGACAGTGGGCGAAGAAGGCGCACGCTGAGGCCAAGATGTACGGAACCGCAAACGCGGTGGCCTCCAGCGCGGATCAGACCTTCAGCTATATTCCGGACTGTTCGGACCTTCCCATCTCGGAGAATGCGGACTACGTGTATATCTGTGAGAACAACACCATCTACGGCACAAAGTATAAGACGCTTCCCAACACCAAGGGAAAGCTGCTGGTTGCGGACCAGTCCTCCTGCTTTTTATCGGAGCCGGTGGATGTGACCAAGTACGGCCTGATTTTTGCGGGCGCCCAGAAGAACGTGGGCCCGGCAGGAACCGTGATCGTGATCGCCAGGGAGGACCTGGTGACCGAGGACGTGCTCCCCGGAACGCCCACCATGCTGCGCTACAAGACCCACGCGGACGCGGGCTCTCTGTACAACACGCCGCCCACCTACGGCATCTACATCTGCGGCAAGGTGTTCAAGTGGCTGAAGGCCAAGGGCGGACTTGAGGCCATGAAGCAGTACAACGAGGAGAAGGCGAAGATCCTGTACGATTTCCTGGACCAGAGCAAGATGTTTAAGGGCACTGTGGCGAAGGCCGACCGCTCTCTGATGAACGTTCCCTTTGTCACCGGCGACGAGGAGATGGACGCCCTGTTTGTGAAGGAGTCCAAGGCTGCGGGCCTGGAGAACCTAAAGGGCCACCGGACCGTGGGCGGCATGCGCGCCAGCATCTACAACGCGATGCCCATGGACGGCGTGAAGAAGCTGGTCGAGTTTATGGACGATTTTGAGACCAAGCACAGCAAATAAAAACGGTGTTGACGGAGGAGCAAAAAATTATGAAAAAAATCCATTGCCTGAATAATATTGCAAAATGCGGCACAGACCGCTTTCCCGAGGACTATGTGCTGACAGACAACCTCAGCGAGGCGGACGGCGTGCTGGTGAGAAGCGCGTCCATGCACGAGATGAAGCTGCCGGAGAGCCTTCTGGCGGTGGCCAGAGCCGGAGCCGGCGTCAACAATATCCCGCTTGACGCCTGCGCCCAGGACGGCATCGTGGTGTTCAACACCCCGGGAGCCAACGCCAACGGCGTGAAGGAGATGGTGATCGCGGGCATGCTGATCGCCTCCCGCAACCTGGTCGGCGGAATCGACTGGTGCCGGGCCAACGCGGACAACGAGAACATCGTCAAGGACACGGAGAAGAGCAAGAAGGCCTTCGCCGGATGTGAGATCAAGGGCCGGAAGTTGGGCGTCATCGGCCTGGGCGCAATCGGCGCCGAGGTGGCAAACGCCGCGGCCGCGCTGGGCATGGAGGTGTACGGCTATGACCCATATATTTCCATTAACGCGGCCTGGATGCTGAGCCGGGATGTGAAGCACATCACCAGCGTGGACATTATCTACCAGGAGTGCGACTACATCACCATCCACGTGCCGCTTCTGGACAGCACCCGTGGCATGATCAACAAGGAGAAGTTAGACGAGATGAAGGACGGCGTGGTGGTGTTAAACTTCGCCCGCGACGTTCTGGTGGACGAGAACGCCATGGCCGAGGCGCTTAAGAGCGGAAAGGTGCGCTACTATGTGACCGACTTCCCGAACCCCACGTCCGCCCACATGAAGAACTCCATCGTGATCCCCCACCTGGGCGCTTCCACCGCGGAGTCCGAGGACAACTGCGCCAAGATGGCGGTGAAGGAGCTGACCGACTACCTGGAGAACGGAAACATCAAGAATTCCGTCAACTATCCAAACTGCGACATGGGCGTGTGCCAGACGGCCAGCCGCGTGGCAGTGTTACATATGAACATCCCCAACATGATCGGACAGATCACCGGAATTCTGGCGGAGCAGGGCGTGAACATCTCCGACATGACCAACAAGAGCCGGGATAAGTACGCCTACACGCTGTTGGATCTGGAGACGGTGCTGGAGCCCATCACCATCCAGAAGCTGAACGCGATCAAGGGCGTGCTCCGCGTGCGCGTAGTGCAATAAGAGAGAAACGGCCGGACGGCGCCTGCGCCCCCTCCCTGATCGCTCCGGACGCCGGGAGGCTTACGGAGCGGCAGGCCGAGGGCGGGGCGCCGTTTCCGCAGACGAGGAGGACAATTGATGGCGGTAGTAAAACCATTTTTCTGTATCAGACCAAACGGGGAGGCGGCCGCGCAGGTGGCGGCGCTGCCCTACGACGTTTACAACCGGAAGGAGGCCTGCCTGGCGGTGGCGGACAACCCGCTCTCCTTCTTGAATATCGACCGGGCGGAGACGCAGTTTCCGGACGATGTGGACACCTACGACGACCGGGTGTACGAGAAGGCCCGGGAGCTGCTAGCGGCGCGGATCGCGGACGGGACGTTCATCCGCGACAACGAGGAGAGCTACTTCATCTACCGGCTGACCATGGACGGGCGGAGCCAGACGGGGATTGTGGCCTGCTGCTCCATCGACGACTATGTGAGCGGGGTGATTAAGAAGCACGAGAACACCCGGGAGGACAAGGAGATCGACCGGATCCGCCACGTGGACACCACGGACGCCCACACGGGGCCCATATTCCTGGCTTATCGGGCCGATGCTGCGGTGAACGCGGTGGTGGCCGAGGTGACGGCGAAGGAGCCGCTGTACGACTTTGTGTCTGACGACGGCATCGGGCACACGGTCTGGAAGGTGGAGGGAGCAGAAAGAAACGCGGCGCTTCTGGCGGCGTTTGCGGCGATCCCGGCCACCTACATCGCGGACGGCCATCACCGGGCCGCGTCGGCGGTGAAGGTGGGCTTAAAGCGCAGGGCGGAGGACCCGGACTACACGGGGGAGGAGCCGTACAACTTCTTCCTGTCCGTGCTGTTCCCCGACGAGCAGCTGATGATTCTGCCCTACAACCGGGTGGTGAAGGACCTAAACGGGATGGACGAGGCGCAGTTTCTGGCCGCGGTGGGAGAACACTTCGCGGTGGAGAAGCTGGGGAATACCCCCTACGCCCCGGACAAGAAGGGCGTGTTCGGCATGTACCTGGGCGGGAGCTGGTATAAGCTCGCCGCGGAGGATGAGTGCCTGAGCGGCGACCCGGTGAAGGGGCTTGACGTGTCGATCCTGCAGGACTGGCTTTTGGGGCCGGTGCTTGGCATCGGCGATCCCCGGACGGACGGGAGAATCGATTTTATCGGCGGAATCCGCGGGCTTGGCGAGCTGGAGCGGCGGGTGAAGGAGGACATGAGCGTGGCCTTCTCCATGTACCCCACCTCGATTGAGGAGCTGCTAAACGTGGCGGACGCGGGGCTTCTCATGCCGCCGAAGTCCACATGGTTTGAGCCGAAGCTGAGAAGCGGGCTGTTTATTCACAAATTGAGTTGATGATGAAGCTGACGAAAAGCTGACGAAAAAGGCGTCTGGCTGCGGAGAGATTCTGCGGAGCGGGCGCTTTTTTTTGTGCGATGGGGACGGTTATAAATATGGAAATAATTGTTTAATATGGCTGGGAAGTGTAACGATAACGTAAAAATTTATCGGCGGGGAGGGGACAATATCGAGAGAGAATGCTTCTAAAAATGAAGGAGAAAAGAGGTGAAGAAGCGGCGCGTTTGCGCGCTTTTTTTGATGTGTTAAGACCGGCGGTCGAGTATGGACGGATTGTGAAAAATGGCGGTTCTGGAAATTTAATGGGAGAATAAAGAGAAAAAATATGTAGTGTTTTTGGCGGATAAGCAGGAGATAAATATACAAAATATATAAAAGCTGTTAAAAAATTGCTAACAATATTAAAATTTTACCAATGACGGCCCTCTGGCTCTGTGATAGCATTAAAGGGAAGTTCCCTGTATAAACAAGGAGGGATGGTGCAAAACGGGGGATAAAATATATGTGGAGGGAGTCGAGATGAGAAGAAAAAAATTAGCTGTCACTGCGTTAACGTTAATGTTGGCGACGGGGAATATTTTCACGTCCTTTGCCGGCTGGCAGCAGTTGGAAAACAGCAGCTGGAAGTACCAGGATGCAAACCAGAATTGGAAGACGAACACCTGGTTCCAGGATGTGGACGGCCGTTGGTATCACTTTAACCAGGCCGGTATTATGGACAAAGGTTGGTTCCAGGACGTGGACGGCCGCTGGTATCACTTGAATCAGTCCGGTGCGATGGACCAGGGCTGGTACCAGGATGTGGACGGAAAGTGGTACTTTCTGGCCGAGAACGGCGCGATGCAGACGGGACTGCACAATATAGGCGGAAGGGTTTATTATTTTAACCCGTCCGGAGATATGTTCATGGGAACCATGACGCTTCAGGGGAGAAGCTACACCTTCGGGATGTACGGCTCGGAGAACGGAGCACCCTACACGCCCAACAAATGGTACGGCAACGGGGCGTCGGTGCAGGATGTGGTTGACGACGACGATGACGATGACGACGACCGCCCGGACTATGAGGAGCCGGATGAGAAGCCGGATGAAAAGCCGGATGAGAAACCCGATGAGAAGCCGGACGATAAGCCGGACGAAAAGCCGGACGAGAAACCGGATGAAAAACCAGACGAGAAGCCGGACCCGGAGAAGGGCGATATCATCACCGAGCCGGTGAAGGATATTGAAAACCTTTACGCGGGATCGGAAAAGAACGTGCTGTTAAAGCTGGCTGCGGCTGACGCGCAGATCACGGCGGTGAGCAGCGATGAGGCCGTGGCGTCGGTGACGGTCACGGGCGGACAGATCCTCGTGAAGGGAATGTCCGCGGGCACTGCAGTGATTACGATCACCGCTATGGCCGACGGATATGAGACGCAGACCATGACCTTTAAGGTCGCGGTTACAGAGGCACCGGTGGAGACGGAGGCGGGGAGACTGGCCTTCAACTTCAACACCGGCTGGAAGTTTTCCAAGGGCGTGGGCAAGGAGAACAATGAGTCCGAGGTGAAACCGGCGACGGACGTTGTGGTGATCCCTGAGACCGAGAAGCCCTGGGAGACCGACTATGTGATGGGGGACACGTGGACGGAGGTCAGCCTGCCCCACACCTACAACGATGTTGACACCTTCGACAACTTCATGGAGAAGGAGGGAAGCCACCACGGCGAGCGCAGCATGTACACCGGCACGGCGTGGTACAAGAAGGACTTCACAATCCCTCAGTCCTACGCGGGCAAGAAGGTGTTCCTGGAGTTTGAGGCCGCAAGACAGGCCGCCCATGTGTACTTGAACGGCCAGCTGTTAGAGGGCGTCTGCGAGAACGGATTTATCCCCTTCGGATACGATC
This sequence comes from uncultured Clostridium sp., assembly GCA_900555045.1. GTDB lineage: Bacteria > Bacillota > Clostridia > Lachnospirales > Lachnospiraceae > Enterocloster. The sequence goes on along the minus strand of USJW01000042.1, from coordinate 8,100 downwards.
TGACTCCGTACTTAAATTTCGGCGGGGACAACCAGATCACGGTGATGGTGGACAACTCGTTCCCGTACTACGCGGAGGGGACCACGGATGCGCTGAGCTGGCATGATTCCCACTGGCATCCGACCCACGGAGGTCTGTACCGCAACGCCAACCTCTATGTGACGGATAAGCTCCATGTGACGCTGCCGCTGTACAGCTTCCTGGAGACCCAGGGCGTCTACGTGTACACGTCGGATGAGACGGAGGAAGCCGCGACGGTTCACATTGAGGCCGAGATCCAGAACGAGTACGACGAGGCCATGACCTTCACCTACGAGGCGGATGTGGAGGACATGGACGGCGCCGAGGCCGCCAGCGCGCAGAGCGAGGCGATCACCCTGGCTCCGGGCGAGAAGACGGTGGTGAAGCTCACGGCCACGGTGGAGGATCCCACCTTCTGGTCCGACGCGTACCCTTATCTGTATCAGGTCCAGTCCCGGATCATCGTGGACGGGGAAGAGGTGGACACGGAGGAGACTTCTCTGGGAATCCGCATTTTTCGCTTTACCAATGACTACGGCATGTACTTAAATGAGCATTACGTCAAGCTGCACGGCTGGGGCCAGAAGGCCACCAACGAGTGGGCGGGCTTAGGAGCCGCATACCCTGACTGGATGCACGACTTTGTGATCAAGCTGATGAAGGACGCAGGCGGAAACTTTATCCGCTGGGGACACACGGCCGGATCCCCGACGCAGATTGAGCTGTCGGATAAATACGGCCTGATCGTGGAACAGCCCGGCGTGGACGGCGAGGGCAGCACGGTGGGCGGCGTGTACAGCGATACCGCGTACGGAGTCCGCAAGAATGCGTTCCGCGACATGATCATCTACTACCGCAACAATCCGTCGATCTTCATGTGGGAGCTGGGCAACCAGTCCATGCCGGACGCCGAGGCCAAGGCGCTCAGCGAGATCGTCAGCCAGTACGACCACCACGGCAGAGGCCAGGCGGCCAAAGTCAACGCGGGTTCCTACGACGACACGACGGCCACCTCCCAGCGCCTGGTTTCCGTGCGCCGCGGCAACAGCACCATGGCCAAGTATGTGGACATCGGTATCACCACCGAGGGCGACGGCGGCATGAACACCAGCTCTCTGGGCTTTAAGCCGGAGGTGGAAGGCGAGTACAACCGCGAGGAAGCGCGCCGCGGCGTGTGGGATCGCTACACGGAGGGATTTGAGGACTACAAGATGAACTCCGGCACCTACAACCTGACCACGGAGCAGTTCGCGGTCAACCAGGTGAAGAACTACAAGAAGATTGCCAAAGTCAGCCATGACGGCGGCGCAAACTGGATTTTCTCCGATTCCACCAGCCATGGGCGCGTGTACTCGGAGGTGACCAGGGCCAGCGGCGAGGTGGACGCTGTGATGCTGGAGAAGGAAGCGTACTTTACGCTGAAGACGATCCAGACCGATGAGATTGACGCCTACATTGTGGGCCACTGGAACTACAAGGACGGCACGGTCAAACCGGTGTACGTGACCTCGGACGCGGACAGCGTGGAGCTGTTCCTGAACGGGAAATCTTTGGGCAAGGGCGCAAAGAGCGACGACTACCTGTTTACCTTCAACAACGTGACCTACGAGCCGGGCACACTTGAGGCTGTGGGCTACGACGCCAGCGGAGCGGAGGTCTGCCGGACATCCAAGGCAACCCACGGGGAGCCGGCGGCTGTGCGCCTGACCGCGATCGAAGGGCCTCAGGGGCTCTTAGCCAACGGCTCCGACGTGCTGCTGATCGACGCAGAGGTGGTGGACCAGGACGGAAACCGCTGTCTGAACTATGACGGCCAGAACCTGGGCCAGAAGATTCACTTCTCCATCAACGACAATGGCTGCTCGATCTGGAGAGGCGGATACAACAGCGGAGTGGAGCACTCCACCAATGAAAAGTCTCTGTACATTGAGGCTGGAATTACCCGTGTGGCGGTTCGGACCACCACCAAGCCGGGCACGATCGCAGTGACCGGATCCATAGACGGACTCGCCTCCGACAGCATCGAGGTGGAGAGCATGCCGGTGGACAACGAGAACGGACTGTCCACCACGTTCAACGAGACGTTTGAGTACAGTCTGGACGCGTTAACCTACCCGGGAATGGGCGACGGCAGCAAGCCGGAGGACAAGAACGCGGCGAAGAAGGGCTACACGTCCCTGCTGGTAGACAACTTCAGCTACAGCGGAACGGCGACCCAGAAGAAGGCGGGCGTGGCCAACCCCGCGGCCAAGGGCAAACCGGTCTACACGGATGAGGACATCGAGTTCGGCGATCTGCCGCTGTACCTGGTCAACGAGGATTACCTGCGGCTGCCCAACGTGGACACCGGGTACGTTGCGGAGGACATGGTCTCCTTCGGAGCGCTCCAGGACATCAATGTCTACGTGGCGCATGACGACCGGATCGCAACGCCAAAGTGGCTGGAAAACACGATCCAGGGTGTGACCTTCGGGGACACCATGGAGGACATCACCATCGACGGCCAGATTTACTCTCTGTACTGTGCTTCCGTGAAAAAGGGAGAGTCCGTGACGCTGTCCAGCAACGCGGAGCTGCCTGAGGAGGCCGAGAATGGCAACATGTACGTGGTGTTCGTCACCGCACAGGGACATGACGACGAGTTCTTTGCGGATGATTTTGAGATGGATACCGCAGGTTATCAGCCGGCGGGCTGGAATGTGAGCACTGCGCCCGACACCAGCGCGACGGTTGTGAATATGAGCGGTGACCAGGCAGTGTCGCTGTATGACACCAACAAGGAGAGCTCCGACAGCCTGGCATACATCACGAAGGAGTTCCTGCCACAGAGCGGCAAGTTCTCCATCGAATGGAAGCTGTACGACAAGCGGATGAGCGGACAGAATTACGTCCGGTTTATCCTGCACGACGGCGCGGCCAAGGCGGATCCCACCGACAAGAGCGGCTTTGTGGTGGAGTCCTACTTGAACGCAGGCGGAACGCTGGTTTACCGGGCCGGAAGCTCCTCGAGCAATATCAACATCAAGACCGGACTTGCAGCGAATAAGTGGTACACCATCAAGTATGTGGTTGACATGGACGAGAAGACGTTTGACGCCTATGTGGACGGCCAGCTGGCTGCGAAGGACTGCGGTTTTGTGGTGGAAGCGGATTCTGTCAGCTGCTTTATCATCGGCACCGGCGCGAAGGCCGCAACGGATATCGCGGTGGACGACGTGAAGATCGAGGTGTTGGACGACGCGTTGGAGTCCATCACGGTCAACGGCGAGAGCTTCACGGACTTTGAGGTGAAGCAGGACGGAGACAAGAAGACGGTTGTGATGGTGCTGCCGGAGGACTTTGACACCGCGCAGAAGCCTGAGATTGAGGCGGTTCCCAGAGACTACTACGCCAAGGCGGAAGTCGGGGAGCTGGCAAGCTTTGAGGAGAGCACGACGATCAAGGTTACGGCCCAGAACGGGGACGTGACGACCTACACCCTGAAGTTCGGCGAGGACAGCGGGGAGGTTGTGGTGCCGGGCGATGTGCTGCTGGAGGAAGATTTTGAGTCCTTGAATGTGGGCGATGCGTTTGCGGCGGACGGCTGGTCTGTATCTGTCGAGGACGGAAGCGTTCTGAGCGCGAACGTCGTGAAGGATACTAGCGACGGGGAAGAGAACCAGGCGCTGCGGCTGCTGGACAACGGCTCTGGAATGGCGCAGGTTGCCGGAGCTTTTGAGGCCCAGAGCGGGCAGATGACGGTGGAGTACCGGATTAAGGACCAGTTTGGTGGCGCGACGAAGTTCTTCCGGATTATCCTCCACGACGGCGAGCCCAAGGACGGCAAGGATGGATTCCTTGTGGAATCGTATGTGACGGATGGAAATCTGGTTTACAGAGATGCGGGCGATAAGAACATTACAATCTGTCCGATCAAGAAGAACGAATGGTATTCCGTCAAGTATGTGGTAGACATCGCGGGCGGCAGCTTTGATGTGTATGTGAACGACAGCTGCGTCAAGAGCGGCCTCAAATTCCGGAACAATCTGGAGAGTGTGGACCACATTATCTTTGCGACGGGCGGAGGCTACAAGGGAGACATGCTGCTGGACGACATCACAGTGAGCGGCGAGTCGAGCGGCAAGACGATTGTGAATGTTGAGGAGCCGCTGATCGAGGACATCCGGATCGACGGCAAGTCCATCCATGACATGGAGGGCGAGGAGTATGCCTACGAGATGGAGATCGCCAAGGACACCGAGGCGGTTGAGGTGCGGGTTGCCACAGCCTCCGAGGCAGTAAAAATTGTCACGGTCAACGACGCGGAGTGCAAGAGTGGACGCTGCGAGGTCGAGCTGGAGGACGAGGAGACGAACGTCATCACGGTTGCGGCTGAGACCGAGGACGGATACGCCGAGGAGTACACCATCACCCTGATCCGCGAGGAGAAGGAGGCAGTGGTGCCGCCGGCACAGAATGTGGTGAAGCCGGAAGTGCCGGTGAATCCGGAGGTGCCGGTGAATCCGGAGGTGCCGGTAGACCCGGAGAATCCGTTAGATCCGGAGGTGCCGGTGGATCCGGAGAATCCGTTAGATCCTGAGGCTCCGGTAGATCCGGAGAATCCGGTAGATCCTGAGGCTCCGGTGGATCCTGAGGCACCGTTAGATCCGGAAGCGCCGGTGGATCCTGAGGCTCCGGTGGATCCGGAGAATCCGGTAGATCCTGAGAATCCGGTAGACCCGGAGAATCCGGTGGATCCGGAGAATCCGGTAGATCCTGAGGCTCCGGTAGATCCGGAGAATCCGGTGGATCCGGTAGATCCTGAGGCTCCGGTAGACCCGGAGAACCCGGTGGATCCTGAGGCGCCGGTAGATCCTGAGGCTCCGGTGGATCCCGAGGCTCCGGTAGATCCCGAGGCTCCGGTAGATCCCGAGAACCCCGCAGACCCGGAAACTCCGGCGACGCCGGATGGGTCCGGAAGCGCGGATGACTCCGACGACAAGGGCCAGGGCGGCCAGGATCAGTCCAAACCGGCCGACGGCGCAGACCAGGGAAGCGGCAGCGTTTCCCTGGGCGACAGCCAGGCGGCACTGCCGGAGAACACCGGCAAGGGCGGCCAGGAGGGCCACGGCGGCCAGAATGGCGGCGAAGCCGGGGACGACGGAGAAAATTTGTGATGTAATTAAGGAAACGTAAACCTTATCATTAACCTGCGGTTAATGACATGATGTAAATAAGGAAACGTAAACCTTATCATTAACCTGCGGTTAATGACATGATGTAAATAAGGAAACGTAAGACTTATCATTAACCTGCGGTTAATGACATGGTATAATCAAAGAAACGTAAAAACAGGGTGACTTCCCTGTCCTGATTCAGGGCAGGGAGGTTGTCTTTTCAGGAGGAGATTATGAAAACAGGTGCCATTCGGATTCTGACAGTTTCCTGGATCTGCGGAGTTGTATCGATTATCTATGAGCTGGTCTGGGCGCGCTATCTGGGTTTGATTTTGGGGAACTCGGTGTACGCGGTCGGCGTTGTGACCGGGTGCTATATGGCCGGAATGGCACTGGGAGATTTCATGATCGGCCGTTGGACGAAGAAGCGGCCGGAGCGGGCGATACGGCTGGTCCTTTTGGGGATAGCGCTTATGTGCCTGCTGTCGCCGGTGATCTACCGGGGACTGTCCGCGGCCAACAAAATGTGGGCGCAGGCTGCGTGGCCAGCGTGGGGAAAGCTGCTCTGGAGGGCGGCGATCTCCTTTTTGGCTCTGCTGCTCCCGACATTTCTGCTGGGTGGAGTCCTTCCGGCGCTTACTGCCCGGGGAGCATGCTCCGGCGGCGCGGTCTACACGGCCAACACGCTGGGGGCAGTGATTGGGGCCGTGCTCACGGGCTTTTTTCTGATCCGGTATCTGGGACTGGGCGGGAGTGCTCTGGCGGGCGCAGTTCTGACCGGCGCAGCACTCATCCTGGCGGGAAAGAGCGAGCGGGGGCAGGTGGCCAATGCGCAGAGCAAGGGCAGCCCATTGCCTGGAACGCTGAGAACGTGGGTGCTGGCGGCGTACGCAGTCTCCGGCATGACCGGCATGGCCTTCCAGGTATACCAGACGCGGATTCTGACGCTGTTTTTCATGGACAGCGTGTACGATTTTGCGGTGATCCTGGCAGTCTACCTGCTCGGCCTGTGGGCCGGAAATCTTCTGGCCTCCTGGTGCGCGAAGCGGACGGGCCGGCATTTAAGGCTGTTCGCCGCCAGCCAGGTGCTCTTAGGAATCAGCACGTTTTTGAGTCTCCAGGTGGTGGCCCGGCTGCCGTTTTGGACCGACGGATTCCAGTCCCAGCACGCGATGTTTTTGCGGTTCGGCCAGAGCTATTTCCTGGTGGGCACGCTGATGAAGGCGGGCTGCACGGCCCTCACCCTGTTTATCCCCGCCGTTTTGTGGGGCATGGCCTATCCGCTGGTATCCCGCCTTTTAGTTGACGGGAGCGCGGGTCCGGGGCGGGAAGCGGGCGTTGTCCTGGGTTGGAACACCATAGGATCCGCCTGCGGCTCCCTGGCGGCCTCGTTTTTGCTGGTGCACGCCCTTGGGATCCAGGGGGCGATTCTGTTAAACGGCTGCTTGAACCTGGCGGTCGGAGTGAGCCTGGCGGTGCGGGAGAGGCGTCTTGGCGGAAACGCGCAGCCGTGTGCGCCTGGTAAGCTGTCTGGAAAAGGCGGTCGGTTCTGGGCGTGCCTGTCGCTGGGCGCGGCTGCCCTTGCCTTCCTGGCAGTTCCAAAGTGGGACCGCTTTGAGATGTCCACCTCCTTCTTGAAGCCGGGGCAGGACGTGGAGGGGTATGCGGATATCCGGTTTTACAGGGAGGACGCCTACGGAATCACGAGCGTGGTGGACTTCCTGCCAAACGGGCAGACCTACCTGACCACCAACCGGCTGTACTGCCAGAACACCAGCGATATGAACGGGCCGGAGGACCACCGGCGCCTGGGGTACATCCCGCTGATGCTCCACCCGGAGCCCAAAAAGGTTCTGGTGGAAGGGCTGGGAGCCGGTGTGACGCTCCGGGGCGTCCAGGAGTACGGAGGCCTGGAGATCGACTGCGCAGAGATCTCCGGGGCGGTGGCCGAGGCGGCCCGGTGCTTTGAGGCGGAGAACGGCGGCGTCCTGGACTCGCCGGATGTGTCCCTGGTGATCGACGACGCCCGAAACTATCTGTTGACCTCCAGGGAGGCGTACGATGTGATTGTGGCGGACATCTTCTTCCCCATGAGCTCCGGGTCGGGAAACATGTTCAGCCGGGAGTACTACGAGGCCTGCCGGAGGGCGCTGGCCCCGGGGGGAATCATGGTCCAGTGGATCCCGGTCCACCAGTTCTCAAGGACAGAGCTTGAGATCACCATGAAGACCTTTTCCCAGGTGTTCCCGAACGCCACGGTGTGGTTTGGGATGTTGGGGGAGTCTGTGCCGGTGGCGGGCCTGGTGGGCACGGAGGAGCCGCTTCAGATCTCTTTCCCGCGCCTGGAGGCGCTGTACAGGGATGGTGCGGGCCGGATGAACCTCGTGGACACGGCGCTGGACGATCCGTACATGTTTTTGAGCCACTTTGTGTGTGAGATCCGCCCGGAGGACTTTGCGCAGGATCTTCCCAGCAACACGGACGGGCGGCCGGTTCTGGAGTATTTAAACCCCACCGACGCCCAGGCCTACTGGGAGCGGGGAAAGGAAAACCTGAAGCTGCTCCTGGGGATGAAGACCTCGGCTGCGACGTATGTGGAGTTTGAGGATCCGGGGCAGAGGGAGATTCTGGAGGACTATGACAGGCAGATTGTGGATTTTGTTGAAGGGGTTGTGGGGGAATAGGGAGATATAAGTAATAGGAAGAAACAGATGTAGAAACGAAGAGAAAAAACCATCCGACACTGAATGATAGGTGTTAGGGTGGTTTTTTTGATGGAGGAGACAAGGGGGTGGCGGAGGTAGTGATGACAAGATTCGACAAAATATATTAAAGTATATACGAAATTATTAACATATAAAGTCGATTATTTTTTAAATTTTTTAAATGATTGGCTAAAAATAAGACATTTAGCATAATCTTT
>USJW01000041.1 GCA_900555045.1 uncultured Clostridium sp. | reverse complement strand
TGATTGAAGAAGACGACATAGCCGCAGGAGAGCCGGCGGATTTTTTTGCGGGGAAAAAGCTATTTGCATTCCCTATCAAATAATGTTAAATTATTGGTAGGTTCATAAAACAATTAGCGCCGTGACCGGGGAGACGGGAGGCGCGGATATACAGGAGGACAAGTGGAATATGAAAATTGTAGTGCTGGAGCCGTTGGGCGTGAGCGAGGCGTATGTGGAGAAGCTGGCGGAGGGCTTAAGAGCCGCGGGACATGAATTTGTTTACAACACCACCAAGGTGACGGACACCCCCACCCTGATCGCCCGCGGGAAGGACGCGGACATCCTGGTGGTCGCCAACATGCCCTTAAAGGGTGAGGTGATCGAGGGCTGCCAAAATGTGAAGTACATCGCCGTGGCGTTCACCGGCGTGGACCATGTGGACCTGGAGACCTGCAAAAAGCGCGGGATCGCGGTGAGCAACGCAGCCGGGTACTCCACCAACGCGGTGGCGGAGCTGGTGTTCGGGCTGGCCATCGGGCTGTACCGCAGCATCCCGACCTGTGACGGGCGGTCCCGCACCGGCGGCACCAAGGACGGCCTGGTTGGGCCGGAGTTACACGGAAAGACCATGGGAATCGTGGGCACCGGGGCCATCGGCTGCCGCGTGGCCGCCATCGCGTCGGCGTTCGGCTGCCGTCTGCTGGCCTACAGCCGCACGGAGCGCCCGGAGATAACCGCGCTGGGGGCAACCTATGTTTCACTGGAGGAGCTGATGGAGCAGAGCGACATCGTGTCCTTACACGTGCCGGTGACGCCCGCCACAAAGGGGCTGATCGGCCGGGATATGCTGGCCCGCATGAAGAAGAATGCCATTCTGATCAACACGGCCAGAGGGCCGGTGGTGGACAACCAGGCTCTGGCGGAGGCGCTTGAGGCCGGACAGATCGCGGGAGCGGGCATCGACGTGTTCGACATGGAGCCGCCGATCCCGGAGGACTACCCGCTTCTGAAGGCGCCCAACACCATCCTGACGCCCCATGTGGCGTTCGCCACCCTGGAGGCCATGGAAATCCGGGCCGATATCACAGTGTCCAACATTGAGCACTGGATTGCCGGGGACCAGATCAATGTGATTCTGTCCGGCAAATAAGGAGTCCTGGCGGAATGATCAAATATCTGGATGAGAGTGAGAAGACGCTCTGCCGTCCGCTGTGGGAGGAGGCGTTTCCCGACGACACGGCAGAGTTTCTGGACTACTATTTTGGCCGGAAGGTGAAGGACAGCCGGGTGCTGGCGGCGGTGGACGAGTCGGACGGCCGCGTGTTGTCCATGATCCACCGGAACCCGTACACCCTGACCGTGGGGGGACTGCGCTGGGACGTGGACTACCTGGTGGCCTGCGCCACCGCCGTGGACGTGCGGGGGCAGGGATACAACAGAGAGCTGGTGAACCGGCTGTTTGCGGACCTCTACCGGGAGGGCGCGCCTGTGACCTTTCTCATGCCCGCGATCCCGGAACGGTACCGGGCGGTCGGATTCGCGTATGTCTCTGAGAGGCGCGGCTGGCGGCTGCGGGACGAGATGGAAGTGACGGGGCGGAAGGTGGAAATTTGCGGGGACACGGCAGAGGCGATCGCCGCCTGGATGAACCGCTTCCTGGACGCACACTACGGAATTCACACGCTCCGTGACCGCGCGTACGTTGAGAATCTGCTGGCGGAGCTTTCCAGCGGGGGCGGATGGATGGAATGGCTCACCCGGGCGGCTTCGGGGGAGTGCAGGCCGGTGGGCCTTCGGGCGATCTGGGGGCGGAAGCGGCCGAGCGTGCGCCTGCTGTACTGCGAGGATGATCGCTTGCTGGAGGAGGGCGCGGCAATGGACCAAGTGGCAGTGGCACCGGCGATGATGGCGCGGGTGATCTGCGTCCGGGAGTTTGTCAAGTGCGCCGGGCTCTCGGAGGACTGCCCGGCCCCGCGGATGGAGGTGCCGCTCGTGGTGCGGGACCGGCAGATTCCGCAGAACAGCGGCCTCTACCGCTGGAGCCTTTGGGCGGATGGATCGGTGTTGGAGCCCTTTGGGGGACTGGCTCCGGATAGCGGGACCCAGGCAAGCAGCGGGGAGTGCCTGGTCTCCACGGAGGCGCTGACGCTGACCGCAGAGCAGCTTGTGGCCTGGCTTTGGGGCTTTCGGACACTTGAGGAGCTGGAGCCGCAGGAGGGAATTCCCTACTGGTGTGACTATGTGCGCACGGTCCGGGGCGTGTTTCTCGACGAGGTGGTCTGAGGGCAGCGCACCGGCGTTCGCGCGATGGAAGGAGTGTATCTGAATGGATGAAAAATTAGAGCAGCTAAGACAATGGATGAAAGAGAGCAGCCGCATTGTGTTCTTCGGCGGTGCAGGCGTGTCCACGGAGAGCGGAATACCGGATTTCAGAAGCGTGGACGGGCTGTACAACCAGAAGTATCAGTATCCGCCGGAGACCATCATCAGCCACAGCTTCTACGTGCGAAACCCGGAGGAGTTCTACCGGTTTTATAAGGACCGCATGCTCTTTCCGGACGCAAAGCCCAACGCGGCTCATCTGGCCCTTGCCAAGCTGGAGGCGCAGGGGAAGCTTAAGGCCGTGATCACCCAGAACATCGACGGGCTGCACCAGGCGGCCGGGAGCAAGGAGGTTCTGGAGCTGCACGGCTCTGTGCACCGCAACTACTGTACCCGATGTGGGAAGTTTTATGATCTGGACTATGTGATGCACAGCGAGGGCGTGCCCAAGTGCTCCTGCGGCGGCGCGATCAAGCCGGACGTGGTGCTGTACGAGGAGGGGCTGGACAGCGACATTCTCGAGCGGTCCATCCGATATATCCGCACGGCGGACATGCTGATCATCGGGGGCACCTCCCTGGTGGTGTATCCGGCGGCGGGCCTGATCGACTACTACCGCGGGAACCGGCTGGTTCTGATCAACAAGGGGGCCACATCCAGGGATTCCCAGGCAAATCTGGTGATCAGCGAGAAGATCGGCCGGGTGCTGGCGGCGGTGACCGGGGAAGACTAATATGGCATAGAAAGCAGGGAATGATATGTATACAGCAGCAGACACACGATATGACACCATGAAATACCGCCGCTGCGGAAGGAGCGGCGTGCTTCTCCCGGAGGTTTCACTGGGGCTGTGGCAGAACTTCGGCCTGGAAAAGCCTCTTGAGGAGCAGCGGGAGATTCTGTGCCGGGCGTTCGACTTGGGGATCACCCATTTCGACCTGGCAAACAACTACGGCTCTCCGGCCAGAGGCAAGGCGGAGGAGAATTTCGGGGCCATCTTAAAGTCCGATTTGGGGGTCTACCGGGATGAACTGTTCATCTCCACCAAGGCGGGCTACGATTTCTGGCCCGGGCCTTACGGAAACTGGGGTTCCCGCAAGTATCTGATTGCCAGCCTGGATTCCAGCCTAAAGCGCATGGGCTTAGACTATGTGGACGTGTTCTATCACCACCGCCCGGACCCGGAGACGCCCCTGGAGGAGACCATGGGCGCGCTCTCGGACATTGTGCGCCAGGGAAAGGCGCTGTACGTGGGAATCTCCAACTACCAGGCGGGGGAGGCGGCCCGGGCGATCGCCATCTTGAAGGCCAACGGCACGCCCTGTCTGCTGCATCAGCCCCGCTACAACATGTTTGAGCGCTGGGTGGAGGACGGCCTGCTAACGCTCCTTCAGCAGGAGGGCGTGGGCACGATCTGCTACAGCCCGCTGGCCCAGGGAGCGCTGACCGGGCGCTACTTAAACGGGATCCCGGAGGGCTCTCGGGCGTCCAGAAAGGGGACCACCGTCGGCGGCCGCTATCTGACCGAAGAGCGGCTGGAGCAGATCCGTGCGCTGAACGAGATCGCCGCAGCCAGAGGGCAGAGCCTGGCTCAGATGGCGCTCGCGTGGGTGTTGCGCCGGGACGAGGTGACCTCGGTGTTAATCGGCGCCAGCAGCACGGCCCAGCTGGAGGACAACGTGAAGGCCATAGACGGACCGGAATTTGCGCCCGGCGAGCTGGAGGCCATCGAGCGCATTTTGAAATAACAGGAAATGGAGCATGCGAAAGCTATGATTGAAAAGCCAAATTATGAGGTGGGCGATGTGGTCAAACTGAAGAAGCCCCACCCCTGCGGGAGCAGCGAGTGGGAGATCCTGCGCGTGGGGGCGGATTTCCGCCTGAAATGCCAGGGCTGCGGCCATCAGATCATGGTGGCGCGCAAGCTGGTGGAGAAGAACACCAGAGGTTTGACGAAAAAGGGAACAGAGCCCGACAAAAGCCGGGAAAACCTCGAAAAATAATGGAAAAACCCGAAAAAACCTCTTGCATTTGTCCGGCAGTTTTGGTACAATAATACTCCGTGACATATTATATCCTTGCTCCCGTACTGAAAGCGGGGGCCAGAGACCACAAGGAGGTAAAGCAAGATGAACAAGTATGAATTAACTGTTGTTCTGAATGTGAAGCTGGAAGACGAAGAGCGCGCAGCAGCAATCGAAAAGGTAAAAGGTTACATCACCCGTTTCGGCGGCACTGTGACCAACGTAGATGAGTGGGGTAAGAAGAGACTTGCATATGAGATCCAGAAGATGCATGAGGCTTACTACTACTTCATTCAGTTCGAGTCCGATTCTGTATGCCCGAACGAAGTCGAAGCTCACGTTCGTATTATGGAGCCAGTGATCAGATACTTATGCGTAAAGATGGAGGCTTAATCGCCGCCGCATAAGGAAGTTAAAAAGGAAGAGTGATCGTATGAACAGAGTTATCTTAATGGGAAGATTGACAAGAGACCCGGAAGTCAGATATTCGCAGGGCGAGCGCTCCATGGCGATTGCCCGCTACACCCTTGCGGTGGACCGCAGAGGGCGCAGGAGCCAGGACAATAATGGAGAGCAGACGGCTGATTTCATCAACTGTGTGGCCTTCGACCGCGCAGGTGAATTCGCTGAGAAGTATTTCCGCCAGGGAATGAGAGTGCTGGTGTCCGGGAGACTCCAGACAGGTAGCTATGTTAACAAGGACGGTCAGAAAGTATACACCACCGAGGTTATCCTGGACGACCAGGAGTTCGCAGACAGTAAGGGCGCATCCTCTGACAACATGGGCGGTTACGGCTATCAGCAGTCCGCTCCGGCGCAGAGACCTGCCCCTGCCAGCGCGATTGGTGATGGGTTTATGAACATTCCTGACGGAGTGGAGGACGAAGGACTTCCGTTTAACTAGAATGTTCCACTGTTAAATCATAAAGGAGGACAACACCAATGGCATTTAATAAATCAGACAGACCGGATGGAGCTAAGATGAGAAGACCTGGCGGAATGCGCAGAAGAAAAAAAGTTTGCGTGTTCTGTGGTGACAAGAACGGCACCATCGATTATAAGGATGTAAATAAGTTAAAGAGATACGTATCCGAGAGAGGCAAAATTCTTCCCAGAAGAATTACCGGCAACTGCGCAAAGCACCAGAGAGCGCTGACTGTAGCGATCAAGCGCGCTCGCCATATCGCTCTGATGCCGTATACCTGCGACTAATAGCAAGCGACAAAGCCCCAAAACCCCAGCGGTTTGGGGCTTTTTTTTGGGAACGTAGCTTCTCAAAGATATTGGAGTTCAATGGAGGAGAAAAAGATGTTTTATTTTGTGAGACATGGCGCGCCTGATTATTCAGAGCGAAATACGAAGATTTACCAAGGATTTGGTGTAAACTTGGCGAGACTTTCTGAAAAGGGAGTCCAACAAATTAAGGAAACCGCCAAGGATGAGCGATTGCAGGGGGCGGATATTATTCTTAGCTCTCCGTACACAAGGGCATTGCAAACAGCCTCAATTTTATCAAAAGAATTAGGGGTTGATATTGTGATAGAAACGGATTTATATGAATGGCTGGCCAATAAAAATTTTATATATGAAGATGATGAGACAGCAGAACGTTTTTATTTGGAGTATGAGAAGAATCAAGGTGAATATCCGGCAGGGGAAGAAGCGTTATGGGAAAATGCAAAATCCATAAGAGAACGGGTTTTGAACGTCCTAAAAAAATACACGAATTATAAACGGGTAATAGTCGCTTGCCATGGAATGATGATACAGGCGACCACAGAGGGAAAACATCCGAAATGCGGTGAGATCGTTGAATTTGGATTTGATGAATGACAGCGTTTCCAGGCTGCCCGGATGGTTTGCTGCGCCATTCAGGCCCCCAAAAACTCCCATTTTATATGTCCGCACGTCACGGGGAAGGGGGAATGGCCGCGGCAGGTGCGAAATTGCAGGAAGCAGCAGGAAAAAACTGGGAAAAATTGAAAAAATGTCCCAGAAAGCCCGCTTTTTCCCGTTTTATTTTCCATATCCCTGTTATTGACAAAATTTGTATGCCGCCGTATAATCGCCTTTGAAACTGAAACACGGATCGAAAAAAGGGAGGACTTATGATGGCAAGACCAAAAAGAACCGCAGCTGCAGCTGCCCAGACCAAGGTGGCAGAGGTGAAGGCGGAAGTGAAAGAGACTGTGAAGGCACCGGAGACGGCCGTAAAGGCAGAAACTGCTGTGAAGGCTGAGACCGCCGCAAAGGCAGCTGCTCCCGCAAAGGCTGAGGCTGCTCCGAAGAAGGAGACTGCCTCCAAGGCTGTTGTGGAGAAGACTGTGGTGGTCGAGTTCGCAGGCAAGCAGGTGAAGGCCAAGGACGTGCTGGCGCAGGCTGAGAAGGCGTACGCAGAGTCTCATCCGGGCGTGGAGATTAAGAGCGTTGAGCTGTACATCTCCCCGGAGCAGAACGCAGCGTTCTATGTGGTGAACGGGGAAGCTTCCGAGGAGTATCGGATTGAGCTGTAAGATTCCGAACCTTTGAATCAGGATTTTCAGATAAAAAAGAGGAAAACCAGGCATAGATAACCGGTTTTCCTCTTTTTTATTGGGTATAATTGTCCGCGGGCGCAGCCTGCGGACATGTGGGTATATGGTCATGTGGGGACGTGGGAATGTAGTGATATGTAACAGGTCTCATGTACAGTGAACAAAGAACAAATAGTTTACATAAAGCTAAAACTAAACCTAATTCCCATCACTCCCTCACCTCAAACCCATCCCTCCTCATCGCCAAAAACAATTCCTCATCCGTCATATGGCTGTCCGTGATCGCCAGCAGCCGGACCTTCCGGTCGGCCTTTGGCCGCACGAAGTCCTCGTACCAGTCCGCGAACCGGGCGTCGTCGCCGACGACGCGCACCACACGCATCATGGAGCGGATCACATAGGCGGTGAACTTGATGTCGGTCAGACAGTCGTTCTCATAGAACCCGTTCCACACCCCGTACTCTGCGTCGCGCATGGCCTGGTTGGCGGCGGAGAACTGTTCGGCGGCGCAGCCCAGGAGATAAAAGCACTCCTGGTAGCGGGCATCCCTGTACTTTAAAAATCCCCGGCAAAACTGAATGGCTCCCTGGTTGCAGTAATAATGGATCGTGGCCTGCAAAAGCACCGTGGTGTCGAACAGCCGCTTCTGCTCTCCCTCCAGGCCCTCGCTCACCTCCAGGCAATGCCTGTAGTACGCCTCGATCTTGTCCGCGCCCCGCCGGTTGATCGCGAGCACAAGCTCCGCCTGCTCAAAGAGCGGTTTTTCCCCGGTGAGCCAGAAGAGCTCCTCGGCGCTCGCGGTCTTGTCGATGATGAACTGCCGGGCCAGAAGGCGGGCGCAGTAGTTGTAGAACTGCTCCCCGGCGTGCTGGTCCTCGTGTTCCCCGTACTGGAGCAGGGAGCTGGCGTAGGTTTCAAGGCACCCGGCCACCGCCCGGTTATCTCCATAATACTCGGCAGCGAACTCCGCGCTGTGGGATGCATCGGACACCTGCTGCCCGTACCACAGCTTGCGGATGGCGTCTAAGTAGTAGGCGTGGGGCCGGATGTTGGAGGAGTTGATGATCCAGTAGTCCTTCACGCCCAGCCCTCTGGCCTGCTGCAGCTCGCGGTTTACATAGGACACGGTGTTCGGCAGCGTGGTCATGTGGCTGGCCGCCTGGAGATCGTGGAAGGAGATGTGGTAGTACACGCCGTGGGGGCCGTGATCCCCCTCCTTCGGCAGGGAGCAGACTCTGGCGTCGTGGTTGCACTGGCGTCTGGTGCACATCTTCCCGTAGCCGTTGTCGGCCCACACCTTGATGATGTCCGGGTGAAGCTTTATGTAGCCGTCGTTGTACAGCTCCATGACCTCCCCGTACAGGTTGGTGCAGAAGACCGGATTTTTCACGTGCTTCAGAACGATCTGCCTCTGGAGCTCGATCAAGTCGCTGATCAGCTCGCCGCGCTTTTTCGATGTGTCGAAGCTCTCCTCCCCCTGGCTCTCCCAGAACGGGCAGTCACCCTGCCCGCGAAAGCCCAGGGCCCAAATCACCTTCTGGTCCTTCTGGCGCAGCACGGCTTCCTCCCACAGCTTGTGGAAGCACTCCGGGTTCTTGGAGTAGGAGGGCATGAGGTCGGGGTACGCCCGCGCGAAGATCTCCGCGCCCAGGGGCTCGGCGTGGTGGTGGGTCAGCCACAGCCCGTACTCGCTGGCAAGGTTAGCGTTTATTCGGCTGTTCTTGTCCGTGCCCGGGATGACCATGTTTCCGCCGCAGCGCAGCAGGGCCTCAAAGGCCATGCGCCAGGGGAAATCCTTCGCCTCCCCGTTGTTCCAGTGGATCAGAAGCACCTCGTCGTTGAGAAACCATCCGCGAAAGCGCACGGCCGGAACCGGGGCGGTGTACGTGCCCATGGGGATCGCCACGGAGCCCAGCACCGGGATCTGTTGGTCCAGCCAGAACCAGAAGGGCTTTATGCCCAGATAGCGCTCGCTGATGGAGAGGAGGCCGTAGACAAAGCCCAGGTCGTCCCCGGCGGTCACCGTCATCCGGCTCTCGTCCGCGACGGTCACCTGGTAGGACTCTTCGGCCATCTGGCTGTCCTTAACAAGTGTAATGGTATTTTTAGGCCCCTCGGCGTTTGTGAGGCATTTATGCATATCCCGCGCCAGCATGGAGACGGCGTTCTCTATGGGCGCCTCCGGGAAGGGGTTGTGAAGCTCTGTACTGAGGCTAAAGATAAAATCCATGAAGTATCTCCCTTTCTTTTCCTTATTTCTAAGTCGAATATACAGCAAAACCGTCATAAAGTATTTAACAATATTGCTTTATATTAAAGGGAATATGATAAAATTGATATTATATCTTCCGGTAATCCGTGGGCGTGATATTCAGGATGGCCTTGAAGGTCTTGCAGAAGTACATGGTGGAGTTAAAGCCGCAGTCCAGTGCGATCTCCGTGATGCTCTTTCGCGTCTCGTGCAGCAGGTCGCAGGCCTTCTGGATCTTTAAAATATTGATGTACTGGATGACCGTGTAGCCGGTGAGCTTCTTAAACGTCCGGCACAAGTGGCTGGGCGTGATATAGAAGGTGGAGGCGATCTCGTCGATGCTGTTTAAGGTGAGGAAGTTCTCGTGCACGTAGGAGATCAGCGGGGAGATGGCGTTGTCGGCGGTCTTCTGGGTGTTGACCACGCTGCTCTCCGTGGATGCGGGCGGGTACTGCTTGGCGTTTTTTAACAGGGTCATCAGCAGCTCCGCCAGCTTGATAAAAATCACATGGTCCGGGTTTTTGTAGTCCTCGCGGCTCATCTCCTTTATGACGGCCGCCGCCTTATAATAGTTCTCCGGGGACAGGGAGAGGCAGTTGTACTTGAATACCCACAGAAGCTTCTGCCGGGTCTCGGGCGTGAAGTATCTCTCCAGGAACGCGTCTGTGAAATAGACTATGGTCCGGGTGTGGGTCTCCAGGCTGATGGACTGGTGCAGAATGTTGGGCTTTAGGAGCATCACGTCGTGGGGATTTAATTTATAGAAGGTATTGCACACGATGTGGTCGCGGGTCCCCTGGTCCTGGACGTAGATCTCATAGAAGTCATGGTAGTGCATCTCCGGCATGGCGTGCTGGGACTGCTTGGCGATCTCCACCTTGAACTCCGCGTCCATTTTTGATTTGCTTGCCTTCACGGTTCGACCTCCTTCAGATGATCAATTTAGTACAATTGACACTTAAATAGAGCAAAATTATTAAAACATTTTATATAAAATTAGTATATCATTTAATATATCACAGATGGGAAACGAATTTCAACCAAATGATTTTAAGAGGAGGAGCAATTACATGAAAAAGACATTGGCGAAGGGAATTAGCGTGCTGCTGTCCGCAGCGATGGCGGTTTCACTGACTGCGTGTGCGGGGAGCGCGGCGCCGGAGAGCAAGGGGGAGCAGACGACGGCCGAGGCAGCGCAGACCACCGCCGGAACACAGGCGGATGGCGGGAAGGAGACGGAGGCGCAGGCACAGGACAGCGTGTCCGGTGAGATCACGTTCGCGTGGTGGGGCGGCGACTCCCGCCATGAGGCGACGGAGAAGGCTGTGGAAGCGTTCATGAAGAAGTACCCGGGCATCCAGGTGACCACGGAGTACGGCGCGTGGAACGGCTGGGAGGAGAAGCAGTCCCTGTCCTTGTCCAGCGGAAACGCGGCGGACATGATGCAGATCAACTGGAACTGGATCGACAATTACAGCAAGAACGGGACCAGCTTCATGGATTTAAACCAGTTCGGCGACATCATCGACCTGTCCCAGTTTCCCAAGGAGGTGCTGGACCAGTGCAGCGTGGACGGAAAGCTGATGGCGATCCCGGTTTCCAACACCGGCTGCCTGTTCTACTGGAATAAGACCACCTTTGACACCGTCGGCTGCCCGATTCCCACGGATCTGGATTCCCTGATGGAGGCGGGTGCAAAGTTTAAGGAATACAACGAGGACTATTATCCGCTGGTGTTCGATACCGGTTTCAGCCGCATGATCTTCCTGGTGTACTACCTGGAGTCTGTGTACGGCAAGCCCTGGGTTCAGGACGGCCAGCTCATGTACACCGAGGAGGAGATCCAGAAGGGGATGGACTTCTTCTGCGAGCTGGAGCGCCAGCATGTGATCCCGACCCTGGCCACCACCAACGGTGATATGGCGGATTCCACGGACAAGAACCCCAAGTGGATCGACGGCAAGTACGCCGGCGCCTACGTCTGGGATGCATCCTCGATCAAGATGGAGGATGCGGTGAAGGGGAGCGTCAATGTGCCCAATCAGGAGCTGGTTCAGGGCGAGTTCTTAAAGCTGGGCGATTATGACGGCGGATACACTAAGATTTCCATGGCCTACGCGATCCCGGCATCCTCCGAGAACCCCAGGGCTGCCGCCACGCTGATCCAGTACCTGTTAAACGACCCGGAGGGCATCGAGATCTGCGGGCTGGAACGCGGCGTGCCGCTGTCCGCGGTGGGCGCATCCGTGATTGCGGAGAAAGGCATCGGCGATCCGCGCCTGGTCGAGGCCAACAAGGCGGTTCTGGCATTCTCCAAGTTCCCGTTAGACCCCAAGTTTGACAACAGCGACCTAAAGGCCAACCCGGACGGCGTGTACGAGAAGGTGTTTGGAAAGCTGAGTGCCGGGGACTATGATCCGGCCAAGGCGGCTAAGGTTCTGTTTGAAGGCGTAAATGAAGTTCTGGCAAACTGATTGCCGGCATGAAAAAAGCGGTTGCACCCTGACGGGCGCGCCGCTTTCTAAATTATAGGAGGAGTTGTTACCGTGCAGAATAAACGTGTATCGCAGATACTGAAACATAACGTGGGCCTGCTCTTTGTGTTGCCGTGGCTGATCGGGTTCATTTGCTTTAAGGCGTACCCCTTTGGGTCCTCCCTGTTCTACAGCTTCACGAACTTCGACCTGTTTAACGGGATCACGAAGACGGGCTGGATGAATTACCAGAAGATCTTCACGGACGAGGACATTATCCGGGCCTTTAAGGTGACCTTCAAGTACGCCGTCTTCGACGTGCCTTTAAAGCTGGCCTTCGCCCTGTTCATCGCCTACATCCTGAATTTTAAGCTGAAGGGCGTGAACTTTTTCAGAACCGCATACTACATCCCCTCGATCCTGGGCGGCTCCATCGCCATCGCGATCCTATGGCGCGCCGTGTTCAATAACGACGGCCTGATCAACACGGTGATCGGATTCTTCGGGGCGGAGAAGATCAACTGGATGGCAAGCGACAACGGGGCCATGGCGGTGATCGTGCTCCTTCGGGTCTGGCAGTTCGGATCGGCCATGGTGATCTTTTTGGCGGCCTTAAAGGGCGTCTCCCAGGACCTCTACGAGGCGGCGGCCATCGACGGAGCGGGCAAGTGGACGCAGTTCTTTAAGATCACGGTGCCGCTTATCACGCCGGTGATCTTTTACAACCTGATCACCCAGCTGTGCCAGGCGTTCCAGGAGTTCAACGGTCCCTTCCTGGTGACCAAGGGCGGCCCCAACGGCGGCACCACCCTGATTTCCATCCTGATCTACAACAACGCATTCCTGCGGCACAAGATGGGAATGGCCAGCGCCCAGGCCTGGATTCTGTTCCTGGTCGTCATGGTCCTGACGGCGGTGGCGTTCATGAGCCAGAAAAAATGGGTGTACTACTCGGACGAGGATGGGAGGTAAGTGGACATGAGCAGAGAGACAAGAAGAAAAATCAGCACAGTGGTCCGCTACACCCTGCTTGTGGCGGTGGGGGCCGTGATGGTGTACCCCCTGATCTGGATGCTCGGGGCGACCTTCAAGACCAACTCGGAGATCTTCACCAACGCATGGTTCTGGCCCAAGAATCCGGTGTTCGACGGGTACCGGAGCGCCTTCAAGAGCTACGGAGGCAAGATCAACCTGATCACCTCCATGATCAATACATACAAGATCGTGGTCCCCAAGGTGGTGTTCACGGTGGTCTCCGCGACCATCACCGCCTACGGCTTCGCCCGGTTCAACTTCCGGGGGAGGGGAGTCCTGTTCGCCCTAATGATGTCCACCCTGTTTCTGCCCCAGGTGGTGTTGAACGCGCCCCAGTATATCATGTTCAACAACTGGGGCTGGGTGAACTCCTACAAGCCGCTGATCGTCCCGGCCCTGTTCGCCGCGGACACGTATTTTGTGTTCATGCTGATCCAGTTTTTGCGCGGGATTCCGAAGGAGCTGGAGGAGGCGGCCAAGATCGACGGGTGCAACGTCCTTCACACCCTGTGGTACGTGATTGTGCCCATGTTAAAGCCCTCCCTGGTGTCCTGCGCCCTGTTCCAGTTCATGTGGACGTCCAACGACTTTATGGGCCCCCTGATCTACATCTCGGATATGCCGAAGTACACCAACTCCATCTACCTGCGCATGTCCATGGACGGGGATGTGGGATTTCAGTGGAACCGGATTTTAGCCATGTCGCTGATCTCCATCATCCCGTCGCTGATCGTATTTTTCTGCGCTCAGGATTCGTTTATCGACGGAATCGCGGCGGGCGGAGTCAAGGGTTAATCACACCGGACGGATGCCGGGAGAGAGGAGTTTGAGAGATGAAGCGGGAATTGCGCTTTGACGAGGGATTTGACAATATTTTGATCTATGACTACGACACGGAGTACCGGAACGGCCCGGCGATCACCGCGGACACGCTGTTCGATGTGAGCGGCCGCGCCGCGCGCTCCCTGGACGGGGACTGGCATTTCTGCCCGGATGTCTTTCACAGCACGGTCCGGAGCCGGTGGTTCGACGAGGTGCGGACCAACCGGGACAATCTGCCGATCCCGTACGATTTCGACTTCGACGCCATGGGCTGTATCCGTGTCCCGGGCGTGTGGAACGACCAGAAGCGGGAGTACGCCCTCTACGAGGGCCCGGGCGTCTACTTTAAGGAGTTTGACTGCCAGAAGGCCAAAGGCCGTAGGGTCTTTCTTCGGATCGGCGCCGCCAACTATGAGACGCGGATCTGGCTGAACCGGAAGTATCTGGGGAGGCACCTGGGCGGCTTCACGCCGTTTAGCACAGAGATTACCTCCTATTTAAAGGAGGAGGGAAACCGGCTTTTGGTGCTGGTGGACAACACCAGGCGCGGGGAGCAGATCCCGTCCGCGCACTACGACTGGTTCAACTACGGGGGAATCCACCGGTCCGTGGAGCTGGTGGAGGTGCCGGAGGTGTTCGTGAAGTGCTTTCAGATTGCGTTGTCAAAAAATGTAAAAAACCAGATCGAGTACCGCGTTGAGGTGGAGGCAGGAAAGGCATGGCCAGAGGGGGAGACCGCCGAGGCGGTGATCGAGATTGAGGAGCTGGGGATCCGTGAGCGCGTGCAGTGCGTGGGCAGCTCCGGCACTCCCGCCGTCCTCCATGCCTCCGGCATCATCCGGGTGAACGAGTCCGCCATGCACCTCTGGTCCCCGGAGTCCCCCTATCTCTACAGGGTCCGGGTCGCGTGCGCCGGGGACTGCCTGACGGACGAGATCGGCTTTCGCCGGATCGACCGGGACGGGACAACCATCACCTTAAACGGAAAGCCCGTGCTCCTGCGCGGGATGTGCGTGCACGAGGAGAGCCCGGAGCACCTGCGGGCGGTGACGGAGGAGGACATGGCGGGGACGCTCCGGGAGGCGAAGGAGCTGGGCTGCAATTTCCTGCGCCTGACCCACTATCCCCACAGCGAGGCCATGGCCAGGCTGGCGGACCGGATGGGGATCATGCTCTGGGAGGAGATCCCGGTGTACTGGGCGCTGGAGTTTGAAAACCCGGCCACCTACGCGGACGCGGCCAACCAGCTGCGGGAACTGATTCTCAGGGACTGCAACCGGGCCAGCGTGATCGTCTGGTCCGTGGGCAACGAGAACCCGGACACGGACGCGCGCTACCACTTTATGCGCCGTCTGGCCGAGACGGCAAAGAAGCTGGACGGAAGCCGGCTGATCGGCGCCTCCTGCCTGATCGACGTGGAGGAGCGCAGAATCCGGGACCGGCTGATCGACAGCCTGGACGTGGTGGGCCTCAACGAGTATTACGGGTGGTATCTAAAGGATTTCGGCGTGCTGCGGGAGATCCTTAACCACTATGAGGAGAACAAGCCGGTGGTCATCACCGAGACGGGCGCGGAGGCGGTCCCGGGCATGCACGGGGCCGAGGACGAGATCTACACGGAGGAGTGCCAGGCGGCGATCTACCGGATGCAGTTTGACACCCTGTTCTCGTACCCCTTCATCAAGGGAACCACGCCCTGGGTGCTGTACGACTACGCCTCCATGCGCCGGATGAGCAGCTTCCAGAAGGGCTACAACCTAAAGGGCATCATCAGCGCGGACCGGGAGCACCGGAAGCTGGCCTACCAGGTGGTGAAGGAGGCTTATGGGCGCAGGGCAGAGCAGGAAGAAAAGGAGCAAAAAGAGCGATGAACGGACTGATTTTTGACCGTGCGCAGATCGAGGAACAGATCGACCATATCGTGAAGCGCACTATGCGGATGGATATGACGTGGGACTGGCCCTGCGGTGTGGCCTACTATGGGATCTGCCGGGCTTACGAGGCAACCGGGAAGGGGGAATACCTGGAGCTTTTGAGGGCGCGCGTCGACGAGCTCATCGAGCTGGGGCTGCCGGAGACGTGGACCGTGAACAAGTGCGCCATGGGCCACTGCCTGATCACGCTGTACGAGGCCACGGGAGATGAGCGCTACTGGGAGCTCGTGACGAGCAAGATCGACTACCTGCGGACGGAGGCGCTGCGGTTCGCCGACGGGGTGCTCCAGCACACGGTGTCGAAGAACAACGACTTCCCCGGCCAGTGCTGGGCGGACACGCTGTTCATGGCGGCCTACTTCATGCTCCGGGTGGGCGTGAAGACGGGCGACGAGGCGCTCATCGAGGACGCGCTGAACCAGTACTACTGGCACATCCATTATCTCCAAAATATGGAAACCGGCCTCTGGTACCACGGCTACGACCACCCGGCGGGCGACCACATGTCTGGCTTCTACTGGGGCCGCGCCAACGCCTGGGCGGCCTACACCATGTCCCAGGTGGGAAAATGTCTGCCGAAGAGCTATCTCTACCCCAAGTATCTGGACGTGGCGGGCTCCCTAAACGAGCAGCTGGCCTCCCTGAAGCTTCTCCAGACGGAGAACGGCCTCTGGCGGACCATTCTGGACGACCCGGACTCCTACGAGGAGGTCTCCGCCTCCTGCGGGATCGCCGCGGCCATGGCTATCAAGGGGAATCCGCTGCACACCCGGTACGTGAACCGGGCCATCGAGGGGATCCTGGGGGAGATCGGCGTGGACGGGAGAGTCCTGCACGTGTCCGGCGGCACCGCGGTCATGAGGGACCGGGACGGCTACCGGAATATCTCCAGGGACTGGATCCAGGGCTGGGGCCAGGGTCTGGCGCTGGCCTTCCTGGCGGCGGTGCTTAACGCCGAGAAGTCAGGGGGCGGAGGGGCGCTGTAGCCTTTGACCTGTGATATGACATAAAAATAAGAATTCCCCGCAATCCGGGGCGCCGCTCGGCAGCACATTGCCGCGCGGCCGCGCCCGTTTTGCGGGGAATTTTTATGCGTACTGGTATACGTTTTTGTTCCGCTTCCGAAACCACAGGCACAGAAGCGTGCTCCCGAGCTCCGCGATGGGGATCGCCAGCCATACGCCGTCTATGCCCAGAACCGCGGGCAATATCAGGAGGCTGGTGATGATCAGCCCGAAGGTCCGCACAAAGGAGATGACGGCGGAGACCTTGCCGTTGCCCAGCGCGGTGAACAGCGCGGAGGAGAAGATATTTAGGCCCGAGAACAGAAAGCCCAGGGCAAAGATGGAGAAGCCGTGGCTGGCCAGCTCATACACCGCGCTGCCGCGGCGGGCGAACACCGTCACTACCGCGTCGCCGGCCAGCTGCGCGAACAGAAACACCGTGATAGAGGCGACCGCCGTGAAGATCATGGAGGTCCGGTAGACCTGCTTTAGCTGCGTGTGGTTTTGGCTGCCGTGGTTGAAGCTGATCACCGGCGACACGCCCTGGGCGAAGCCCATGAACAGCGCGTTTAACAGAAACTCCGAGTACTGGATGATGGTGATGGCCGCCACGCCGTCCTCGCCCGCAAAGCGCATCATCAGGAGGTTGAACAGAAATGTGATGATGCCCGCCGACAGGTTCGTGACCATCTCCGAGGAGCCGTTTATGCAGGTCTCCCCCAAGTCGGCCCCGGAGATCTTTGGCTTCGAGAACCACAGGTAATTCCGGGAGAACGCGAAGTAGACGAGGCCGATCAGCGCCGGGATGGTGTATCCGGTGACCGTGGCGATGGCGGCGCCCGCGATCCCGAGGCCCATGGGCACGATCAGCACGTAGTCCAGCACCGCGTTGGTAATGCCCGCCGCGATGGTGAGAAACAGCCCGATCCCAGGGCGTCCCTCGGTGACAAAGTACATCTGAAACTGAATCTGAAGCATCAGCGCCGGCGCAAATCCCAGCTGCCAGCGCAGGTAGGTGACGCAGTCTTTTAGCAGCACGTCGCTGGCCCCCAGCATCCGGGACAGCGGTTCCGCCAAAATGTACCCAAGCGCGGCGATGACCAGCCCCAGGGCGATGTTCAGATAGATGACGCTTGTGAAGATCTCCCTGGCGCTGTCCGCCTTCCCCTCACCGAATTTGCGCGCCACGATGGCGTTGCTGCCCGTGGAGAGCATGATGGAGAGTCCCAGCACAATGTTGATGGCCGGGTACACGATGTTGATGGACGACAGCGCGTTGGTGCTGACGAAGCGCGACACGAACATCCCGTCCACGATGGTGTAGAGGGACATGAACACCATCATGACGGTGGTGGGCAGCGCGAACACCAGCAGTGACCCGAATGTGAATTTTTTTCCAAGTGAATGACTCATAATAATACTCCTGTTTTCTTGCATATTTCAGCCGCAACCACTATGATAGACTATAGGGTAACCCGACAGTCAAGAGGGAAATGAAAAAAGTCTGTAAAATGAAAGGTGTGAAAAACATATGGATCAGAGAAGTGAGCTCTATTTTACCACCGGGGAATTTGCGAAGATATTGGGGGTGAAGAAGCACACCCTGTTTCACTACGACGAGATCGGCCTGTTCTCCCCGGCGGTAAAGGAGGACAACGGGTATCGGTACTATTTCGTTTGGCAGATGGACGCCTTCGAGGTGATCCGGGCGCTGCAGAAGCTGGGGATGCCCCTGGCAAGGATCAAGGAGTACATGGAGAACCGGTCCCCGGAGCGGTTCTTAGACATGATGGGGGAGCAGGAGCAGCAGCTGGACCGGGAGATTGAGCGGTTAAAGTCCATGAAGCAGTTTATCCGCAATGAGAAACAGAATGTGCGGGAGGCCATGGCCGCGGTCTTTGACACGCCGCGGGTGGTGCACCTTGACGCCTGCTGGCTGCTGTTCTCCCGGGTGAACGGCCAGGAGGAGCGCAAGCTGGCGGAGGAGATCGCCGAGCACGTGCGCCTGCGGGAGCAGTACCTGGTGACCCAGAGCGATGTGGGGGCGGTGTGCCTGGGCTCCGACTTAGAGCGGGGGATTTTTGACCGGTACGTGAAGGTGTACTCCCGGATTGCCAAGAATGTGGCGGCCCTGCGCCCGGTGAAACGCAGGGAGGGGGACTATGTGGAGGTGTGCTACCGGGGCTACGAGGGGAGCATGGAGAAGCCCTACCGTCTGATCCGGGAGTTCGCGGACCGGGAGGGGCTGCGGCTGGGGGAATTCTGGTACGAGGACTTTTTGCTGGACGAGCTGACGGTGAGGAGCTACGGGGAGTATATTGTGAAGGCGACGGTGGAGGTGCTCTGAGGTGCCGCATAGTCGCCCTCGCTGCGAAATTTACTTGCGGTTGGAGGGCATGTCCCATATAATAGAAAATAGCATACGGGACGGACAGCGCCCGCGGATGACATTTATTATGGAAGGAATGGGATTAACATGACAGATAGAGCAACCCTTTACTGCGTCAGCACCGGGCCCGGGGATCCGGAGCTTATGACCTTAAAAGCGCTGCGGGTGATCCGGGAGTGCCCGGTGGTCGCCCTCTCGGTGGACCGGGAGGCGAAGGACGGAGCCGAGAGAGAGCGGTGCGTGGCCTACACCATCGCGAGGGGCGCATGTCCGGAAATTGAAGAGAAGGAGCCGCTGTACCTATACATGCCCATGACGAAGGACCGGGAGGTTTTGGCCCGCTGCCACAAAAATGCCGCAGAGCAGATCATGGACTGCCTCAAAAAGGGACTCTCGGTGGCCTACCTGACCCTGGGGGACACCTCCATCTACGCCAGCTGCATGTACCCGGCCGGTCTGGTGCGGGAGGCCGGATATCCGGTGGAGATGGTGAGCGGCGTGCCCTCCTTCTGCGCCGCGGCCGCACGGCTTGGGGAGCCGCTCGTCAGCGGGGCCGAGCAGCTGCACGTTCTGCCCTCCTCCTACCCGCTGGCCCAGGGGCTCGCCTACCCGGGCGTGAAGGTGCTGATGAAGGCGGGCAGCCGGACCGGGAAGGTGCGGGAGCTTTTGGCCGGGAAAAATCTGGACGTCAGGGGCGTGGAGCGCTGCGGCATGGACGGGGAGCGGGTGTACGGCTCGCCGGAGGAGCTGGATGAGTCCGCCGGGTATTACACGGTTTTGGTGGTGAAAGAGCGGCAGCAGGGCGAAGCGGGCAAAAATAAGAATTGACATTTGCGCCGTCCAATGATATAAATAAAACCACACTAACCTACTATGAATAGTGTGGTTTCGAGACAAAAAGATTCTGAATAAGGTTTCTCAAACGGAGGAATCCTAATTCCAGACAAGCGGATGAATCAAAATGAGGAGGAGAGATTATGAAAAGAAATTCAGCGATCGCAAGGCGCGTTATGAGCCTCGGGCTGGCCGCCATCATGGCCCTGTCTGTGACGGCGTGCGGCAAAAAGCCCTCCGGCGAGCCTGAAGGCGCGGCGGGACAGCCGACAAGTGCTCAGGCGGCTTCCGGCGAGAAGATTGTAAACGTGGGCGTTACCGACACCTTAAACACTTTAAATCCCTTGCTGATGGACGGCGGAGAGATCAACAAGTACGCCACAGGCCTCATGTTTCTGCCCCTCGTGGAGCTGGACAAGGACCTGAAGTTTGAGGGCATGCTGGCCGACTCCATCACAGCCGAGGACGAGCGCAATTTCCTGGTGCACATCGATGATAGGGCCAACTGGTCCGACGGGAAGCCGGTGACGGCCGACGACGTGGTCTACACGGCGCTTCGCCTGACCAGCCCGGTGATCGGGAACACGGCCATGATGTACTACGCCTTCGAGGGCGTGGGCGACGACGGCTTCACGGAGCCCGGCGCGGACCACGTGGAGGGAATCAACAAGGTGGACGACAAGACCGTGCGCTTTACCACCAAGGCCCCCATGTCCCTAGCCACCTTCCAGAACTCCTACGGGCGCTACCTGATGACGCTTCCCAAGCACGTGATCGAGGGGATCCCGGAGGACCAGCTGTCCTCCAACGAGTGGTTCAACCACCCGGACGTGGTGAACGGCCCCTTCAAGGTCACGGACTTTGACAAGGACCACTATATCTCCTACGAGGCCAACCGGGACTACTGGAAGGGCGCTCCGAAGATCGACAAGCTGAACATCAAGATCGTGGAGGGCAGTCAGCTCTACGCGGGCCTCAAATCCGGCGAGATCGACATCACCCAGAACACCATGAGCGCCATCCCCATGGAGGACTACGAGAGCATCGAGGCGCTGGAGAACGTGACGCCCGTGTACGGCGACCCGGTCACCAACCAGTCGGTGTTCATCCAGACCGCCAACGTCCCGGACGCAAGGGTGCGCCAGGCCATGCTCTGCGCCATCGACCGCAACCGGATTTTGGACCAGCTGATGAAGGGCCACGGCGAGGTGATCGACGGATTCTTGTCCTCCGCAAGCCCCTATTTTGACGCCTCCATCACCCCCACCCCCTACGACCCGGCGCGGGCCAAGGCCCTGTTAACCGAGGCGGGCTGGGACTCCTCACGGACGCTCAAGTTCTACGTGAACTCCGGCGACAGCACCTTTGTCAACGCGGCCTCGGTGATCGTGGCCCAGTGGGCGGAGGTTGGTATCAAGGCGGAGATCCAGACCGTGGATTTCGCCACCCTGATGGACGTGGCCACCAAGCGGGAGTACGACGTGCTGGCGGTGCAGTACACCTACGCGCCGGTCGACCCCTACGCGGACATCGACTGGCTGATCAATATGGAGGGAAGCTGGACCGGCTACGTGAACCAGGAGGTGGGCGAGGCCCTCTCCAAGGTGCAGGTGACCAACGACACCGCAGAGACCGCCAAGCTGTACTCTGTCGTGGACAAGAAGGTGCAGGAGGATGTGCCCATGTTCTCCGCCTACGTGATCAGCTCCCTGGGCGCGGTGAACAAGCGCCTCACCGGGGCAGAGCCCTCTGTGTACGGGTTCTTCAACCACGTGGAGCAGTGGGATGTAAACTGACAAACTGATCCAAGGCCCGCCGGAGCCGCCAATGTGCGCGAGCCCCGGCAGGCGGGTCTGCGGATCTATATTGCAACGACGCGGCACTCCCGGAGGGCATCCTGAAAATGGATGCTTTCTGGGCGTCCTTGTTATAGAGACAAATGCATAGAAAGGAAACAACATGTCCCATATCCTGGAAGTAGAAGGATTAACAACCGTATTTGACGGCGACGGCGGCCAGATGACCAGCGCCGACGGCATAAGCTTTTACGTGGACCCGGGCGAGATCGTCTGCATCGTGGGCGAGTCCGGCTGCGGCAAGAGCGTCACCTCCCTGTCCATCATGAGCCTTCTCGGGCGCGGCGGCAAGGTGAAGGCCGGAAAGGCGCTGTTTGAGGGCCGGGATCTGCTGAACATGGGGGAGAAGGAGCTGGACAAGATCCGCGGCGACGCGGTGACGATGATTTTCCAGGACCCGCTGACCTCCCTAAACCCGGTGTTCACCGTGGGGCGGCAGATCACGGAGAGCATCCGCATCCACATGCACATGGACAAGGAGGACGCCTCCGCCCGCGCCGTGTCCCTGCTAGAGAAGGTGGGCATGCCGGACGCGGCGTCGGTGATGAAAAAATACCCGCACATGCTCTCCGGCGGCCAGCGCCAGCGCGTGATGATCGCCATGGCCCTGTCCTGCAGGCCCAGGCTTCTGATCGCCGACGAGCCCACCACGGCCCTCGACGTGACGATCCAGGCCCAGATCATGCAGCTCTTAAAGGAGCTCCAGAAGGACCTGGGGATGGCCGTGATCCTGATCACCCACGACATCGGGCTGGTGGCCCAGATGGCCGACCGGGTGCTGGTCATGTACGCCGGGCAGATCATCGAGCAGGCGCCGGTTCTGCGGCTGTTCGACGACCCGGGCCACCCCTACACCCAGGCCCTGCTGCGCTCCGTGCCCTCCATCCCGCGCCTTGGCGGCACGAGGGAGGAGATCCTGGCCGCCCAGGAGGCGGACGGACAGCGCCTGGAGTCCATAAGCGGCGTGGTGCCGGAGCACTACGACCAGATCACCGGCTGCCGCTTCGCGGACCGCTGCCCCTACGAGGAGGAGCGCTGCCATGAGCCCCAGACGGAGGTGACCTGCTGCCCCAGCCATGTGGCCCGGTGCTGGAAGGCCTGCCATCTGAATGAAAAGGCAAAGCGCGCGGAGGGAGGCGAGAACGGATGAGCCCTAAAGTGAACAGAGAAAGTACCCCCCTCCTTCAGGTGGAGGATTTAAAGAAATATTATCCGGTGAAGGGCGGCGTGATCACCCACAAGATTGCGGACGTGCGCGCGGTGGACGGCGTCACCTTCACCGTCTACCAGGGCGAGACCCTGGGCCTGGTGGGCGAGTCCGGCTGCGGAAAATCCACCCTGGGCCGCCAGATTGTGGCTCTGGAGCGCCCCACGGCCGGGAGGATCCTGTACCGGGGCCATGACCTGGCGGCCATCGGCCGCAAGGAGATGAGGCCCATCCGCACGGAGCTGCAGATGGTGTTCCAGGACTCCTACTCCTCCCTAAACCCCAGAAAGCACGTGTACGAGATCCTGGCGGAGCCCATGCTCTACCACGGCCTCGTGACGAAGGAGGGCCTGGATGCAAGACTTCGCCAGCTCCTCGACATGGTGGGCCTCCCAACCCACGCGCTGGGGCGCTATCCCCACGAGTTCTCCGGCGGCCAGCGCCAGCGAATCGGAATCGCAAGAGCTCTGTCCCTGGAGCCGAAGCTCATGGTCTGCGACGAGCCGGTCAGCGCCCTGGACGTCTCCATCCAGGCGCAGATTTTAAACCTGCTGCGGGACTTACAGAAGGAGCTGGATTTGACCTGCATCTTCATCGGCCACGGCCTGGGCGCAGTCAACTATGTCAGCGACCGCATCGCCGTGATGTACCTGGGAAAGATCGTGGAGCTGGCGGACGCGGCCGAGCTGTTCGCGGACCCCATCCACCCCTACTCCAAGGCGCTGTTCCGGGCGGTGCCGATCCCGGACCCGCGCGCCAGGGAGACCGAGATCCCGGTGCTCCAGGGGGAGATCGCCAGCAACACCCATCCCCCCGCAGGCTGCCGTTTCCATCCCCGGTGCCCCTACGCCACGCAGAGCTGCTCGGAGGTGGAGCCGGAGTTAAAGCCGGACAGGCCCGGCAGCGCCCATCTGGTGGCATGCCCGGTGCTGGCGGGAGAGCGGCGCAGAAAGGAGGCCATCTGATTTATGGGTAAATACATTTTAAAGCGCATCCTGATCGCCATCCCCACGCTGATCGGAATCACCATCATCGACTACGCCATCATGTGCATGGCCGGGAATCCCCTGGAGATGATGCAGGGGGCGAGAATCTCTCAGGCGGCCATCGAGGCCAAGAAGGCGGCCCTGGGCCTGGACCAGCCCTTCTATATTCAGTACTTCGTCTGGCTTGGCAACCTTCTTAAGGGGGACATGGGCTACTCCATCAAGACCTACCAGGCCGTCAGCGCTATGATCGCCAGCCACCTGGGGCCCACCCTGCTGCTCATGGGCGTCTCCCTGATCGTGAGCCTCATCATGGCGGTTCCGGCCGGAATCTACAGCGCGATCCACCAGTACTCCAAGGGCGACTACACGGTGGTGACGCTCTCCTTCTTCGGGAGCAGCATCC
This sequence comes from uncultured Clostridium sp., assembly GCA_900555045.1. Lineage (GTDB taxonomy): Bacteria > Bacillota > Clostridia > Lachnospirales > Lachnospiraceae > Enterocloster. Next base: position 13,179 of record USJW01000041.1, on the reverse strand, counting down.
CCGGCTTCTTCCTGTCCTTACTGCTGGTGTACGTGTTCACCGTCAAGCTGGGCTGGCTGCCCTCGGGCGGAATGACCACCCTGGGCGCCTCCGGGGGCGCGGCGGACGTGGCGGCCCACATGGTGATGCCGGTGATCGTGCTCTCGGTGTCCATGGCGGGAACCAACATCCGCTACATCCGCAGCGCGGTGCTTGAGATTCTCCAGCAGGACTACCTGCGGACCGCCAGGGCCAAGGGGATCGGCCACCGCCGGGTGGTGAACCAGCACGCCTTAAGAAACGCCATGGTGCCCATCGTGACGGTCATCGGCATGGAGATCCCCGTGCTGTTCGGCGGCGCGGTGATCGTGGAGCAGCTGTTTTCCTGGCCCGGCCTGGGCCTCATGACCATGAGCGCCATCATGAGCCGGGACTACCCGGTGATCATGGGCGTGTGCCTTCTGTCAGCGGTGGTGGTGCTGCTCGGCAACCTGGTCACGGACATTCTGTACGCGGTGGTGAACCCCACCATCCAGTATCAATAGGAGCGGTCGATGAAGAGACAAACGGATATCACAAACGAAAGCTATATACAGACCGTCTGGAGGCGCTTCAAGCACCACCACCTGGGGGTGGCGAGCCTGGTGCTCCTGACGGTGATCTGCCTGGCGGCCGTCCTGGCCCCGCTCATCTCCCCGCACAACCCGGACGAGATTGTGGGCCCCTTCGGCGCGGCTCCAAGCGCAGACTTCTGGCTGGGCACGGACCAGATCGGCCGCGACATGCTCAGCCGCCTGCTCTACGCCACCCGCATCTCCCTGCTGGTGGGCGTGATGGCCACCGGGATCTCCACCGCCGTGGGCGTGGTCCTGGGACTGCTCGCCGGGTACTTCGGCGGCTGGCTGGACATGCTGATCATGCGGTTCACGGACATGGTCATGTCCTTCCCTTACATTCTCCTGGTTCTGGTGGCGGCCGCCATTTTTGAGCCGGGGCTCTGGAGCATCATCCTGATTCTGGGCTTTGTGGACTGGCCCGGGATCGCCCGCCTGGTGCGAGGGAACGTGCTGAGCCTGCGGGAGACCAACTTTGTGAAGGGGGATATCGTGGCGGGGATGCCGCTGCGGCACATTCTGTTTTCCGAGATTCTGCCCAACACCGTGGCGCCGATCCTGGTGTACGCCACCTCCGTCATGGCGCTGTCCATGCTGGACGAGGCGTCCCTAAGCTTCCTGGGAATGGGCGTGCAGCCGCCCACGGCCAGCTTGGGCAACATGTTAAACAGCGCCCAGTCCCTGACCGTGCTGACGAAGCAGCCCTGGCTGTGGATTCCGCCGGGCCTGCTGATCGTGGTGCTGGTGGTGGCCATCAACTTTGTGGGCGACGCGCTGCGCGACGCGGTGGACCCGACGGCGACGCTGCGCAGATAATGGAGGGGATATTATTATGATATATATAGAAAAAAAACATGCGATCTACACGTTTTCCCCCAGCCACGCCCCGGTGTGCAGGGCGGCCTCCGGGGACACGGTGACCTTTGAGACCTACGACTGCTTCCAGGGCCAGCTCCTGCCGGAGGGAACCACCTTCGCGGACATTGACCGGAAGCTTGCGAACCCCGCCACCGGCCCGCTGTACGTGGAGGGGGCAAAAAAGGGCGACGTGCTCAAGGTGGACATTCTGGACATCCGGCTGGACCCGGTGGGCGTCCTGGACATTGGGCCAAACAGCGCCGCATTTAAGGGGATGTTCCCCGAGACCGTGATCAACCGCATGCCGGTGGAGAACGGCTGTGTCCGCTATAAGGGCCATGAGATCCCCATGCAGCCCATGGTGGGCGTGATCGGGGTGGCGCCGGAGAGCGGCGAGGTGAGCACCCTGACCCCCATGGACCACGGCGGAAACATGGACTGCACGAAAATCGAGGCGGGCGTTTCCCTGTACCTGCCGGTGAACACCGACGGCGCGCTCCTGGCCATGGGGGACTTACACGCCATCATGGGCGACGGCGAGGTTGGAAACTGCGGCGTGGAGATCGGCGGCCGCGTCACCGTGCGCGTGACGGTGCTGCCGGGCCTGGGGCTTACATACCCGATGATCGAGAACGGCAGCCAGTGGATCACCATCGCCTACGGCGACACCCTGGATGAGGCGGGGGAAAAGTCGGTGAGGCAGATGCACGGCTTTCTGACCAGCGCTGCGGGGCTGGACCCGGTGGACGCCGCCGTCTTAATCGACATGCTGGGGAATATGGCGGTGTGCCAGATTGTGAACCCGAAGAAGACGGTCCGCATGGAGTTCCCCCGCCGGATTCTTGAGAAGGGCGGCTTTTCCGGCCTCGCCCCGGCGGAGACCCGCCTATGACCATCCATCAGATCGAGTGCTTTCTGGAGGTGGCCCACACGCTCAACTTCACGGAGGCGGCCAGCCGGCTCTACATATCCCAGCAGGGCTTAAGCCGCCAGATCTCCGCACTGGAGAAGGAGCTGGAGCTGCGGCTGTTCGAGAGGACCACCAGGGAGGTGCGGCTGACCCGAAGCGGGGAGATCCTGCTGTGGAAATGGCAGAATATCCCAAACCTGATCCGGGAGTCGGTGGACATGGCCAGGGAGGACAACAAGCGGGATAAGGAGCGGGTCCACGTGGCCGTCATAAAGGCCAACGGGGTGATGCCCGTGGTGGGGCGCATCCTGGCGGACTACGCGGACCGCTTCCCCCAGACCGAGTTCCAGCTAAAGGAGTACAGCGACGTGAAGGACCTGGCCGGGATCAACACCCCGGACCTTTTTATCACCCTCAGCAACGGCTTCGACTACAGCAAGCTCAAGGACAAGTTCAACTGGGCCGAGATCTACAGCTACCCGCTCTACTACGTGTTCTCAAAGAAGAACCCCATGGCCTCCATGGAGCGGCTGGACAGCCGCCTGCTCCAGCAGCAGACGCTGCTTGCGGTCTTCCGGTACGAGGAGTCCGGCCTGGGGATGAAGATTATGGAGTTCATGGGAAACCTGGGATACCTTCCCAAGAAGGTGCGCTATTTCGACAACGCGGACAGCCTGGAGCTGGCCTTAAACGCCAACGAGGGGATTCACATCGGCTACAGGGAATACTACCACGACTTCGGGGACCGGCTGGCCATGTATCCGATCCCAACCCCCGAAAACCAGGCGGTGGCCAAGCTCATGGCCCTGTGGCGGGTGGAGGACGAGGAGAAGCTGGCGAACCTGACCGCCTACTTAAAAACCATTGACCAGCACAAAAAAGAATAAAAACAAAAAGAAGGACAATTAACACGATGCGGTTGTTAATTGTCCGCTTTTTGATGTTAGACATTGTGCGCATAAATGTCTAAAATACAAATGGTTGGTTTGTAATGAAATGGGGGAAAGCTATTGTGAGTCAATGGCCTGTTCCCCTTGTTTTTTTCTACATTTAACAAGAAACGAAACAGAAAGGAAAGAGGAGAAGATGAAAAAAGGAATGAAACGCGCAATCTGGGCGGTTGTGGTTGTGGTCATAGCCGTGTTCCTGTTTTTGCGCCTGACGAAGAAAGAGGAGTTCGCCCAGGCCACGGCGGATCCGGTTGTGACGGTGGAGACTCCCCACATGGGCGATGTGCACCTGACCACCCAGTTGATCGGCACCATCGAGCCGGCGGACGTGGTTTACATCTACCCGAAGGCGGGCGGAGATATCACGGCGGTGAACATCAAGGCCGGCGACACCGTGACCGCGGGCCAGGTGCTGGTGGAGATCGACACCAAGCAGGTGGACGCCACCCGCACGGCCATGGAGTCTGCCAAGGTGGCGGCGGAGAACGCGCAGAATGTGTTAAACCGCATGACGCCTCTCTTCCAGTCCGGATACATATCAGCCCAGGAGTACGACGGCTACAAGGCCCAGGCGGACGCCTCCCGGCTGCAGTTTGAGGCCGCGCAGATCAACTACAACAACCAGATGGAATTCAGCCATATCACCAGCCCCATAAGCGGCCGGGTGGAGCAGTGCAACGTGGAGCTGCACGACACCGTGGGCGCCTCCAGCCAGCTGTGCATCATCGCCGGCGAGAACGGCAAGGTGGTCTCCTTCTATACCACCGAGAAGGTGAAAAACAATCTGAACCCCGGGGACCCGGTGGTCCTCACCAAGGACGGCGCGGACTATAGCGGCACCATCACCGAGGTCAGCAACATGGCGGACGCGGGCGTGGGCCTGTTCAAGGTGAAGGCCGCGGTGGACGACAACAACTCCATGACCCCGGGAACAGACGTGGAGCTTGAGGTCCCGAAGGACTCCGCAATCAACGCCATGCTGGTGCCCGTGCACAGCGTGTACTACCGCGGCGGGGACGCCTATGTCTACACCTACGATGCGGCCGAGAGCGTGATCCGCGAGGTGCCCGTTGAGGTTGGAATCTTTGACTCTGAGAACATTGTGATAAGGTCCGGCCTGACCATGGACGATCAGGTGCTGACCACCTGGACCTCCGAGCTGAAGGACGGTTACAAGGTTGCCCTGGCCGGAAGCGAGGCTGCGGCAGAGACCGAAGCGGCAGACCAGAGTGCAGCTGAGTAAGGAGGGCAGACAACTATGGGCTTAACAAAACTTGTCCTGAAACGGCCGGTGACCACGGTACTGATGATTCTGTGCCTCGTGGTGTTCGGCTTTCAGGCTTTCATGTCATCGCCTCTGGAGCTGATGCCGGAGATGAACATGTCCATGATCGTGGTCATGACGCCCTATCCCGGCGCCAGCCCGGAGGACGTGAACGATCTGGTGACGAAGACGGTGGAGGACCAGGTGGGAACCCTAAGCGGCTTAGACACCGTCTCCTCCATGTCCCGCGAGAACGTATCCATTGTGATGCTGGAGTACAAGTACGGCACCGACATGGATAAGGCGTACGACGATTTAAAGAAACAGATGGATTTAGCCAAGGTCAGCATGCCCGACGAGGTGAGCGACCCCATCATGCTGGAGTTAAACGCAAACCTGATGGCGAACATGATCCTGGCAGTCAGCAAGGACAACACCGAGAACCTTTACAACTACGTGAACGACGACATCGTGCCGGAGCTTGAGAAGCTGACCTCCGTGGCCGAGGTCTCCATCAACGGCGGCAGCAAGGAGTACATCCGCGTGGAGCTCCTTCCGGAGAAGATGAGCCAGTACGGCGTGAGTATGAACTCCATCGCCACGGACATCGGGAGCGCGGACCTGGCCTACCCGGCCGGCAACGCCGAGATGGGCGACCAGAAGCTGGCGGTCTCCACGGACCAGAAGTTCGACACCCTGGAGAGCCTTGAGAACATCCCGCTGACTGTTCACGGGAAGAATACGATCTACCTGGGCGATGTGGCGAATGTCTACCTGGGCGAGGACGAAGCCAGCAGTATCGCCCGCTACAATGGCCAGGACACCATCGCGGTCTCCGTGACCAAGCAGCAGGACGCGGCCTCCTTAACCCTCTCCTCCGACGTGAACGAGGTGGTGGATGAGTTAAAGGCTGCGGATCCGGACTTAAACATCACGGTGGTTATGGACACCAAGGACAGCATCATGAGCTCTTTGACCTCCGTGTTCCAGACCATGATCGCGGCCATCGTGATCTCCATGGCGATCATCTGGCTGTTCTTCGGCGACCTGAAGGCATCCTTAATCGTCGGAAGCTCCATCCCCGTGTCCATCCTGGCCTCCTTTGTGCTGATGAACGTCATGGGCTTCTCCTTAAACGTGATTACCTTAAGCGCCCTGGTGCTGGGCGTCGGCATGATGGTGGATAACTCCACGGTTGTGCTGGAGAGCTGCTTCAGGGCGACCACGGACACCGGCTTCAGGGAGTTCGCCAAGGCGGCTCTAAACGGAACCGGCGTGGTTTACCAGTCGGTTGTGGGCTCCACGCTGACCACCTGCGTGGTGTTCCTGCCGCTTGCAATGCTTAGCGGAATGACCGGAGAGATGTTCCGGCCGCTGGGCTTCACCATCGTGTTCTGTATGGTGGCATCCCTAATCTCCTCGATCACCGTGGTTCCGCTGTGCTACATGAACTACAAGCCCATCGAGAAGAAGACGGCGCCCCTCTCCCGCCCGGTGGAGAAGATGCAGGAGCAGTACCGCAAGATCATGAAGCGGTTCCTGCGCCACAGAGGCATGGTCATGCTGGCCTCCGTAGCCCTTCTGGGACTGTCCATCGTGCTGGCGTTCAACCTGAGAACCGAGCTGATGGGCGAGGACGACCAGGGCCAGATCTCCATCGAGGTGGAGACCAAGCCCGGCCTTCAGATTGCAAAAATCGACGACATCTTAAAGAAGGTGGAGGCGGTGGTGAGCGCCGACCACAATGTGGAGGACTATCTGACCCAGTACGGCAGCGGCGGCGGCAGCCTGGGCGGGAGCATGAGCTCCAACCCCACAGTGACGGCCTACCTGCTTAAGGACCGGGATATGGACACGGACGACGTGGTGAAGCTCTGGAGAAAAGAGCTGGAGACGATCCCGGACTGCAACATCACCGTGAGCGCAAACTCCACCATCGCGGCCATGATGGGAACCAGCGACACCTACCAGGTGATTTTACAGAGCACCAACTACGACGCCTTGAAGGCGGACAGCGACAAGATTGTTGCGGCGCTGGACGCGCGCCCGGAGCTGACCAAGGTGCACTCTGACCTTGAGAACGCGGCGCCGGTTGTGAAGGTAAGGGTCAACCCCATTAAGGCCAAGGCGGCCGGACTGTCGGCGGCCCAGATCGGCGGCACTTTAAACAGCATGCTGAGTGGTGTGAACCCCTCCTCCCTGGAGATCGACGGGCGGGATGTGGACATCAAGGTGGAGTACGCGGCGGACCGGTATAAGACCCTTTCTCAGGTTCAGAATATCGTGCTGCAGACGCCGAGCGGCGGGGCGGTGGCCCTGACCGACGTGGCGGACATCGTGTTCGAGGACAGCCCGGCCACCATCATGCGCCAGGATAAGCAGTACCGCGTGACCATCAGCGGAACCTACACCGACAGCGCCACCGAGACCACGGAGCAGACCTTAAAGGACGAGGTGGTGACGCCGCAGCTGAGCCAGAGCGTCAGCATCGCCATGAACAACATGCAGAAATCCATGCAGAAGGAGTTCACCAACCTGGCCAAGGCCATCGCGATGGCAATCTTCCTGGTGTTCGTTGTGATGGCGTGCCAGTTCGAGTCGCCCAAGTTCTCGATCATGGTTATGACCACCGTGCCCTTCTGTTTGATCGGCGCCTTCGGCCTGCTGTGGATCGTGGACAGCGCCATCAGCATGACGTCCCTCCTGGGCTTCCTCATGCTGGTCGGAACGGTTGTTAACAACGGTATCCTCTATGTGGATACGGTGAACCAGTACCGTCAGAATATGGATATGGAGACGGCGCTCATCGAGGCGGGAGCCACCCGTCTGCGCCCCATCCTGATGACCACCCTGACCACGGTTCTGTCCATGCTGCCCATGGCGCTTGCGCTGGGCGACTCCGGCCAGACCACCCAGGGACTCGCACTTGTAAACATCGGCGGCCTGACGGCCTCCACCATCCTGGCACTGCTTATGCTGCCCGCCTACTACAGCGTGATGAACCGCGGCGGAAAGCAGAGCGTGATTGCGGACTAAATATTGTGAATATGGGGACCAGACGCGCCGTGCGCCGGTCCCCATTTTTTAACCAGAAAGTGTTAAAAAATAGACAAACAAAAACTTTTTGTCTATCTAAAAAATATTTATGAAATAATTAGAAATTGCATTGAAAATAAAATGACGATGAGGTATAATCTATTCATATTGTACAAAAAATAAGAGAATCCAAAAAAATGTAAAGAATTTATTGCATGATGATCCGAGAGGGTAGGGATTCTTTTAGAGAGGAGGATGGAATTGGCCCAGGAGACAATTGACGCAATCCGTAAGGCGGAGCAGGCGGCTGAGATGCGGGAAGCCGAGGCTGCAAAGCAGGCGGAGCAGATCGTGGCGGACGCCAAGGCTTCCGCAGCTGCGCAAAAGAGCGACATGATCCGCCAGGCCAGGGAGAAAGCCGTTCAGGCAGAAGAAGCGGCGAAGGCCCAGGCGGAAAAGATCATGGCAGACGCCGAGATGGCGGAAGGCGCTGAGCTTGAATCGCTGCGCAGCGCGGTAACACAGAAGTCAGAGCAGGCAGTAAAAGCGGTATTGGCCGAACTGCTGTAGAAAGGAGGCGCGTGATTTGGCAGTAGTGCCTATGAAAAAAGTGCTGATCTGCGGCCTCAAAAAGGACCGCAAACAGATCCTGGAGCTGTTGCAGCGCCAGGGAGCTGTGGAGATCACGAGCGTGCTGGAGGAAGACAGCATATTCAGAAAAACCGATGTGACGTCCTCCAAGACGGTATTTGAGCGCAACGCGGCTGTCGCAGGGCAGGCGCTTGGTGTGCTCGCCTCGTATGCGCCGGAAAACAAGGGGCTTTTGGCCGCTTTTGAGGGCCGCGAGGAGCTGTCGTTGGAGGAGTACGAGCGCAGCGCCTGCAGGCATGAGGAGATCATGAAGACCGCCTACCGCCTGCAGGAGCTGGAGAAGGAGATCGCCGAAAATCTCGGCGCAATTCCCAAACTGGAACAGCAGATCGACGCGCTGGAGCCATGGAAGACCTTTGACCTTCCGCTAGATTACCGGGGAACCAAGAAGACGGCAGCCTTCATCGGTTCGATGCCGGGAACCACAACCCTGGAGCAGATGTACGAGCAGCTTGGACAATTTGCCCCCCAGGTGGAAGGGATCGACATCACAAAGATCAGTGAATCCAGCGAACAGGTCTGCTTCTTTCTGGTCTGCCACCGGGCGGACGCGGAAGCGGTGGAGGAAGCCCTGCACAAGATGAACTATTCCAGACCCCCTCTGTCCCAGGAAGTTCCCGCGAAGAAGAAGCAGGAGCTGGAGCAGAAGGTACAGGAGGCCAACGAGGCAGCCGAGAGGGCAAAAGCTGAGGTGGTGAGCCTTGCGGGTGAGGCCGGGGCGCTCAAGTTCGTCATGGACTACTACACCATGCGGGCGGAGAAGTACAGCGTGTTAGGCGGTTTAGTTCAGTCCCCCCGTGTATTTTTTATCACAGGTTATATAACGGATCCCGAGGCGCCGAAGCTCAAAGCGGCCCTGGAGTCCCGCTACGAGACCGTGGTGGAGCTCTCCGATCCGGAGCCGGCCGAGGACGTGCCGGTGATCCTGCACAACAACAAATTTGCGGAGCCTGTGGAGGGCGTGGTGGAGAGCTACAGCCTTCCCGGCAAAGGCGAGATTGACCCGTCGGGCGTGGTGGCGCTGTTCTACTATGTGCTGTTCGGCCTGATGCTGTCGGACGCGGCTTACGGCCTGATTATGGTTTTTGGCTGCGCCTTTTGTCTGAAAAAGATCAAAAACATCGAGCCCGGCTTCAAGAAGATGCTGAAAATGTTCCTTTTCTGCGGAATCTCCACCACGTTCTGGGGATTCATGTTCGGAAGCTTTTTCGGCGACGCGGTGAATGTGATCGCGACCACCTTCTTCCACCGGCCGGATATCAGGCTCGCTCCGATCTGGTTTGAGCCGGTGAGCCTGCCGATGAAGATGCTGGTGTTCGCGTTCGCGCTGGGCATTTTGCACCTGTTTACCGGTCTTGGGATCAAGTTTTACAGCTGCGTGAAAGCCGGCAGCGTGAAGGACGCGGTTTACGACGCGGGCTTCTGGTATATGCTGGTGGGCGGCGCGATCCTGTACCTTCTCACCATGCCGATGTTCACTGAGATGCTGGGCTTAACCTTCGTGGTGCCCGCGGCTCTCGGCAATGTGTGCGGCGTGCTGGCCATCGTCGGCGCGGTGGGAATCATCCTCACCAGCGGCAGAGAGTCCAAGAACTGGTTTAAGCGCCTGCTCAAGGGTCTCTACGGCGTTTACGGCGTCACCTCTTACCTGAGTGACATCCTGTCCTACTCCAGACTGCTGGCACTGGGACTGGCAACCAGCGTAATCTCCACCGTGTTCAACAAGATGGGAAGCATGGTCGGGGACAATGTATTCGGAGTGATTGTGTTCATCCTGGTGTTCTTAATCGGCCACAGCTTAAACCTGGCCATCAACGCTCTGGGCGCCTATGTGCACACCAACCGTCTGCAGTTTGTAGAGTTTTTTGGAAAGTTTTATGAGGGCGGCGGAAGGAAATTTGAACCTTTTGCCATTCACACAAAATATTATAAAGTCAAGGAGGACATTTAACTATGGGAAATCTCGGAGTTGTATTTGCATTGACAGGAGCGGCGTTGGCAGCACTTATGGCGGGCATCGGATCCGCAATCGGCGTAGGTATCGCGGGTGAGGCCGCCGCAGGTGTTATCACGGAAGATCCCAACAAGTTCAGTAAGGTTCTGGTTCTTCAGCTGCTGCCCGGTACACAGGGTATCTACGGCCTGCTGATCGGCTTCATCACTCTGACCCAGATCGGTATCATGGGCGGAAGCGCTGACATTTCCCTGGCAAAGGGACTTCTGTACCTGGCTGCCTGCCTTCCCATGGCGTTCGTTGGCCTGTGGTCCGCAATCAAGCAGGGCAGAGCTTCCGTGGCTTGTATCGGCCTGGTAGCAAAGCGCCCGGATCAGTTCGGTAAAGCAATGATCTTCCCGGCAATGGTTGAGACCTACGCCATCCTGGCTCTTTTGATCTCCATCCTTTCCATTTTCGGTATCGGTGGCCTGAGCCTGTAATTAGTCGGTCAACCAGGTGAATGAACATATCGGGAAAGGAGAACATCGCATGGCGGGATTAGACAAGATTATCGCCCGGATTCAGGCAGAGTCTGAGGAAGCGGCGGCCCGTACTCTGGAGGCGGCGAAAGCCGAGGCGGAGCAGATTCTCCAGACAGCCAGAGAGGAAGCAGCCCAAGAGTGCGCTGCCATCGGCAAGAAGGCGGAGCAGACGGCGGCCAACACCCTGGATCGGGGCCATTCTGCGGCGGAACTGAAGAAGCGGCAGAGAATCCTGGCCGAGAAACAGGTTTTGATTGGCAGAATCATTGGCGAGGCAAAAAAAGAACTGAAAAATATGCCCGAGGAGGCGTATTTTGACAATATCGTGAAGCTGGCGGTGAAGGCCGCGCAGAAGGGTGAGGGAAAGATTCTCTTTTCCAGGACCGATGCAGAGCGCCTTCCCAAGGACTTTGCGGACACGCTGGCAGCCGCCCTGGAGAAGAGCGGCAAGGAGGGAGCGAAGCTTACGGTCTCCGGCGAGACCCGGGACATCGACGGCGGCTTCGTGCTCACCTACGGCGGCATCGAGGAGAACTGTTCCTTCGACGCGCTGTTCGACTCTGCGCACGAGATGCTGCAGGATAAAGTTCAGGAGATTCTTTTCGGCACGGTTTAGCGGGAGGTTTATAAATGGCACAAAATCAATTTATTTATGCGGTGGCCCGTATCCGTTCCAAAGAGCTCTCCCTCTTGTCCGGCGCGTTCGTCGAGCAGCTTCTGTCCGCCAAGGGATATGAGGAATGCCTCCAGCTTTTGCAGGAAAAGGGCTGGGGCGACGGGGAGACCCGGGATGCCGCCGGAATTCTGGCGGTGGAGCGGGAGAAGACCTGGCAGCTCATGGGTGAGCTGACGGACGATCTCTCCGTGTTCGACGTGTTCCTCTACGCCAACGACTACCACAATCTGAAGGCAGCCATCAAGGAGGCCCGGATGGACAGCGAGTTCCCGGGAATCTACATGGGCCAGGGGACTGTGGATGTGAAGCTGATCCGCGAGGCCGTCCGCACCAGGGAGTTTAACAATCTCCCTGAGGCCATGGCAGGGCCCGCGAGGGAGGCGTACGAGGCGCTTATACAGACCGGCGACGGACAGCTCTGCGACATCATCGTGGACCGGGCCGCACTGGCCGCCATCTACCGGGCGGGCAAGGCCTCCGGCGACGAGTGTTTGAAGCTGTACGGCGAGCTGACCGTGGCTTCCGCGGACATCAAGACCGCGGTGCGCGCGGCGCGGACCGGCAAGAACAAGGCATTTTTGGAGCGGGCTCTGGCCCACTGTGATACGTTAGATGTGGACCGTCTGGCCCAGGCCGCAGTTGAGGGCGTGGACGCCATCGGCACCTATCTGGAGCTCACGCCCTACGCGGAGGCCGTGGAGGAGCTTCACAAATCTCCTTCCGCCTTTGAGCGCTGGTGCGACAACCTGCTGATCCGCAGGATTCGCCCCCAGCGGTTCAACTCCTTCGGGATCGGACCTCTGGCAGCCTACATTCTGGCGCGTGAGAACGAGATTAAGACAGTACGGATCATACTTTCCGGCAAGCTCAACCAGCTTCCGGAGGAATCCATCCGGGAAAGGGTAAGGGAGATGTATGTATAAGATTGCAGTTATGGGCGACCGCGACAGCATCTACGGGTTCGCGGCACTGGGCCTTGAGCCATTTCCCTTTACGGATCCGGCGGAAGCGGGCAGGAAGCTGAGACAGCTTGCGGAGAGCGGCTACGCGGTGATCTACATCACCGAGGCGCTGGCGGCGCAGCTGGGACCGGAGATCGACCGTTACCGCGAGGCGGACCTTCCGGCCATCATCCTGATCCCCGGTGTCTCCGGGAATACCGGTCATGGCATCGCGGCGGTGAAGAGATCCGTGGAGCAGGCCGTAGGTTCGGATATTATATTCAACAACTAGTGGAGGTAGAAAATGAGCAAAGGCGTGATTAAAAAAGTAGCCGGTCCGCTGGTTATCGCAGAAGGCATGCGCGACGCCAACATGTTTGACGTGGTGCGCGTGAGCGATCAGCGTCTGATCGGTGAAATTATAGAGATTCACGGGGATAAGGCTTCCATCCAGGTTTACGAGGAGACCTCCGGCCTGGGTCCGGGCGAGCCCGTGGAGTCCACGGGAGTGCCCATGAGCGTGGAGCTGGGCCCTGGTCTGATCGGAAGTATCTACGACGGAATTCAGCGCCCGCTGGACGCCATCATGGAAGTGACCGGCGGAAACCTGTTAAACCGCGGCGTGGAGGTTCCCTCCCTAAAGCGGGATAAGACGTGGGAGTTCGTGCCCACCGCCCAGGTCGGCGACAAGGTGACCGGCGGCGACATCATCGGTACGGTCCAGGAGACCGACGTGGTGCAGCAGAAGATCATGGTTCCCAACGGCATCGCCGGAACCCTGACCTACATCAGCGGCGGCGAGTACACCGTGACCGCCAACGT
>USJW01000040.1 GCA_900555045.1 uncultured Clostridium sp. | reverse complement strand
TTGTATCACAAAAAGACAATATGCCAAGCAATGTAACAGAAGTATTTTCATTTATGATTGATAATTTGGTTGAAAAAATATTTGAATAAGGAGAATGATTATGAATAATTTTGATGTGAAAGAACACACGAGCAGATACATGAAGTTTGCAAAAACTGCGGGCAAAGGAGATTATCCGAACAAAAAAGTTGCCAAAATCGGTTCAAAGATTGGTATAGGAGTAGGCGGTGCTTTATGTTGTGCCGGTATTTATGGTTTGACCCAAAGTGCTGCCTTTGGGATAGGAAGTTTAGCGGCGGGTATTCTCACAATTAGTTCAAATATAATAAACTTGAAACGCATTAAGTAAAAATGCCAGTTTGTTGAATAAATAAACCGTAACTTGTCGATCACAATACTGTGAATAACAAGTTACGGTTTTTCTTCGTTGAATTTGTAGCCCACACCCCAGACAGTTATAATGTACTGTGGACTATCTGGGTTCGGCTCAATTTTCTTTCGTAGCTTTCTGATAAATGAAGTCAGACTATGTTACGTTTACAGGAAACTAAGTTACACAATGATGTGCAAATCCTCTCATTTAGAGGACTTGCACAGTTAATCTATCCTACAATCTTCCAGTTGCTATCCTTATACAGCACAAGCTCAAACTGCGATACCTGCATTGCCTTACTCATCTTCAAATGCAGTTTCATTCATTTCTGGAAAATCCAATAATTCAGAAACCGTCATACCTAGCCCTATTGCAAGTTTGTGAAGTGTTTTCAGCTTTGGATTTTTTGTCTTACCTCTCATCAAGTTATCTACTGTAGATTGTGTAATGCCAGAAAGTGTAGCAAGTTTATTGATTGTGATTTTTCTTTCCTCACATAATTCTGTCAATCTTTTTATAATAGCTTCTGAATACCTCATATGAATTCTCCTTTACTCGTGTACGGTTAACTCAAGTATAAATCATTTTCAAACACAATATTAGCGGTACACCATTGACAACAAGTGTAAAAAGCTGTGAACTAACGGTGTACCATTAAGATAAGGAGAGAATTTATGCATGAAATCAGTGATATATTGAAAAGAAGCAAAATCAGCAATATCCTATCATATCTTATATATGCCTCAGGAGAAAATGAAACAATGGTAGAAAGTTATGATAATGCGATTGATGAATCCTATGAAACATTCTTTAATGACATTGAAAGCCTATATACAGACGCTCACAGGGAGGATAATGAACTTTTTGATATTATATCGGAGTTTGCTTGTGTCCATGATGATATTTATTTTGAAGCGGGAATGCTGGTGGGATTCCACTTATACAAAGAATTAACCGAATTTAAAAAACCAGGGAAGCTCGATGTAGCCCTCCATCCAAAATCGGATTGTCATATTGTCAGCTTCAAAGCGATATTTTATATCCTGTTCCTCTACGGTTAAAACACCGTTGCAAATATTGTAAACGGTACTGGACCCGATCATAGTCCGGGTTCTCAATGTGCTTATAGCACTCCATAAAATAGTTTCTCTCTTTATCAATCAATAGTTCCGCAATTTCCATATTCACTTTGATTTCCTGGTACCTATTTATCTGAAAACCGAACCATAATCCAAAGAGCATTGCTGACACGATGATAACAATGTTCCTCCATGTTTTCATGTATATTATTCCCTCCACCATCCCACACTTTTTGTATCTCATAATTCTATTTTCTATAAAAATATAAAAAAGTTTACGAAAAGTATCAGATCTATGAATTGGAATATCGTAATCTCATGGAAAAATTGTAGGGAATTAATAAATGAAATTCTATATCTGCAAATCGGCCTCCACAAATATAAATTGCAGATTGAATATCCGGGCCGCATGAAGTATAATTAAGGATTATAACGATTCCAAAGGAGGACATCATGGCAGTACCCAACGTTTATTACACCAATATGCGAACCACATTACAGGAAAATCTTCTGCAGAAGCTGGAGAGGCTGGTCAGAAAGGCCGGCATGATGGACATGGACTTCGACAATAAATTCACCGCAATCAAGATTCACTTTGGTGAGCCGGGAAACCTGGCGTACCTGCGCCCGAACTACTCCAAGGTGCTGGTTGACTTAATCCGCTCCAAGGGCGGACGCCCCTTCCTGACCGACTGCAACACCCTCTATGTGGGCCGCAGAAAAAATGCTCTGGATCACCTGGACGCCGCCTACGAGAACGGCTACAACCCCTTCTGCACCGGCTGCCACGTGATCATCGCAGACGGCCTCAAGGGCACTGACGAGACGCTGGTCCCCATCGACGGGGAGTACATAAAGGAGGCCAAGATCGGCCGCGCGCTGATGGACGCGGATGTGGTCATCTCCCTGACGCACTTTAAGGGCCACGAGGCCACGGGCTTCGGCGGCACGCTCAAAAACCTGGGCATGGGCGGCGGCTCCAGGGCCGGAAAGATGGAGATGCACAACGCGGGCAAGCCGTTTGTGCACCAGGAGACCTGCGTGGGCTGCGGCTCCTGCAAGAAAAACTGCGCTCATGACGCCATCACCATCACAAATCGCAAGGCATCCATCGATGTGAGCAAGTGCGTGGGCTGCGGCCGCTGCATCGGCGCATGCCCGGTGGACGCGGTGGACTCCATGTGCGACGAGGCCAACGACATCTTAAACAAGAAGATCGCCGAGTACACCTGGGCAATCTTAAAGGACCGGCCCCACTTCCACGTGAGCCTGGTTGTGGACGTGTCCCCCAACTGCGACTGCCATTCCGAGAACGACGCGGCCATCGTGCCCAACGTTGGCATATTCGCCTCCTTTGACCCGGTGGCCCTGGATATGGCCTGCGTGGACGCCGTCAACCGCCAGCCGGTGTTAAACGGCAGCTTCCTGGCGGAGCAGGAGCACTGCCACCACGACCACTTCACGGACACGCACCCGGACACCAACTGGGAGACCTGCATCGACCACGCGGTGAAGCTGGGCCTGGGCAGCCGGGAGTACAATCTGATCACCATTTAAGCTTTTCCATTGAAAATCAGGAAAAAAGTGGTAAAATAAATGAAAATGCGACCAACAGGAGGATGCACAGCATGAGCAAGAAACGTTCACTGGACACGATTTGTATTCAGGGGGGCTGGGAGCCGAAAAACGGAGAGCCCAGACAGCTTCCCATTTACCAGAGCACCACATTCAAATACACCACAAGCGAGCAGATGGGACGCCTGTTTGACTTGGAGGAGAACGGGTACTTCTACACCCGCCTTGCAAACCCCACCAACGACGCAGTGGCGGCCAAGATCTGCGAGCTGGAGGGCGGCGTGGGGGCCATGCTGACATCCTCCGGGCAGGCGGCCACCTTCTACGCGGTGCTTAACATCTGCCAGGCGGGGGACCACATTGTCAGCTCCTCCACCATCTACGGCGGATCCACCAACCTGTTCACCGTGACCTTCCCCAAGATGGGCGTGGAGTGCACGCTCGTGAGTCCGGACGCCTCCGAGGAGGAGTTAAACGCGGCTTTCCGCCCCAACACCAAGGTGGTGTTCGCGGAGAGCATCGCAAACCCGGCCCTGACCGTGCTGGACATCGAGAAGTTTGCCAAGGTGGCCCACAGCCACGGCGTGCCGCTGATCGTGGACAACACCTTCGCGACCCCCATCAACTGCCGTCCCTTTGAGTGGGGCGCGGACATCGTGACCCACAGCACCACCAAGTACATGGACGGCCATGCGGCCACCGTGGGCGGCTGCATCGTGGACAGCGGAAACTTCGACTGGGAGGCACATCACGACCGCTTTAAGGGCCTGACCGAGCCGGATGAGTCCTACCACGGCATCATCTACACCCAGCGTTTCGGCAAGCTGGCCTACATAACCAAGGCCACCGCCCAGCTGATGCGCGACTTAGGCTCCATCCAGTCCCCGCAGAATGCGTTTTTGCTGAACCTGGGACTTGAGACCCTTCACCTGCGCGTGCCGCGCCACTGCGAGAACGCCATGAAGGTGGCAACGTACCTTCAGTCCAGGGAGGATGTGGCCTGGGTGAACTACCCCGGACTGCCCGGCGACAAGTACTATGAGGTGGCCAAAAAGTATATGCCTAACGGCACCTGCGGCGTCATCTCCTTCGGCTTAAAGGGCGGAAGAGCGGCTGCCGCGGATTTCATGGACAAGCTGAAGCTGTGCTCCATCGAGACCCATGTGGCGGATTCCCGGACCGCGGTCCTCCACCCGGCCAGCCACACCCACAGGCAGCTGACCGACGAGCAGCTGGTGGAGGCGGGCGTGGACCCGTCCATGATCCGCTTCAGCGTGGGAATCGAGGACGCGGACGATATCATCGAGGATATCAGACAGGCTCTGGAGGACTGATTTTTAGAGAGCAGCTTAACGGAAGGCAGCAGGGCGCGGAGCGCTTTGCTGCCCCCTTTGTATTAAAGGAGAAGATTCTATGAAGAAATTGCGCGGACTGTTTCGCGTCGTGTTCGGCCGGACAGCGTTTGTGATTCTGTTTCTGCTGATCCAGGTGGGGATCCTCTTTGGGGTGATCCAGTGGCTGGGGGACTACCTGATTTACGCCTACGGGGCGGCACTGATTGTCACCACGTCGGCCGTGATCTACATATTAAATGAGCGGCAGAACTCCAGCTTCAAGCTGGCGTGGATGGTGCCGGTGCTGGTGTTCCCGGTGTTCGGCGTGCTGTTTTTCCTGTTCGTGCACCTGCAGCTGCGCACCAAGCTGCTGGCGCTGCGCTTAAAGAGCACCCGGAAGGCCGCGGGCCCCTACTTAATCCAGGAGGAGCAGGTGACGGACGCGCTGGCGAAGGCGGATCCCCAGGCCCTGCGGCTGGCGGAGTACATGAACCGCTGGGCGGGCTTCCCGGTGTACGCGGGCACCTCGGTTCGCCACTTTCCGCTGGGCGAGGACAAATTTGAGGCCTTGAAGGTAGAGCTGCGGGCGGCGAAGGAGTTCATCTTCATGGAATACTTCATCGTGGAGCGGGGCGTGATGTGGAACTCCATCCTGGAGATCCTGGAGCAGAAGGTGAAGGAGGGCGTGGAGGTGCGCGTGATGTACGACGGCATGTGCTCCCTGATTCTGCTCCCCTACAGATACCCCATGGAGCTGGAGAAAAAGGGTATCCGCTGCAAGATGTTCTCCCCCATAAAGCCCACCCTGTCCACCTACCAGAACAACCGGGACCACCGGAAGATCGTGGTCATCGACGGCCACACCGCCTTCACCGGCGGCGTCAACCTGGCGGACGAGTACATCAACGCCAAGGTGCGCTTCGGCCACTGGAAGGACACGGCGGTGATGGTGAAGGGCGACGCGGTGGCCAGCTTCACTATGATGTTTCTGCAGATGTGGAACGTGACGGAGAAGCAGCAGGACGACTACGGGAAGTACCTGCGCCCCCGGGCTGCCGGGGAGGCGCCGGTGGAGGGCGCAGCGGGCTTCGTGCTGCCCTTCGGCGACAGCCCAATGGACGGGGAGCAGGTGGGAGAGCAGCTGTACATGGACATTTTAAACAGCGCCAGGGAGTATGTGCACATCATGACGCCCTACCTGATTTTGGACGACGAGATGGAGAACGCCCTGTGCTACGCGGCCAAGCGGGGCGTGGATGTGAAGCTGATCATGCCCCACATCCCGGACAAGCTCTACGCCTACCTGCTGGCCCGGACCTACTACCCGGAGCTAATCGACGCGGGTGTGAAGATCTACGAGTATACGCCTGGCTTTGTCCACGCCAAGGAGTTTGTCAGCGACGGCGAGAAGGCGGTGGTCGGGACCATCAACCTGGATTTCCGCAGCCTGTACCTGCACTTTGAGTGCGCCTGCTACATGTACAGAAACCCGGTGGTGGCGGATGTGGAGCAGGATTTCCGGGAGACCCTGGCCAAGTGCCAGCCCATCACAAGGGAAGAGTGCAGGCACTATCCGTTAATTAAGCGTGCGGCCGGCCGGGCGCTGCGGCTGTTTGCGCCGCTCATGTGATTCTTGTGCGAGGAAAAACGAGTCAAACGAGGAGAGAGGCTGTCGGACAGCGGAGGAGGAATTATGAAGAAAAGACAGATGACTGTGTGGGCGATATGTTGCCTGGTGGTGTTATTGGCGGGATGTGCGCAGGAAAAAGCACCCGGAGGGGGAGAGGCGCAGAAGAGTAGAGGGGCGGAAAGTAGTGTGGCGGAAAGCACCACCGCCCCCAATCTCCCCGCCGCAAGCACCGCTGCCGAACAGACTGCAGTTCCGGCAGAGCTTCCGGACGTATTCCCGATGGAGCTCATCTTCTCCAGTGGCGCCGGGGCGTGGCAGACGGCACTCACCTTGAACCGGGACGGCTCATTCTCCGGGACCTATAAGGATTCCGACATGGGGGACGGCGCGGACGATTACCCGAACGGCACGGCCTACATCTGCGACTTCAGCGGGAAGTTTGGCGATATCAAGCAGGTGGACAGCTGCACCTACTCCATGGAGCTGTCAGAGCTGACGGCGCAGAAGCCGGAGGGCGAAGAGTGGATTGAGGGCGGAGTCCGCTATATCGCCTCGGCGCCCTACGGGCTGGAAGGTGGGAGGAACTTTCTGTTTTATACTCCTGAGACAGAGCTTGAGGGGCTTTCCGGGGAATTCTTAAGCTGGTGGCCGGGATGGTTCTATGCGGACGCTCTCGGGAAGGATCCGACTGCCCTCACCGGTTATGGACTATATAACAAGGAGATGGGCTATGGATTTTTTACCTACGAATTGGATTGAGCGAGGGCTGATACATGGGAACGATCATTTACAGAGGCGCGCTTGACGCCGACATCCCGCAGATTCTTGACCTGCAGACGCGAATTTTTAACGGGGAACAGAGAATACCCGCCGGGGAGGTGGGGGAGTTCCTGGCGAAAAAGCCCATGCTGTGGTGCGCCCTGAAGGGCGGTGCCGTCGTGAGCGCCGTCGCGGCCTGGGAGGAGGAAAAGGTCCTCCACTGGGGGCGATTTGTGACGGAACAGGCGTACCGGGGAAAACACATCGGGACGAGGATCGCGCAGCTCTCCTTTGACGAGCTGTTTTCCAAGGGATATGGGGAAGTGTACATGGAGGCCAGGGAGGCCACGGTGAGAATGGTCTGCAAGATGGGCGGGCAGATCGCCGGCGAGCCGGTCCCCTTTTACGAGGGGACAATCACGCCGGTTATTTTGAGGAGGGAGGATTACCACCACTCCTTTTCAGATTAGAGAGTCAGAAAAAAGGGCAATCCGCGCGAAGCGATTGCCCTTTTTTGCAATTAATCCCCCATTTCATGCCCGTAGTCCGCCTCGAGCATATGAAAAACCGCCCGGTAATCGTTCTGTCCGATCTTTGGGAGCGATGGCAGGCCGTCCTGAAGCACCCAGGCGAAGATGGAGCCGCGCACCGTGCGCATGAACCAGTCGCAAAGGGAGTCGGGGTCCGCATCCTTTGAGAGTGCGCCCTCCGCCTTTCCGCGCTCGATGGCCTGCGCCATGCAGTGGTAGAACAGGCGGCTGTGGTCGGTGATGTACGCATTCTTGATGGACAGCTGCGCGATGATCGTGGCGCGGGCAAATTCCAGGCCATTGTTGCTTGCGTAGTCCAGATAGGCGTCCAGCAGGTAGGTGACCGCCTGGTCCCAACGGTCAAAGCGCTCCAGATGATAACTCTCCTGCAGCAAATCATCAAATTCTCTGTAGGCCGCAATGATTACGTCCTCCTTGCTGGAGAAGTGGTGGTAAAAAGCGCCGATGGATTTTCCGGTCCTCTCGCAGATATCCTGAACGGTCATCCCGTTGTAACCCTTTTCTTCGATCAAGCTGATCGCCGAATGAATGAAATTTTGTCTGGAGGTCTGTGCCTGCTGTTGTTTTAAATTCATGTTGTTCTCCCTCGCACAGTGATTGCCACTGTATTTTTAATTATTATAACTATAGCGCATCCTGTCCATTTTCACAAGAAAAACCGATTGACACCGAATGATATTCGGTATAGAATGAAGCTACAATACCGAATATAATTCGGTATAAAAACAAGAGAGAGGAGTTTCGATATGGGAAAGCACGATGTACTGTTTACACCGCTGAAGATCGGGAACGTGGAGTCCAAGAACCGGTTTGTGATGTGCGCGATGGGGGGCCCCAAGATTATGCTTGGGGACGGCACATTCAACCAGCAGTGGGCGAAGTTTTATCTGGAGCGGGCCAAGGGCGGCGTGGGAATCATTATCCCCGCGGTGGTCCACTTGACGGACATGTTCGGGCAGGGCGTCTGGTTCAACCACTACGGGGACGCGTTTGTGAAGCCCATGGCCGAGGCCATGGAGGCGATTCACGCGGAGGGATCGAAGATGTTCCTCCAGATCACTGCCGGGATGGGGCGGGTTCTGCAGGTGAACACCCAGATGATCAAGTCGGGCGTGATGAATGGGGAGAAGGCGCTGATCGCCCCGTCAAAGATAACCAATGTGTGGACGGACGCGGTGGAGCACCGGGAGATGACCCGGGAGGAGATAAAGGAGCGCATAAAGGCCTTCGGGGAGGCCGCAAAAATGTGCCAGGAGGCCGGGGTGGACGGCGTGGAGATTCATGCGGTGCACGAGGGCTACCTGCTGGACCAGTTCGCCATCGAGGCCATGAACCGGAGAACGGACGAGTATGGCGGCACGCTGAAAAACCGCCTGCGGTTCACCTGCGAGATCATCCAGGAGATCAAGCGGGTGTGCGGGGACTATCCGGTCTCCGTGCGCTACAGCGTGGCCAGCAAGATGAAGGGCTGGCGCCAGGGAGCGCTCCCGGGGGAAAACTATAAGGAGTTTGGGCGCAGCCTGGAGGAGAGCCCCGAGGCGGCAAGGATTCTTGTGGAAGCGGGGGCGGACGCCCTCAACTGCGACAACGGGACCTACGACTCCTGGTACTGGCCGCATCCGCCGGTGTACATGCCGGTGGGGCTCAATGTTCCGGAAGCCTCCTTTATCAAGAACTATGTGGATGTGCCGGTGATCTGTGCGGGCCGCATGACGGACAACGATTTAAACGCCCAGCTGATCGCGGACCACAAGGTGGACGGAATTGGCATCGCGCGGCCGCTGCTCTCGGATGCGGACTTTGTCAACAAGGTGGAGCGGGGTGAGGTGGAGGACATCCGCCCCTGCATCGGCTGCCATGTGGGCTGTATGGGCGAGGTGTTAAACGGCCATCATATCAGCTGCGCGGTGAACCCAGCGGTCATGGTGGAGGACGAGTACCGGATCATGAAGACGGACACCCCCAAGCGGGTGGTGATCGTGGGCGGAGGAATCGGAGGGATGGAGGTGGCGCGCATCGCCAGCCTCAAAGGCCATCACCCGGTGATTCTGGAGCGCACGGGTGAGCTGGGCGGAGCCTTTATCGCGGCCGCGGCCCTGGAGTTCAAGGAAAACGACCGGCTGCTTTTGGCCTGGTACCGCAGACAGATGGAGGTACTCAGCGTGGAGATCCACTTTGAGACGGAGGCCACACCGGAATCCGTCAGGGCCTATCAGCCGGACGTGCTGGTGCTTGCCACCGGAGGCGAGGCGAAAACGCTTCCCATCGACGGATTTGATGGCGCGGCGGAGGCGATCGACGTTCTGCGCGGCCGGGTGTCCTGCGGGGAGCGGGCGGTCATCATCGGAGGCGGCCTGACCGGCTGCGAGTTGGCCTACCAGCTGGCTAAGGCGGGCAAGAAGGTGACCGTGGCGGAGGCGCTGCCGGAGATCCTTGGCGCGCCGGGAATTCAGCCGCCCAACCGGACCGCCCTGATCGATCTCATGAACTACTACGGCGTGGACGTGCGGACCGGCGTGTCCATCCAAAAGATCACTGAGGGCGGCGTGGAGCTGGAGTGTGAGACGCTTCCGGCGGACACGGTGATCCGCGCGGTGGGATACCGCCCGGTTGTCCCGGAGAACCTAGCGAAAGCCTTTGAGGGCATTGAGGTACATATCATCGGGGACGCAAAGAAGGTAGGCAACTTGATGAGCGTGGTCCGGGACGCCTACCAGGTGGGGTACGCGCTGTAGCTGTCTGTCTTAACAGTAAAAAACGGTTTGTGGATTTTCCACAAGCCGTTTTTTTGCTGCAATGACAGTGCTCACATGATCGAGAAATGCAGAATCACTCCCGCAAACACGATCGACACCATGGATAACAGCTTGATTAAAATATTGATGGACGGCCCGGAGGTGTCCTTGAAGGGATCGCCCACGGTGTCGCCGACCACGGCCGCCTTGTGGGCTTCGCTGCCCTTGCCGCCGTGTTTTCCGCCCTCAATGTACTTCTTCGCGTTGTCCCAGGCGCCGCCGGAGTTGGCCATCATGACCGCCAGGATGAAGCCGCAGGCGGTGGCTCCGGCCAGCATGCCGACGACCCCGTTCACTCCCAGGATCAGTCCGGTGATGAGCGGCGCTGCGATGGCCACCACGGCCGGACGGATCATTTCCTTCTGGGCGGATTTGGTGCAGATGTCCACACAGGCCTCGTAGTCGGGATCACTGGTTCCCTCCATCAGGCCGGTGATCTCCTTGAACTGCCGCCGGACCTCCACCACGATACTCTGGGCCACCTCGCCCACGGATTCCATGGTGAAGGAGGCGAAGAGGAAGGGCAGCACGCTGCCGATGAACAGCCCAACCAGCACGGACGGGTTTGTGATCTGCATGTCAAAGGCAAAGCCTGGATCGATGACCTTAACCTGGTTGATGTAGGAGACGATCAGTGCCAGGGCTGTCAACGCCGCGGAGCCGATGGCAAAGCCCTTGCCGGTTGCCGCGGTGGTGTTGCCTAAGGAGTCCAGGGCGTCGGTGCGCTTTCTCACGTCCTCGCCCAGATGGGCCATCTCCGCGATGCCGCCCGCGTTGTCCGCGATGGGGCCGTAGGCGTCCGTGGCCAGGGTGATTCCCAGGGTGGAGAGCATGCCCACGGCGGACAGGCCGATTCCGTAGAGGCCCATGTTAAAGTTGGCGGTGCCGCCCGCCGCGTAGAAGCTGACCAGCACGGACACGCCCACGATGAGCACCGGGAACACGCAGGAGTACATGCCGAGGGAGATTCCCCGGATGATCACGGTGCCCGGCCCTGTGACGGAGGAGTCCGCCAGCTTCTGGGTGGGACCGTAGGTGTCGGAGGTGAAATACTCTGTGGAGTAGCCGATCAGGATGCCCGCGATCAGGCCGGAGAGCACGGCGATGTAGACGCCGGTGTAGCCCGCTCCGAGGCCCACGCGGATCAGGGGCCATGCCACCACAGCGATGATCACGCCGCTGCCCCAGATGCCCCGGCGAAGAGCGGTTAAAAGCTCCTTCTGGGAGGCGTCCTCCTTGGTGCTCACCAGGAAGGAGCCCAGGATGGAGGCCAGGATGCCCACGGAGGCCAGTGCCATGGGGATGGTCACGCCCTTAAACTCCAGGCCCGCGGCCACCGCCAGGGCGGCTGTGGAGATCACGGAGCCCACGTAGGACTCGTAGAGGTCCGCGCCCATGCCGGCCACATCGCCCACATTGTCGCCCACGTTGTCCGCAATCACGGCCGGATTTCTGGGATCATCCTCCGGGATTCCGATCTCCACCTTGCCCACCAGGTCCGCGCCCACATCCGCGGCCTTGGTGTAGATGCCGCCGCCCACTCTGGCGAACAGCGCCATGGAGGAGGCGCCCATGCCGAAGGTCAGCATGGCGGAGGTGATGGCCTGAACCTGGGCGCTCTCTAAGGACTGCCCGGCGGCCAACATGAGATGGGCCGGGGTGGAGTACCAGAATTTCAGGAAGAAGAACCAGAAGGACAGATCAAACAGCCCCAGGCCCACCACGGTGAAGCCCATGACCGCGCCGGCCTTGAACGCCACCTTCAGGCCGGAGTTTAGGCTGTCCGAGGCCGCGTAGGCGGTCCGGCAGTTGGACAAAGTGGCGATTTTCATGCCGATGAAGCCGGAGAGGCCTGAGAAGAAGCCGCCGGTGATAAACGCGAAGGGTACAAACGCGGTGAGAAAGCCGGCGAAGGCCATGACGGAGAGCAGCAGGAACATTGCGACGAAAAACAGAAAGACACCCCGGTACTGGCGCTTTAGGTAAGCGCCCGCGCCCTTGCGGACCGCCTCGGAGATCCTGACCATCTCCGGGGTGCCGGGGTCGGTCTTTAAGACACCTCTTGCCAGATACGCTGCGAACAGTAGGGCAATGACAGAGCCGAAAGGCGCCAGATACGATAGATTCATGAACAAGCCCCCTTTGAGAAAGAGAAAAAACCATATGTTGTCAATTCGAGTATAGAACTAAAGTCAGACTTTTACAATACATTTGTATATAATGTTTGAAAATATTTCGTTAAACTGTTAAGAATGCCGACAAAATAGGAAGAAAAAGTAAAAAATCTTTCGCGCATCTATCACAGAATGAACACAATCCAATGGTAGAGTATGATATAACAAGCACTTGATGAATCGAATTGAGAGGAGCAACGGTTATGAAGAGACGATACGCCGCAAGCCGCTTTTTTTATGCTTCGGTGGCAGCCGTGACGGCAGCCACGGCCATGGCGCCGATGACGGCCGCAGCCAGCACCTCCACCGCTAACTTTGACATGAGAAAACAGGTGGTGGACCTGGTGGGGATCATGGAGATCACCGATTACACGGGCCAGGTGACCCGCTCGGATTTTGCCAGGATGCTGGTGAACGCCTCCAGCTACCGGGAGAACCTGCCCGTAAGTAGCGTCTCGGTGTTCGCGGACGTCCCCGCATCCCACGAGAACGCCGTGTACATCCGCATCGCGGCCTCCCAGGGCTGGATGAGCGGATTCTTGGGCGGAAATTTCCGGCCGGACGACCCCATTACATATAAGGACGCCGTGAAGGCGGTCCTGGCCATGCTGGGCTACACGGACAGCGATTTCACGGGCGATCTGGCCACCTCGCGCATCTCCAAGTTCAACTACCTGGAGTTGAACGAGAAGGTTGCAAGGCAGCCCGACGAAATTTTAACCCAGACGGACTGCATGAACATATTTTACAACCTGCTAAAGACCAAGAAGAAGGACAGCAACGAGATCTACGGCGCAGTGCTGGACTGCGAGTTAAACTCGGACGGGGAGATCAACCCCATCACCATCCTGGACGACGAGCGGAAAGGACCGTTGTTGGTGCGAAAAGGCTTTTCCGTGGCCGACTCGGTGCCCTTCAGCACGGAGAACGCCAACGTGTTCCTAAACGGCGTGGCCAGCAACCTGGCGGCGGTGAAGCAGTCCCAGAAGGAGTGCGGCTTCGCGGTGGTCTACTACAACGTGAAGTCGAAGACCATCTGGGCCTACACCACCTCCGGCTGGAACGATGACGACGGGGGCGCGGGGAACTACATTCTGGTCAAGGGCGAGGTCAAAAATATTTACTACAAGTCCTCGGACGTGATCACGCCGACCTCCATCGAGCTGGAGGTGGACTTGAACGACTCCTCGGACTCCGAGCTGATCGACGGGGACGGGTACATCACCGTCAACTTAAATTCCTCCGAGCTGCAGTACCTGTTCTCCATCTACGGCAGCGTCCAGGTGGGGGACGAGGTGGTCGTGGTTTGTCAGGGCTCAAACGGCGGCAACAGCTACACGGCGGTGGACGCCATCGAATATTGATAGATGAGGTGCGGGATGGACGGGAAATTCAGATTAAAATTCCGGGATAAAAGGTCAAACGCCGGGATGGACAGCGGGAGCGGCGGACCGGGAAGTGGGCCGAGCGGCGGACCGGGCGCCGGTTCGGGCCGGGGCCGCAGATTAAAAGGGAAAAAATGGATAAAGTTTGCGGCGCTGTTCCTCGCCGCTGCGGCCGCCTTTGGCATCTTCACGGTTCAAAAGAATTCTAAGGCCAAGGCGGCGGCTGCGTCGGCCAAGACCCAGAAGACGGCCGCGGTGGAGCGGCGGAGCATCACCTCCGAGCTGTCCTCCTCGGGCACGTTGGCCGCAAAGGACACCTACAGCCTGACCTCCCTGGTGGAGGGGGAGATCCTCTCGGCCGATTTCGAGGAGGGGGATCAGGTGGAGAAGGACCAGGTCCTGTTTGAGATCGACCGCTCCAGCATGGAGACGGAGCTGACCAGCGCAAACAACTCCTTAGCCAGGGCCCAGAGCTCCTACGAGGACGCGAACGAGGACTACAACCAGGCGCTAAGCGACTACAGCGGCAATACCTACAAGGCCACTGAGTCCGGCTACATCAAGGAGCTGTACTTGAACGTGGGCGACAAGGTGAGCGGAAACACGAAGCTGGCGGACATCTACAGCGACGATGTGATGGAGCTGCGGATTCCCTTCCTGTCCGGCGAGGCGGCGGCCATCGGCGTTGGGAACGGGGCGACCGTCACGCTTACGGACACCGGGGAGCAGATCGGCGGGACCGTGAAGGCGGTGGCCAACCAGGAGCGGGTTTTGACCGGCGGGCGGCTGGTGCGCTACGTGACCATCAGCGTGCAAAATCCCGGCGGACTGACCGACAGCATGCGCGCCACCGCACAGATCGGAGAGTTTCTTGGCAGCGAGGACGGAACCTTTGAGGCATCGGTGGACACCACCATGAACGCGGACTTAAGCGCCAGCGTGGAGGTGGAGGCGGTTCTGGTCAACGAGGGGGACTACGTGACCAAGGGGACGCCCATCTTCCGGATGACCGCGAAGTCGGCGGATAAGCTGCTCCAGAGCTACAAGGACGCGCTGGACAAAGCGGAGGAGTCCGTGGAGTCGGCCCAGAGCAAGCTGGAGAACACCCAGGACAATTACGACAATTACACCATCAAGGCGCCCATCTCCGGCCAGGTGATCAAGAAGAATTTTAAGGTGGGCGACAATATCACAAAGAACACCAGCAATACCACGGTTTTGGCCACCATCTACGACCTGTCCAGCCTGACCTTTGAGATGTCCATCGACGAGCTAGACATCCAGAAGGTGAAGGTGGGGCAGAAGGTGAAGGTGACGGCGGACACCTTTGAGGGCCAGACCTTCTCCGGGACCGTGACCAACGTGAGCCTGGAGAGCAGCTACTCCAACGGCGTCAGCACCTACCCGGTGACCGTCACGCTGGACGACGCGGGGGATTTGATTCCCGGCATGAACGTGGACGGCGTGATCACGCTTGAGGAGGCAAACGACGTGCTGGCGATTCCCGTGGACGCCCTGATGCGGGGCAACAAGGTGTACGTGAAGGACGACACGGTGAAGGAGCAGCAGGGCCCCGTGCCCGCGGGCTTCCGTGCCGTGGAGGTGGAGACCGGGCTCACAAGCGACACCTACGTGGAGATTAAGAGCGGCCTCTCGGAGGGCGATGAGGTCTACGTGGCCGAGTCCACGGCCAGCCAGACTGGCAGCTTTATGATGATGCCCCCCGACGGCATGGGAGGCCCGCCCGGAGGCGGAAATATGGGCGGAGGCGGCGGTCCAGGCCAGCGATAGGGCGGAAGCTCGGGGCAGCGATAGGGCGCATCCGCCGAATAAAAACGGAATCAGGAGGATCTATGGAGGACCAGGACATAACCATGACCATGGAGGCCAGGGAGGTGCCCGCCACCGGCGAGCGGGCTCTCGCCGGGGAGCCGCTCATTGAGCTTAGGGATATCTACAAGATTTACACGCTGGGGGGCGAGGAGGTCCGGGCCAACGACGGAATCAACCTGACGATCTGCCGCGGGGAGTTCGTGGCCATCGTGGGAAAATCCGGCAGCGGGAAGTCCACGCTGATGAATATCATCGGGGCGCTTGATGTGCCGACCAGGGGGGATTACCTTCTGGGCGGCGAGGATGTGGCCGTCATGACGGATAAGCAGCTGGCCCGGATCCGCAACCGGATGATCGGATTTATTTTTCAGCAGTACAATCTGCTGCCGAAGCTGAATCTGCTGGAGAATGTGGAGCTGCCGCTGCTCTATGCGGGCGTCGGCCAGGCGGAGCGGCGCGAGCGGGCTCTGGCCTCCTTAAAAAAGGTGGGGCTGGAGGAAAAGTGGCGCAGCATGCCAAACCAGCTCTCCGGCGGGCAGCAGCAGCGCGTCTCCATCGCCAGGGCGCTTGCGGGAAGCCCGTCCCTAATCCTGGCCGACGAGCCCACCGGCGCGCTGGATTCCAGGACCAGCCGGGACGTGTTAAACTTTTTAAAACAGTTGAACGAAGAGGGGAACACCATTGTGATGATCACCCACGACAACTCCATCGCCCAGGAGGCACGCAGGGTGGTGCGGATTGCGGATGGGAAAATAACCTTTGACGGAGATGTGAGAGACTATGCTGCAATCCTTTAAATTGGCAATTCGAAGCATTTGGGGCAACAAGATGCGCTCCTTTCTGACGATGCTTGGCATCATCATCGGCGTGGCGGCCGTGATCATTCTGGTCAGCCTGGTGAACGGCTACATGGGCAGTGTGGTGGAGAGCTTCGCCAGCATGGGCGTGAACCAGATCAACGTGAACGTGACCAATCTGTCCTCCCGGTCGCTTGACGTGGATCAGATGTACGCCTTTTACGAGGACCACACGGACCTCTTCGGGGAGTTAAGCCCCAACGTGACGGTGTCCACCACCATCAAGCACGGGGACGACTCCATGACCACCACCAGCGTGTCGGGAAAGAGCGAGCAGTACCTGGACATCAAGGGCTACAAGCTGGAGCAGGGGAGAAATATCTCCTACTCGGACATCGCCTCCCGCCAGAAGGTCTGCGTGGTGGGTAATTATGTGGCGAGAGAGCTCTACGGGAGCGCAGAGGAGGCCATCGGGGAGACGTTAAAGGTCGGGGGCTACGCCTTCAAGATCGTGGGCGTGGTGGAGGTGCAGGACGAGGAGAACCTGGAGGAAGGGGGAACCGACGACTTTGTGTGGCTTCCCTACAGCGTGGCGGTGAAAATGTCCCGCAACGCCAACATTAACAGCTACACCTTCACAGTACTCGACACTTCCAAGGCGGACCAGTGCAAGACGCTGATCGAGAGCTTCCTCTACGAGACCTTCAAGAACGACGATCTGTACCACGTGACGGCCATGAGCGAGCTCCTTGACTCGCTAAACGAGCAGATCGCCATGATGAGCGGCATGCTGGGCGGCATCGCGGGGATCTCCTTACTGGTGGCGGGCGTGGGCGTGATGAACATCATGCTGGTGTCCGTGACGGAGCGGACCCGGGAGATCGGCATACGAAAATCTCTGGGCGCGGACAAGGGCGTGATCATGCAGCAGTTTGTGATCGAGGCCGCGGTGACCAGCTCCCTGGGCGGTGTGATCGGCATCCTGATCGGCTGCGTGGCCACCACGGTGGTGGGGGCGGCCGTGGGAATCTCCGCCACGCCGACGCCCATGGCCATCGTCATCTCCTTCAGCGTGTCCGTGGGTATCGGACTGCTGTTCGGATACATGCCCGCCAGCCGGGCGGCAAATTTAAACCCCATCGACGCGCTGCGCAGCGAGTAGGAGGGGGGAAGAGCACCTTTGCAATGGGGGTGCTCTTTTGCTGTGCGGGAATGGGCCCATGGCGGCATTCTTTTGCGCCCCCAGTGAAGAAACGGGGGACTCTCCCACGGATACCGGTGGAAAATTAAGGGATAATATGGTAAGATAGGCGTAAAATATGTAAGGATGAGAGTCCGGAAAGAGGATTGAGAATGAGAGTTGTCGACATGCACTGTGACACAATCGCGGCGTTGTACCGCGGACACAAGGATGGAAAATCCATCTCCATCTTGGAGAACGGCCTGATGGTGGATTTGAATAAGATGAAGGCGGGGGATTACAGCCTGCAGAATTTTGCGCTGTTCACCGAGCTCAAGAAGATCGACGAGCCGCCCTTTGAGTACTGCATGAAGCTGCTTGACACCTTCTACACGGAGCTGGAGGCCCACGGGGACCTGATCGGGATCGTGAAGAGCTATGGGGATATCGAGGAGAACTTAAAGGCGGGCCGGATGTCCGCGCTTTTAACCATCGAGGAGGGCGGCGTGTGCCAGGGCGAGCTGGCCTACCTGCGCGACTTCTACCGGCTGGGTGTGCGCATGATGACCCTGACCTGGAACTACGCCAACGAGCTGGCCTTCCCCAACCGCAGGGAAACTCTCCCGGACGGGAGCACCCGCACGGTGCCGGACACGGAGAACGGCCTGACGGAGACGGGGATCGCCTTCGTGGAGGAGATGGAGCGACTGGGAATCATCCTGGATGTGGCCCACTTAAACGACGCGGGGATCTGGGACGTGTTTAAGTACACGAAGAAGCCCTTTGTGGCCAGCCACAGCAACGCCAGGGCCCTCTGCTCCCACCCCAGAAACCTGACCGACGACATGATCCGGGCGCTGGCCGAGCGGGGCGGCGTGATGGGAATCAACTACTGCCCGTCCTTCCTGTACAACTTCCCGGATGAGGCCTCGGCCGTGAGCCGCGTCTGCGACATGGTGGAGCACATCAAGCACATCCGCAACATCGGCGGAATCGGGTGCGTGGGCCTGGGCTCCGACTTTGACGGCATCGGCGGGGAGCTGGAGCTTAAGACCGCCGCGGACCTGCCGCGCCTGGCAGAGGAGATGGAGCGCCAGGGCTTTACCACCGGGGAGATCGAGGCGGTGTTCTCCGGGAACGTGCTGCGGGTTTATAAGGAGATCTTAAAGTAAAATTTTACATAGATTTTACATTCCAAAGGGGCGGATTTTACGCAGGTTTGATATGCTGTTTACAGGGCGGCGGGCTGCCGCCGGACTGTGACGAGAGGAGAATTTGAGACCATGGAGCGCATCTATATCATAGAGGATGATGAGAACATCCGGAATCTGCTTAAAATTGCCCTGGAGGGATTCGGCTACCAGGCGGAGAGCTTTGAGACGGCGGAGGAGGGCCTGGCCCGCATGAAGGAGGAGCCGCCGGATCTGGCGATCTTTGACTGGATGCTTCCGGGAATGGACGGCGTGACGGCCATCAAGGAGGTGCGCCGCCTCGAGTCCCTGAAGGACATCCCCATCATGGTCCTCACCGCAAAGGAGAAGGAGCTGGACAAGGTGGTGGGCCTGGACTGCGGGGCGGACGACTACATGGTGAAGCCCTTCGGCGTGCTGGAGCTATCCGCGCGCATCCGAAGCCTCCTTCGCCGGGCAAATCGCGGCGCCAGGGCGGAGGAGCTGGCGTTTGGCTGCATCCGCGTCAACCGCAGCACCAGGGAGGTGGCGAGCGGGGCGCGGGGGGTGGAGCTCACCTTAAAGGAGTATGAGCTGTTAGTGTACCTGCTGGAGAACCGCGCCCGTGTGGTCACCCGGGACGAGCTGTTAAACCGCATCTGGGGCTACGGCTACGACGGGGAGACGCGGACGCTTGACATGCACATCCGCACCCTCCGCCAGAAATTGGGCGAGGAGGGCGGCTCCTTAATCCGGACCGTGCGCGGCGTGGGTTACCGGCTGGTGAAGCCGGAGGCGTAGCCTTTTTGCAGAGCGCGCGGGAGGAGAGAACATGCGGGGAGCCATACTGAAAAAATTCATAGCAGTGCTGTTTGCCGCCCTGTTTTTAAACAGCCTGATTTTCTACGTGGGGAGCAGCGCCATCATTCTGGACAACGCCAAGCGGGACATGCGCTACATCCTGGAGAGCGCGGACAGCCTGCTAAATTACGAGGGCGATTTGAGCGGCCAGCTGCAAAAGCTGGAGCTTGTGACGGACAAAAACGACAGCCGCCTAACCGTGATCCGGGCGGACGGCACCGTGGCCGCGGACACGGAGGCGGATGTGGCCGCCCTGGACAACCACGGGGGCAGAAGCGAGGTGGAGGCCGCGTTTTCCGAGGGGATCGGCTACTCCAGGCGGCACTCCGACACCCTGAAGCAGACCATGCTCTATGTGGCGCTGCGCTCGGAGCACTCGGATTTTGTGCTCAGGATGGCGGTGCCCTACTCGGGGATGCGGGAGTATCTGCCCATGCTGTTTCCCGCCGCCCTGGGAAGCTTCCTGTTCGCCCTGGCCTGCTCCATCGGGGCGGCGGAGCGGTTCGCCTCCTCGGTCACAAGGCCGCTCAGGGAGATCTCCCAGGAGATGCTGAAGATGAAGGGGGACTACACCCAGTTTCACTTTGAGCGGTGCTGGTACCCGGAGATCAACGTGATCGCGGACACCACCACGGAGATGTCCCGGAATGTGAAGGAGTATTTAAACCAGATCGAGCGGGAGCGCCAGATCCGCCAGGAATTCTTCAGCAACGCCTCCCACGAGTTAAAAACGCCCATCACCTCCATCCAGGGGTACGCGGAGCTGATGGAGAGCGGAATGATCGGCGACGCGTCCATGCAGCGGGATTTTGCGGGCCGGATTAAGCGGGAGGCCGTGCGCATGACCGGGCTGATCAACGACATCCTGATGATCTCCAGGCTGGAGACCAAGGAGGCAGAGGTGGTGATAAGCGACGTGCGGGTCAGCGTGCTCCTGGGCGAGATCCTGGAAGGCCTAAAGCCCCAGGCCGCGGAGGGACAGGTCTTCATCCACGCGGACTGCCAGCCCCTGGTGATAAAGGCCAACGCCCAGCACATGCGGGAGCTGTTCACCAACCTGATCGCCAACGCCGTCAAGTACAACCGCCCCGGAGGCCAGGTCTGGGTGAACGTCCGGGAGGTGGACGGGCGGATCGTGATCCGGGTGAGGGACAACGGCGTGGGAATCCCGGAGGACTCGCTGGACCGCATCTTTGAGCGCTTTTACCGGGTGGACAAGGGGCGGAGCCGCAAACAGGGCGGGACCGGCCTGGGGCTCTCCATCGTCAAGCACATCGTGGGCTACTACCGCGGGGTGATCCGGGTGGAGTCGAAGCTGGATGAGGGGAGCGAGTTTACGGTGGAGCTCCCCATGGGAGTTGCGTTTTTCCCCCAATTGAACTATAATGATAGAACTGCAACATGAAATCCTGCAATATGCGGACACCCGGGCACGGCATCTATGAGATAAAAGGATAAGTCAGAGCGGGACGGTGTACGGCATGAGTGGGATTCATCGCATAAAAGAGTGGTTCGTTGGGGGTTACGATCCAAAAAATTTTGAGGCTTACCGGGCTGAGATCGACGAGTACAACACGGGAATACTCAGCTTTATTAACACGCTGGTGCTGGCGCTTTTGGCACTGCTGTTTACCTCGGGCTTTTTTACCGGTTACGTGGCTTCCATGCAGGCGGTCCATCTGGGAACCGCCGTGTTCACGTTTCTGGAGCTGGCGGTGGACCGGCGGGTGCTGTACAAGAGCAGCCGCGGCATCGAGGCGGCCGTGTTTCTGTGCATGGCGAAAATATACGCGTACTGTGCGATCTCCGGCGTGTACTTTAGCCAGAATACGCCGGCCATCAGCATATACGCGTTCATGATCGTGACCTCCATTTTGTTCATCGTGAGGCCCTGGAAGCTGTACCTGTTTAATTTTTTGGCCGGCCTGGCCTTCTGCGCTTGCAGCGCGCGGGTGAAGCCGGAGCTGGTGGCAGGGGCCGATTTTTACAACTGCTGGGTGTTCTACGCGGTGACCGCCGCGGTCTCCTTCTGGATCGTAAAGCTCAGAGTCGGGTTCATCCGCAACGAGAAGCTGCTGACCAGCCAGCGGGACACGGACATTCTGACCACGCTTCCCAACCGGCGGAGGTTCAACATCTACGCGAGGGAGGCCTTCGAGGAAAATAAGGACGGGAACGTCAGCTTCCTGATGATGGATATCGACCATTTTAAGGCGTACAACGACACCAAGGGACACATCGCGGGGGACTACTGCCTGGAGCTCATCGGCAAGGCTCTGGACCGGTTCGGAAAGGAAAAAGGAATCTTTTTCGCGCGGTACGGGGGCGAGGAGTTCGTGGCCGTAGACATGGGGCGTGACTTTGAGCAGCTGAGGGAGATTGCCGGGGAGATCACTAAAACCATATACGATCTGGGCCTTCCCCACGAGAGCTCCTCCTTCAAGCGGATCACCATCAGCGTCGGCTACGCCTGCCAGAGGAACGCGGCGGCGAAGGACTACATCCAGCTCTTGGAGTGCGCGGACCGCGCGCTGTACGAGGCGAAGAACCAGGGCAGAAACAAGATTTCCGGTTACGGCGGATAGCAAAAGAAGTGCTTAGGAGATGGGACATCATGCGGACAAAGGACGAGGAAAACGAACAGAGACAGCGGCAGCAGATTTTGAACGTGGCCTGGAAGCTGTTTTACGAGAAGGGCTATCAGGACACCACCATGGAGGATATTCTCCAGGCGGCCAAGTGCTCCAAGGGCCGTTTCTATTACTATTTTCACGCCAAGGCGGAGCTCCTCGACTCCCTGTATGAGATTTTTGACCAGAAATACACGGA
This sequence comes from uncultured Clostridium sp., assembly GCA_900555045.1. Classification (GTDB taxonomy): domain Bacteria; phylum Bacillota; class Clostridia; order Lachnospirales; family Lachnospiraceae; genus Enterocloster. The sequence continues at coordinate 14,963 of USJW01000040.1, read as the reverse complement.
GCTCGACGAGGAGGTGGACCGGGAGGCCCACGCCAGCGACCAGCTTCTGGAGATCAACCGGTATATGTTCCAGTTTTTGTCTGAGGAGATCGGCGCGGAGCTCTTGACCAGCCTCTATATCAGCCAGCTCTCGAATGCCACAGGCATCTCCTTCTGGGGGGAGAACCGCGCGGTGCGGCGGATCCTCTCGGCCATCGTGGACCGGGGCCAAAAGCTGGGCCAGCTGACGTCAAAGCTTTCCTGCGACCAGATCGTGGCGGACATCATCGAGGAGGAGAGAAGCCTGCTCATCTCCTGGTGCCTGGCAAAGGGGAGCTACAACCTGACGGAGGCCAGTATGCCGAAGCTGGAGCGTTTTTATCGGAGCTACGGTGAAGATTAGAAGCGCGAAGCGCAAAAAAGCTGTTAAAAACCGAAAAATGACTTTATAAAATTAAGAATGGCAAAATGTGATTGCGCCATTCTTGTTTTTTGATTATAATGAGACCACGGTCTAAAAAAGAAAATAAAGTTACCGAGGAGGAAAAGCGCATATGAGTGAAAAAGCGTTGAAGAAAAAAAGCGGGGGCCGGGTGCTGGATTTCATCGAGCGGGCCGGAAACAAGCTCCCGCACCCCTATATCCTGTTTCTGTGGCTGTGCCTGATTCTGGCGGTGATCAGCATGCTCTGCTCCCTGGGCGGGGTGAGCGTGATCAACCCCACTACGGGGGACTTGGTGACGGCCAAGAGCCTGATCAGCAAGGACGGCTTTATCTGGCTTTTAGAGAACCTGCTGGCCAACTTCCAGGGCTTCTCGCCCTTAGGCCTGGTGCTGGCCATGCAGATCGCCATCGGCTTCGCGGAGAAGGTGGGCCTATTGACCACGGCCATGCGCCGCGCGATCCTGGGCGTGCCCCTCTGGTGCCTGACGGCCACCGTGCTCTTCCTCGGCATCAACGGGAGCATCGCCTCCGAGGCCTCCATCATCGTGGTTCCGGCGCTGGCCGCCGCCGCGTTTGAGTCCGTGGGCATGCACCCGGTGGCGGGCCTTTTGGCCGGCTACGCGGCGACCAACGCGGGCTTTACGGCCTGCATCATCGTGGCCGGCACGGACGTGCTGCTCAGCGGCGTCACGGAGTCCGCGGCCCAGCTGATCGACCCGGCCATGACGGTCAACGCCACCTGCAACTGGTATTTCATGATCGTGTCCGTGTTCACCCTGACGGCGGTGGGCGTGTTCGTCAACAAGAAGTTCATCGTGCCCAGGCTGGGAACCTACCACGCAACCGCCGCGGATCCGGAGGAGGCGAAGGTGACTGATCAGCAGGCAAAGGCGCTGCGCGCCGCGGGAATCTTCAGCGTGCTGTTCATCCTGGCGTTTGCCCTGATGGTGATCCCGAAGGGCGGAATCCTTCGCGGGGAGGACGGCTCCATCTTAAACGGCCCGTTCATCGCCGGTCTGGTGCCGATCCTGATCTTTTACTTTGTGCTGGTGGGCGTGGTCTACGGCGTTGTGGCGGGAACCTTAAAGAGCAGCTCCGACGTGCCCCTGTACATGGCCCAGGCCCTGGAGGGGATGACGGGCTACATTGTGCTGGTCTTTATCATCGCCCAGTTTATCAACATGTTCAGCTACACGAACCTGGGAATGATCATCGCGGTCAAGAGCGCGGGCGCCCTTGAGGCCGCCGGGTTTACGGGGATTCCGCTGATGCTGTTCTTCATCCTGCTGTGCTGCCTGGTGAACCTGTTCATGACCAGCGGCTCCGGAAAGTGGTACATTTTCGCCCCCATCCTGGTGCCCATGATGATGATGTTGGGCTACAGCCCGGCCTTCGCCCAGGTGATCTACCGGATCGGCGATTCCTGCACCAACGCCATCACGCCGATCTACCCCTACATACCGATCGCCATCGGCATGGCGAAAAAATACGACAAGGAGTTCGGCATGGGCAGCCTGATCTCCATGATGCTCCCCTATTCCATCGCATTTTTGCTGGTCTGGGTGGTGCAGATGGTGGTCTGGGTCGTGTTCGACCTGCCCCTGGGGCCGGGCGTCCAGGTGTTCTTATAAAGCCGGGCAGTTTGGGAGAATGAGATGAGAGATTTACTTGAGAGATACCGGGCGGCGGAGCGGATGCTGCCCCACTATACGAGAGAGATGGTGCTGAACGGGAACCCGCAGATCCGGTGGGTGGACGGGGACACGTTTACGTACATGCGGCAGGTGAGAGAAGATGGGAAGATCCGGGAGATCCCTGTGAAGGTGGATGGGGGGACCGGGGAGGAGCTTTGCGGGGAGGCCGGCGGGGGAGAACATTTTCCTGGGGATGGCCCCACCGCCAAGGTAACGCCTCCCCTTAAAACCTCCCCCTCCCCAGCCGGAACCTGCGAGCTGTTTAGCCGCGACCACAACCTGTTTCTTCGGACGGCGGGCGGGGAGGAGACGCAGCTGACTTTTGACGGCGAGCCCCTCTGCGAGTACGGCTGCCATGTGGACATCTACAGCCAGGTGACGGCGAAGCGCCAGGGGGCCGCAGAGGCCCCGCAGGCGCTCTGGAGCCCGGACGGCCGGTATTTTGTCACCTACCGGGCGGACCGGAGGCGGGTGAAAAAGCTGTACCTGATCCAGTCCTTCGAGGACGCGCCCGGGCAGGTTCGGCCGAAGCTCTGGGAGTACCCCTGTCCCTTTGCGGGCGACCCGGACGAGGAGCTGCCCCATTTCAAACTCTTCGTGGGCGACGTCAAAGAGAGGCGGATAATTGCGGTGGACGCCCCTGAGTATCTGGACCCCGTGTTCACATCCGCAGAGAAGAGCTTTGTGCGATGGCTGCCGGACAGCAGCGGCTTTTTCTTCACCTGGTTTAACCGGGGATACCAGGAGGGGAGACTGTACCTGGCTGAGGTAGAGAGCGGAAGCGTCCGGGAGCTTGTCCGGGAGACCACGGATACCTTCTTAAACCTGGGGGCCTTCGGGCTGCTGGACGGATTCGGAAGCTACCAGTTCTCCAACTTTGTGACCGATGACCGGAAATTCGCGTTCTGGCAGAGCGAGCGCAGCGGATACGCCCACCTCTACCGGTACCGGCTGGACACCGGGGCCTGCGAGGGCGACCTGTTTTCGGAGGAGAACCGGGAGCTGATCGTGCAGAAGCTGATCCGGGTGGACCAGGCTGCGAAGCGGATCTATTTCATGGCCAACAACATGCCCGGCTGTTCGGATCCCCTTTACTACCAGCTCTGCGCCGTGAACTTCGACGGAAGCGATTTTGCGCGGCTGACGCCGGAGGATGCGGTGCACCGGGTCACCATGGGGGAGCGAGTCTTTGTGGACACCTACTCCCGGGTGGATTTGCCGCCGGTGACGGTGATCCGGCGGCTTAACGGAACCCTGGTGCGCTGCCTGGAGGAGGCGGATATCAGCGAGCTTCTGGCAAACGGCTATCAGATTCCGGAGCGGTTCACCGTTTTGGCGGAGGACGGGGTGACAGAGCTTTACGGCATCCTGGTGCGCCCGGCGGACTTTGAGCCGGACAGGGAGTACCCGGTGATCGACTACATCTACGGGGGCGCCCAGCTCTACAACGTGCCCCGGGAGTTCACCTGGGACAACGCCATGGGTCGGGAGGCCATGGGCGGACTTGAAGAGTTTGCCCAGCTGGGGATTGCGGGCCTTATCCTGGACGGCCGGGGAACGCCGGGCCGCGGGATGAAGTTCCACAGCCTCAGCTGGCGGGGGATTCACGAGTGCGCGGGCCTGCGGGACCACGCGGACTGCCTGCCAAGGCTTAAGGAGCGATTCCCATTCCTGGATTTAAGCCGTGTCGGCATCTGGGGCAACTCCGGGGGCGGCTACGCAACCGTGTCCGCCATGTTCCTGTACCCGGACGTCTACCGGGCGGGCGCAGCGTCGGCGGGCAACTATGACCAGCGGATGTACGAGAATTCCTGGACGGAGCGGTACTACGGGCGCTACGACGAGGCTCTCTACGAGCAGGGCGACATCACCCGCCTGGCTGGAAACCTGAAGGGAAAGCTCTTTTTGGCCTGCGGGGCGCTGGACGACAACGTGAGCATGTCCCAGACCCTCAGGCTGTGCGACCGGCTGATTAACCACAACAAGGACTATGAATTTCTGGTGCTCCCGCGGGCCAACCACAACGTGCCCGCGGACCTGTACTTTATCCGGCGCAAGCTGGACTTCTTTGTGCGGCAGCTCCTGGGTGAGGAGCCGCCGGAGAACAGACGATGATACGGAGGCTTTCAATGGAAAAACGATACAAAATCATCCGCTGCGGGCAGCTCTACGACGGCGTCACGGCGGAATTTAAGACCGGCCAGAGCATCCTGGTGGACGGCTCGGCCATCGCCGCGGTGGGCCCCTCGGTGCCGGAGCCGGAGGGGGCGGTTGAGATCGACCTTCGGGACTTCCAGGTGACGCCCGGCATGATCGACGCCCACATGCACATGGACTTTATCAACTGGCACACCGTCCGCGAGGAGGTCTACACCACCAGCGAGGAGGCGAAGACTCTGGCCATCGTCCGGTGCGCCGGAAAGGCACTGGCCCGGGGCTTCACCACCGTGCGCCACGTGGGCGGAATCACCAGCGGCGGCTACGGGGTCATCGATGTGCGGGACGCCATCGAGCGTGGCTACCTCACCGGGGCCCGGATCGTGGCAGCCCCCACCTTCCTGTGCACGGCGGGCAGCCACGGGGATTTGAGCCAGGGCCTGGCCCGCAATCCCCAGCTGTCCGGGTTCATGCAGCGCCAGCGTCCGGGGCTGGGAAGCGGCCCGGATTTCTTCGCCAACGCGGTGCGGGAGCAGGTGAAGTACGGTGCCGATTTCCTTAAGATTATGGCCACGGGCGGCTTTTTCACGCCCTACGACAACCCGGTGCAGCAGCAGCTAAACGACGGGGAGCTTAAGGCCATCATCACTACCGCCCACCAGCTGGGCAAAACGGTGACCGCCCACGTGTACACCAACCAGCTGATGCAGAAGCTGATCCGCATGGGCATCGACGGCATGGAGCACGGCAGCCTGATGGACGAGGAGACGGCGGCCATGTTTGAGGAGCGGGGGCTCTATCTGGTTCCCACCTTCTGCCCCTACGAGGAGGCGGTCCACTATGACCCGGAGAAGCTGAAGGACAAGCAGCCGGAATTCCGCAGAAAGCTGGAGCTTTACAAGGACGCGCTGCGGGCGGGCAGGGAGGTGATCTGCCGCAGCAAGATCCGCCTGGGCTACGGGACGGACTTCGTGGCCGTGCACCAGAACTATGAGAGCGGCTACGAGTACGAGGCCTGGATGAACAGCGGCATGAAGCCCTTTGACGCATTGGGAGCCGCGACCCGGGTGAACGCGGGAATTTTGGGGCTCTCGGAGCAGATCGGCACGGTGGAGGCCGGCAAGCTCGCGGACATCGCGGCCTGGAGGCGGGACCTTCTGACCGACAAAAAGGCGCTGCTGGACTGCGCGTTTGTGATGAAGGAGGGCAAGGTCTACGAGACCGAGTCCTGCATTTCTGCTTGACAGCGGCCCTTGAAACCGATAGAATGAGAGTAATCACTTGCATGCGGGAGGGCTTCAGGGATGGACGAAACCAGTCAGAAGATCATAGACGCCACCATGGCGCTGGTCCGGGACAAGGGCTATGTGGCCACGACCACGAAGGACATCGCAAAGCTCGCGGGCGTGAACGAGTGCACGCTGTTTCGAAAGTTTAAGAACAAGAAGGACATCGTGCTCGGCGGAATGGAGCAGGAGAAGTGGCGCGGCAATTTGACGCCGGACACCTTTAAAAATGTGCGCTGGGAGTTAAAGCCCGACCTTGCGATGTTCATGAGGGAGTACATGGACCGCATCACTCCGGACTTTGTCCGGCTCTCCATCGGCCTTCGGGCGCCGCAGATTTACGAGGACACGGCGCCCATGATCATGAAGGTCCCCCAGGCCTTTCTGTCCTCCCTGACGGACTACTTTCAGGAGATGGAGAGGCGGGGAAAGCTGCCCTCCATGGACTTTGAGAGCCTGGCGATGACGGTTTTCTCCAGCACCTTCGGCTTTACCTTCCTCTGCGCCTCCTTTGACCAGGGGCTGGCGAAGGTCACCCGGGAGGCGTTCATCCAGCAGACGGTCTCCGTCTTCGTGGACGGCATCCTGCACCGCGGGAGCGAGTGAAAACGGCCGGGGATCCGAAGGATTGCCCCGCCGATCATGGAATGTAATTTTTGGCCGCAGGCGAAACCTACGGCCATTGTTTCACAGCTAATGCAAGCAAATACTTGCACGCATAAAAAGAAGGAGGAGAGAAGTATGGAGATAACCGGAGCGGAATTGGTGGTGAAGGCGCTGCTTGAGGAGGGGGTGGACACGCTGTTCGCCTACCCGGGAGGCCAGGCCATCGACTTGTTTGACGCCCTCTACGGCGCCCAGGGCCTCAAGGTGGTGCTGCCGCGGCACGAGCAGGGGCTGGTCCACGCCGCGGACGGGTACGCCCGCTCCACGGGGAAGGTGGGGGTCTGCCTGGTGACCAGCGGGCCCGGGGCCACCAACCTTGTGACCGGCATCGCGACGGCCAACTACGACAGCGTGCCCCTCGTCTGCTTCACCGGGCAGGTGCCCACGCACCTGATCGGGAACGACGCCTTTCAGGAGGTGGACATTGTGGGGATCACCCGGAGCATCTGCAAGTGGGCCGTCACGGTCCGAAACCGCGGGGACCTGGGGATGGTGATCAAGAAGGCGTTTTACATTGCCCGCTCGGGAAAGCCCGGCGTGGTGGTGGTCGACCTGCCGAAGGACATCCAGCGGGAGCCGGGGGATAGCCGGTATCCGGACCGGGTGGAGCTGCGCAGCTACAGGCCGTGCGTGAACGTCCACGCCGGCCAGGTCCGCCGGGCCCTGGAACGCCTGCGCGCCGCGAGACGGCCGGTCTTTCTTCTGGGCGGCGGCGTCAACATCGCCCGGGCGGGGCGGGAGATGACGCAGCTGGCGGAGAAGACGGGCGTCCCGGTGGTGACGACCATCATGGGCAAGGGCTCGGTCCCCACAGACCATCCGCTGTACGTTGGAAATCTGGGGATTCACGGGACCTACGCGGCCAACATCGCCGTCAGCCGGTGCGACCTGCTCTTCTCCATCGGCGTGCGCTTCAACGACCGGATCACGGGGAAGGTGAGCGAGTTCGCGCCGGAGGCCTCCATCGTCCACGTGGACATCGACCCGGCCTCCATCTCGCGCAACATCGCGGTGGACATCCCGATCGTGGGGGACGCGAAGGCCGCAATCTGCGCGCTGCTGGGCGAGGCGGAGGCCCTTGACACCGCAGAGTGGCTCTCGCAGATCGCAGAGTGGAAGCGCGAGCACCCGCTGCCCGCCGGGAGGGAGGCGGATGGGGAGGTCACGCCCCAGGCCATCCTGCGGGAAATCAACCGCGCGTTCGACCGGGCGGTGATCGCCACGGACGTGGGGCAGAACCAGATGTGGGCCACTCAGTATCTGGAGCTCACGGAGAACAAGCGCCTGCTCACCTCCGGCGGCCTGGGAACCATGGGCTACGGCCTCCCCGCCGCCATCGGGGCAAAGCTCGGGAAGCCGGAGGCGGATGTGATCGCGGTCTGCGGGGACGGCGGCATGCAGATGAACATCCAGGAGTTAGCCACGGCGGTGGCCTATGGGCTTCCGGTCATCGTCTGCGTCATGAACAATGGCTTTTTGGGGAATGTCCGCCAGTGGCAGGAGATGTTTTACGGGAGGCGCTACTCCAGCACCTGCATGCGCCGGAGGGAGGGGTGCCCCGACGCCTGCACAGGCCCGGCGGCGGACTGCCCGCCGTACATCCCGGATTTTGTCAGGCTGGCCGAGAGCTACGGGGCGGCGGGGATCCGGGTCCAGAGGGCGAAGGACATCGGGCCGGCCCTGCGGGCCGCGAAGGCCAACCAGAGCGGGCCCACGGTGATCGAGTTTATCATCGGCCGGGAGGAGAATGTGCTGCCCATCGTACCGCCGGGGAATCCGCTGAGGGACATGACGCTTGCGTGGGAGGTGTGAGAGATGAAAAAGAAGAGATGGATCAGCCTTTTGGTGGAGAACGAGGTGGGGGTGCTGGCCTATGTGTCCGGCCTGTTTTCGGGGAAATCCTACAATCTGGACAGCCTGACTGTGGGCGTCACGGAGGATCCGGGCGTGTCGCGCATGACCATCGGCCTGACCAGCGACGATATGACCTTTGAGCAGATCAAAAAACAGCTTAACCGGAGCGTGGAGGTGATCAAGGTGATCGACTGGACGGACGCAGCGATCCACATGAAGGAGCTGATGTTTGTCCGCGTGTCCGGCCTGACGGAGCAGGAGCAGCAGTTGATCAGCCGCACGCTTGCGATCTTTGACGCCAGGATGATCGACTGCGACGGCCGCAGCGCCTTAATCCAGTGCGTGCAGGCGGAGGGGAGGAACAACGATTTGATCCGACTGTTCGAAAGACAGTTCGCGAACCGCCTGGAGATCGTGCGCGGGGGCAGCGTGGCGGTGGAGGCCATCAGTATTTCCGAGAGGTAGGGAATGGCCATTGACAATAATGTATAGTAGGTATACAATTTGGGTATGAAGAACAATATCACATCCGAACAACTAACATACCAATTGCTGTGCACGGTCCGCCAGTTCAACATTTTTGACGAGGAGGCGCACTATTTCGGCGGAGACCAGCCGCTGTACACGGCGGAGATCCACGTGATCAGCTGCATCGGCAGGGATCAGGGGCTCTGCGCGTCCGACATCGCCAGAAAACTGGGCGTCACCCGGGGAGCAGTCTCGCAGATTCTAAAGAAACTGGAAAAGAAGGGGTATCTCCTGCGGACTGCGGACCCGGACAACAAGCTCCGGTTTATCCTAAGCCTCAGCGGGAAGGGGGTAAGGGCGTACGAGATGCACCTTAAGTATCACCGGCATCTGGAGTCTGTGATCACCGAGCTGACGAAGGAGGACGACGCTGCGTCCAGGGACGCGATCTACGATTTTCTCCGGCGGCTGGAGCGCCGGCTGATCGGCATCTCGCCGGAGGACGGTGTGAAGAGCGGTCTTGTTCCGGATGAAAATGAGATGCGAAGGCAGCTTAAGGAGGAAAAGCTATGAGACATGCGGTTACAGTCATCGGCGGGGGAAACGGGGGACACGCCATCTCGGCGGATTTAACCCTCAGGGGATTTGATGTGTGCCTGTACGAGGACGCCCGGTTTGCGGGGAAGATGAAAAAGGTGTTTGAGGAGAAGAAAATCCAGCTAAAGGGCGCTGCCTCCGTGGGAACGGCCCAGATTAAGCAGGTAACCTCGGACCTCAAGGAGGCGATGGAGGGCGCAGAGATCGTGTTTGTGGCGGTCCCGGCCTTCGCCCACAAGACCACCGCAGAGGCCATGGCCCCTTACGTGGAGAAGGGCCAGACCATCGTATTCTTTCCAGGGACCTTCGGAAGCCTCCTGCTGTGGAACGTCTTAAAGCGCATGGGAAAGACCGAGGGGGTCACGGTGGCGGAGACCCACACGCTCCCCTACGCGACCCGCCTTACCGGCGAGGGGGAGTCCCTGATCATGAGCTGCTTTAAGCCGTTAAAGCTGGGGGTTCTGCCCGCAAACCGGACGGAGGAGACGCTGGAGAAGCTTCGGCCGTACTACGACTGCCTGGAGCCGGTGGAGAACGTGATCGCCTGCGGCCTTAACAGCTTAAATCCCATCATTCACGTGCCCGGCTGCATCTTAAACGCAGGCCGCATCGAGTACGCGGCGGGCGAGTTCTACTACTACACGGAGGGCTTCACAAGCTGTGTGGCGAAGGCCACGGACGCCATCGACAGGGAGCGGATTGCCTTACTTAAGTCCCTGGGCTGCAAGTGGGATATCGCGGCCCACGGGATCGGCAGCACCGTGCCCACCGACGACGTATTTGAGGCGGTGGCCCACAATCCCAGCTTCGCGAAGATAAAGGGCCCGGCCGACTTTAAGAACCGGTACTACCAGGAGGACATCCCCTACGGCCTGGCGTCCTGGGTCAAGATGGCCCGCATGCTCGGCGTGCCGTGCCCCACGATGGACGCGATGGTGCAACTGGGGAGCGTGCTGTTGGAGAAGGATTGTATGGAGGCCGGATACACGGCGAAGGACTGGGGGATCGAGGGCCTGACGAAGGAGGAGATCCTCGCGTATCTGGCGGAGGGATAAGCTGAAGACCGGCGGGCAAAAAGCGCCGGGCGTGCCGGTAAATACAGATTAAAAGAAGCCCGGAAAAGAGCTGCCAGGCGGCAGGCCTTTTCCGGGCTTTTGTGATTTTTCGTTACAGTGTTATGACTCCCAACAGGAATCCGGCCAGCAGCATCACTAGGCTGACTCCGAACAGCCACTTGAAGGAGAAGCGGATGTGGTCCTTTAGCTCCACGTCCACCAGGCCGATGGCTAAGAAGGTGGCGGGAACCAGGGGGCTGATCATCAGGGCCACGTTCTTGCCGATGATCATGGTCATGGCGGTGTTTAAGGCGGTCACGCCGTACTTGGTGCCCACCTCGATGATGAGCGGCATGATCCCGTAGAAGTAGGCGTCGGTTCCGATCATCATGCCCATGGGCAGAGCCAGGATACCGAAGATCACGTGGATGTACTGTCCCAGAGCCTCCGGGATGAAGGAGATCAGCACGTTCGCCATGGCGTTTAACATGTCGGTTCCCTCCATCACGCCGACCATGGCGCCGGCCGCCAGCATGGTGGTGGCGATGGACAGGGCGGAGGCTGCGTGAGCCTTAAAGCGCGCGTCCTGGGCCTTTAAGGAAGGATAGTTGACGATCAGTGCGATACAGGTTCCCATCATGAACACCACGTAGGAGCTCACAACGTTGAGCACCAGGGACACGATGATGCCGATGGTCAGAATTCCGTTGAACCACAGAAGCTTCGGCCGCTTTAACTCCTCGGCCTTCTTTTCCGCCTCGGTGAGCTCCCTCGACTCCTCGTCCACAGAGATCTCTCCGGTCAGGCCGGCGCCGCGCTTTTTCTCGATCATGCCCATGATCACGGCCAGGGTCAGGGTTACCACCACGCCCACGATCTGGATGGGGATCAGCTTCAGCCACAGGTCGTTGGCATCCATGCCCAGGACCGTGGCCGCTCTCGCGGTGGGGCCGCCCCAGGGCAGCAGGTTCATGACGCCCATGGAGGCCGCGGTCAGCAGAAGCAGCACGTAGGGGCGGATGTTCATGCGCTTGTAGATGGGGTACATGCTGGGGATGGTGATTAGCACCGTGCAGGCGGTGGAACCGTCCAAGTGCGCCATGATGGCGATCACGGCGGTGACCATGGTGATGGCGATGACGTTGTTGCCGGCCTTCTTGACCAGCTTGCCCACCAGGATGTCGAACAGTCCCACATCGGTCATGATGCCGAAGTAGGTGATGGAGAAGATGAAGAGCACCGCGTTGTTCTGGGTGGTCTTCACGCCGTCCACGATGAAGGAGCCGATGTCGCTGATTCCAAAGCCGGCCAAAAGAGCGGCGATGGTGGGGATGGTGATCAGTACCACGATGGGGGACATTTTTCCCTTTAACAGCAATGCGACGATCACCGCCACCATGGCGAATCCGATAATAGCCAGGTACATAATTGAGTAACCTCCTCTTGTTTGTCTTAAGATGTACTCAACTATAACCGGCAAATATAAAGGAAAACCGCGGGAATTCTGAAGAAATCTACAGATTCCCGCGGGATGGCTCACAAAAATTTAATGGAAATTTTATGCAAATTATACAAATGCGTGGAATAGCTTGAGCTAGACGCGCCCGCTGTCCTCACCGCGGGGCGGCAGCACGAACTGGTAGCCCATGCCCCAGACCGTCTTTAAATATCTGGGATTTTTTGGATCCGGCTCGATTTTTGCGCGGATGTTTCGGATATTGACCATGATGGTGTTGTCGTCCACCGCCCGGTCCTTCCAGACCTGCTCAAAGAGCATCTCCTTCGTAAAGACTGTGTTGATGTTTTTTAAGAACAGGCAGACCAACTGCTTCTCCTTGGAGGTCAGCGGGATCTCCCGGCCTTCCATATAGAGGCTGTAGGTCTCAAGGTCGAAGGAGAAGGGGCCGCGCTCCAATAGCTTCTCGCTTTGCTCCATGGCCGTGCGGTTGCGGCGGATCAGGGCCTTGACCTTGGCACCCAGGATCGCCGGGCTCACGGGCTTGGTCAGATAGTCGTCCGCGCCGATCCCCAGGCCGAAGATGGTGTTGTACTCCTCGGTGTTTCCGCTGATGATAATGATGGGCGTTGAGATTCCCTGGGCCCGGGCCTTCTTGACAATGGAGAACCCGTCCAGGTCGTCTAGGTTGATGTCCAGCAGAATCAGGTCGTAGTGGCTGTAGAGAATCTGGTTTAAGGCCTCGCGGCCGGAGGACACCTCCGTGGTCGAAATCCCGTCGCTCTGGAGGATGCGGGAGGCCATGCGCAAAATATGAATATCGTCGTCCACGATCAGAACTTTATCCTGTGGCAAGAGAAAGAACTCCTTTCCGCGGGCGGGTTACATCCCGGTCCCGGCGGCCTTTTCGGCCGCTTTTTCTATTTTACCGTAAACAGGAAGGAATTGCAAATCCTTTGTCCCCGCTCTATAATGGGCGTATCACAAGAGAGGAAACGCTTTAAAATGGAACAGAAGAGACGACTGAAAGGCTGGGCCGCGATCGCCGCGGCCTTAATTGCCCTGGCCGCCATGGCGGCGGTGTTGGGCCACTGTATATCCCGCTACAGCGGGCTTTTGATCAGCCAGCAGCAGGAGCAGATGCTGCGCATCGTGCGCTCCGTCCGCGGCACGCTGGGCACGTACATCGACACGGAGCGGGAGCTTCTGGCCTGGGAGGCCGCCCGCAGATACGGATCCATGGGGGAGCTTCAGGCCTCCATGGAGGAGTATCTGTCCGTGAAGCCCCAGGCCCGGCGCAATATGCTCCTTCTGAGGGAGGACGGCCGGGTGCTGGCCAATGTGGCGAGCCCGTCAGAGGGGGCGGGCTTTGAGGGCGGATATTTTGCGTTTGACGTCCCTGCGCCCGGAAGCGTGCGGGTGTCCCAGGCGTACTTCCCCGGGAAGGGGAGCTGCCTGATCCCGGTGGTGGCGCCTGTGAGCATCGCGGGGGAGGAGGGGCCGCTCTACCTGGCGGAGCTCCTCAATTTCTCGGCCTTAGACCGGGCGGTGGACAGCGCGGCCTTAAAGACGGACGTCAAGGGCTACTTTGTGGTCAAAGACCAGAACGCGGTCATCTTATCCCACGAGAGCCGGGAGCAGATTGGCCTTCAGGCCATCTCGGGCCGCCTGGAGCACTACCCGGGGATCGACATCTCCGGCATGAAGCAGCTGATGGAGCAGCAATTCTCCGGCCGGGAGGGCACGTTCGTCTACGACTCCTACTGGTTCTCCGACGAGAGTGAGCCCCAGAAGGCCAAGAAGTTCTCCGCCTTCGCGCCCCTGCCCATGGACGAGGGCTTCTGGGTGATCTCCCTGACCATGGACTACGACGACTTTATCGGCCCCTACAACCAGCTGTTAGCGGAATCCATGGGGCTCCTTGCGGCCATCTTCATCCTGCTTGGCATCGGCGCCCTGGCGCTCATCCGATCGGGCCAGCGCCAGCGGGAGCTGCTGCGCCAGACCCAGTACTTGACGGAGCTAAACAGCGCCATGACGGAGCTAAACCAGACCAGGGAGCAGGCCAAGCACAGCGAGCGCCTGCAGATGGTGGGGATCATGACCAGCGGCCTGTCCCACGAGTTCAACAACATTCTGGCGCCCATCTTAGGCTACTCGGAGCTTCTCCTAAAGGACCTGCCGGACGACTGCCTGTCCCACAGCGACGCCCAGGAGATCTACGACGCCGCCCTCCGGGCCAGGGACCTGGTGTCCCAGATCTCCTCCCTGAGCCAGAGGAGCGCCGACCAGGCCCAATACCGACTGTTCGACTTCGAGGATGCCATGCGAAAGTGGATCAAGTCCGTGGTGCTCATCAAGCCGGAGAAAATCCGCCTGGACACGGACATATGCACGGATCACGCCCAAGTCTTCGGAAACCCCACACAGCTCTACGAGGTGCTGTTAAACCTGTGCGTCAACGCCTTCTACGAGATGCGCTCGGAGGGGACGCTGACCCTCAGCGCGGGGACCGTGGCCGCAGGGGAGCTGCCGGAGGGGCTAAGCCCCATGGCCACGGCCGGGCGCTTTGTGCTGGTGCAGGTGAGGGACACGGGCGGCGGGATCAGCCCGGAGGTCCTGGGAAACATTTTCACCCCCTTCTTCACCACCAAGAAGCACGGGGAGGGAACCGGCCTGGGGCTTGCCATCAGCCAGAAGATCCTGGACGAGCACCAGGGCGCCATAAACGCCACATCCCAGGTGGGGGAGGGCACCTGCTTTTACTACTGTCTGCCTTGCCGCGAGCGCGGGGAGGAGATGGACGCCCGGGAACAGGCCTCGCGGGAACAGGCTTCGCGGGAACAGGCCGCGCAGCGGGAGCGCACGGCGGCTGAGAAAGCGGCACCGGAACTGGGGAATATCGCCGGCGTGTCATCCGATACAATTCCCGGAGTCCCCGTCACGCGCCTCTTGGTGGTGGACGACGACGAGAGCACTCTGCGGATGCTGGGGCGCGTCTTTGGAAAGCTGGGGGTCAGCGCGGACTGCTACACCAGCCCGGACGAGGCGCTGGAGCAGCTGCGGGCGGGCGCGGGGGAGTACACGGCGCTGATCACCGACTACCAGATGGACGGGATGAACGGCGCGGAGCTGGCCGCTGCGGCGCGATTCTTAAAGCCGGAGCTAAAAATTCTCGTCATCTCCGGGCTCATCAAGTCGGAGCTCATCGACGCCTGCCAGAGGGGGCGCATCGACGGGTATCTGTTGAAGCCAGTGAGGGCGGAGCAGATCACAGAATTTGTAAAAAATGGAAAAATTTAGGAAT
>USJW01000039.1 GCA_900555045.1 uncultured Clostridium sp. | reverse complement strand
ACTCCCGGTATATGATGATAAAGCCGGGCAGATAGCCAGATATAACATTTTTTCAGCGAGAATGTTGGTGAGGCATGATGAAGATGGAAAAAAATATTTGTATGATTTGTTGGCAATAAAAAAAGAAACGAGCAGCCCGCTTGAGTCATAAGACTGTACGGTGAAAACCCATTTCCTATAACGAAGTATAAAGGATAGGGGCATATAAGTCAAGTAAAAAATCAAAGTGATGAGTTGGTGGAGTATAAAAGAAAATTTTAACTGCAGATGGGCACTGCATGTTGTATAATGAAGTAAGAGATATCGCTACAGTTGGCATATCACAGCGCAAAGGAGGTCCATCTAATGGATAGAAAAGCAGTGAAAATATTTACGGCCCAGGATAACCTGACGGCGGGGATGATCATGGAGGCGCTTGAGAAAAGCCAGGTGCCGGCTTACAAAAAGGATTTGGGAAATGGAGCGATTCTGAACCTGTACGGCGGCTATTCCCACGCCGGTGAGGAGATTTATGTGGCGGACGCCGATGCAGCGCGGGCGGCGGAGGTGCTGGAAGGAATGGGGTTGGAGGCAGAGAACAAGTGACAAACAGCAACTGACAAACAGGGCGGGAGGAAACAGGAATGTCGATGGAACGGATGGAGCAGGTGACTTGTCCCCACTGCGGGAAGCAGGGGACAATGCAGGTTTGGCAGAGCGTGAATACGGCGGTTGACCCGGAAACGCGGGAGCTTGTGCGGTCGGGGGAGCTGTTTGCGTACAAATGCCCGTCCTGCGGCGCGGTGACCAACGTGAATTATGGCTTTCTCTACCACCAGATGGAGGACCAGCTCATGATCTACTACGTCACCGACGAGGAGTCCTGCGCGTCCGTGGCGGAGATGTTCTCGGGGCAGGATGAGCGGGTGGGCCGTCTGATGGATAAGAGCGGCGTTGACGGCTACCTGATGCGGATTGTGCTCAGCCAGAATGCGCTGAGGGAAAAGCTGTTTATCTTTGACCGGGGGCTAGACGACCGGATTGTGGAGATTCTCAAATATCTGTACATCAGCCTTCTGGAGAAAAAGCACCCGGAGCTTGTCGTAGACACGGGGTACTTCTCGGAGTCATCCTCCGGGCAGTGGCAGGTGGATCTGTTCGGCGAGAAGGGGTATCTGGCCAGCGTGGAGCTCAGTGAGGAGCAGTACCGCAGCCTGGAGGAGGATTTGCGGGATAAGCTGCCGGAATTTCGCCGGGGCGTGTTTGTGGTGGACGCGGCGTGGGCCGAGGATTTCATTTTGGAGCACATGTGATTATAAAAAACGGAACAGCCCGGCAGCGGAGGGAAGACCGCGGCCGGGCTGTTTTGTCACTATTTGGCGGACAGCACCTCGTCCAGGTTCAGGGTGCGGCGTCCGTCCTCAAAGATAAAGCAGGGGATTCCGATGCCGCCGTTTTTCCTCACGGCCTCGTACATGGGATCCGATTCGCGCACGGCCAGGTAGGCCTTTAAGTCTGGCAGGGAAGCGGACAGGTTCTGGAAGTCAATGTCGATCTGGGCCTCGCGAAGCTTGCAGAGCGCGTACAGGGTGTCGGGGCAGAGATGGCTGCCGATCACGGTAATTTTCATGGTGGACTCCTCCTTTGGGATGATCTGGTCTTGTTTGTTGTCATCAGTATAACAGGGGTTTACAGATTTGTAAAATTGAAATATATTATAATCAGATTCGAAAAATTCGATACCATGCGGGAGGGGACAGGGAGATGGAGCTGCGCAATCTGAATACATTTGTGAGGGCCGCGGACGCGGGGAGCTTCTCGCGGGCGGCGGCACAGCTGGGCTACACACAGTCCACGGTGACGTCGCAGATTCAAGGGCTGGAGGAGGAGCTGGGGGTGCCGCTGTTTGACCGGCTGCCCAAGGGGATCGCGCTGACGCGGGCCGGGGAGGTGTTTTTGGAGCATGCACGGGGGCTGCTGTTGGGGGCGGAGAACGCAAGGCTTGCGGTTACGGAGCAGAGGGAGCCGTCGGGGCGGCTTCGGATCGGGGCCTTCTCCTCGCTGTGCACGGCGTTTCTGCCGGAGCTTTTAAAGGAGTACCACCAGCTGTACCCGGAGGTGGACCTGGTGGTGCGAAACGGCGGGGCAGCGGATTTGGAGGAGATGCTGGGCTCCAACCAGCTGGATTTCGCCTGGATGATTGCGGAGAAACGGCGCGGGTTTGCCTGGAAATGCGCCTGCGAGGCATTCCACCCCATCTGGGCCGTGGCGGCCCCTGGGCGGTTTGAAAGGGCTGTGAGGGAGACGGCAGGGGCTTCGGGGGAGAACCGCCCGGAGGTATCCGGGGCTGCCTGGGGCGGTCTGCCCTTCCTTTTGACCGAGCCCGGCTGCCCCTACCGGCAGCGGTTTGAACAGTACTGTGCCGGGGCGAAAATCTCACCCCATGTCCTTCTGGAGGCGGACAGCATCGAGGGGATCATAAGCTTCGCGCGGTCCGGCCTGGGGGTGGGGATTCTGCCGGATTTTGCGGCCGCGGACCTGGTTACGTCCGGGGCGCTTTTGCGGCTCAAGCTGGAGGGCTTTGAGCCGCGGGTGAGGAGCGCGCTGCTCTACCACCCAGTCAAGTGGGTGACGCCCGCCATGGAGGCATTTCTTGAGCTGGCCGGGGAAAAAGTGAAAAATATGCACAAAACCTCTGGGGGCTCTGTGGGTAAAACTTGACGAAAAAGTTTTAAATGTGGAAATTTATTAGAAATCGGAGCGTTTTTTTGCTAAACTATAAGTAGGAACAATCAGTCTGTGGAAGCGGATAGCCGGAATGTGTCTGTCCGCTTTATTTTTTTCTGCGCGTTTGCGCGCCGTTAGGAGGATTATTGCATGGAGTCTCTGGTCAATGAGGAAGTAAGACACTCGAAATTTGGGAAGGGCAGTATAGTGGAGGAGCCGTCGGAGCATATTAAAGTACGGTTTCAGGGCAGCGGTATGGTGAAAACATTTCTGTTCCCGGATGCCTTCGACGGCTTCCTGGCGTTTGAGAAGGACGAGCTCCAGGAAACCTACGGCCCGATGGCGGCGAAAGAGCGCAGCCGCAAGGAGGACGGGCGCAGGGAGGCGATCCACAAGCGGGAGGAAGAGCGAAAGATGGCGCAGATGGATCTTGTGAAGCACCGCAAGAGCACAGCGCGGACCACCCGGACCGCCGCAAAGACCGCAAAATAGAGTTGCGCTGCCATGGTGCGGCGGCACAGAATCAGAGGTGGATAGCAGAACATGATAAAAGGTGCGTTTCTCGCTTCCGCCAATCAGAGCAGATACCGGGATCAGATGAGCCTGCTGATTCAGACCGGGTACAAATACCGCTGCAAGGTGACGGTGGATCTGGCGGGGAGGCGGTTCAATGCCAAGAGCATGATGCACATCGGGGACATCAAGGCGGGGGACCGGTTTGAGCTTTTGTTTGACGGCGAGGATGAGAGGAATGCCCTGGAGGAATATTCCAGGGTTTTAGCGGCAAATTAAGGAAGAAATTGACGGGCGGCCCACATTTTTAAGCGGGCCGCCCGCTGTGTCTTATATCTTGAACCGTTTGTGCATATGCCGTATAATAGAGTGACACAACGATTGGAAGCAGTAAAAAGGAGAAATTTGGATGAAATCATTGGTAATCGCGGAAAAACCGTCCGTGGCCCGGGACATCGCGCGGGTTTTAAAGTGCGGGAAGGCGGAAAACGGGGCCATCGAGGGCGGACAGTATATTGTGACCTGGGGCTTGGGCCATCTGGTGGAGCTGGCGGACCCGGAGGCCTACGACCCGAAATATAAGGAGTGGCGCATGGAGGACCTGCCCATGATGCCGGAGCCCTTTAAGTTGGAGGTGATCCGGCAGACAAACAAGCAGTACCAGGCGGTGAGGGCGCAGCTGGGCCGCAAGGACGTGGGGGAGGTCATCATCGCCACGGACGCGGGGCGCGAGGGCGAGCTGGTGGCGCGCCTGATTTTAAAGAAGGCGGGCTGCCAAAAGCCGGTGAAGCGGCTGTGGATCTCCTCGGTGACGGACAAGGCCATCCGGGAGGGCTTCGCGAACCTGAAGGATGGGAGGGAGTATGAGAATCTCTACGACGCGGCCATGTGCCGGGCGGAGGCGGACTGGCTGGTGGGAATCAACGCCACCCGCGCGCTGACCTGCAAGTACAACGCCCAGCTGTCCTGCGGGCGGGTGCAGACGCCCACGCTGGCCATGATCGCAAAGCGCGAGGAGGAGATTCGCGGGTTCGTGCCCCAGCCCTACTTTGGGCTTAAGGCGCAGTGCGCGGCCCCGGCGCTGACGCTCGTGTGGCAGGACAAAAAGACGAAGAGCTTCAGGAGCTTTGACCGCGGCCGTGTGGACGCGCTCATGGGGGAGCTTAGGGGAAGGGACGGCGTGGTGGCGGAGGTGAAGCGGACGCCGAAAAAGACATTTGCGCCGCTGCTCTACGACCTGACGGAGCTGCAGAGGGACGCCAACAAGCGGTTCAACTACTCGGCCAAGGAGACGCTCAACATCATGCAGCGCCTGTACGAGAACCACAAGGTGCTCACCTACCCGCGGACGGACTCCCGCTATCTGAGCGAGGACATTGTCCCCACCATCCGGGAGCGGCTGAAAGCGTGCAGCGTGGGGCCGTACAAGCTGGCGGCGGGGCGTCTGATCAACCGCCCGCTGCCGGGGAAGCTCTTTTTCGTGGACAACGCGAAGGTGTCGGACCACCACGCCATCATCCCCACGGAGCAGTTTGTGCAGCTGGACCACATGACCGTGGACGAGCGCAGGATCTACGACCTGGTGGTGCGCCGCTTCTTAGCGGTGCTGTACCCGCCGTACGAGTATGAGCAGACGGCTCTGACCGTGGAGATCGGCGGGGAGCGCTTTGTCGCCCACGGGAATATCGTGAAGAATCAGGGCTGGAAGGCGGCCTATGAGGACGGCTACGAGGAGGGCGATGAGGAGGATGAGGAGCAGGCGCTAAAGGGCCAGAAGCTTCCGGACTTAAAGCAGGGGGACACCTTAAAATCCCTGACAATGACGCGCACGGAGGGGAAGACCAAGCCGCCCGCGCCCTTCAACGAGGCCACGCTTCTGTCCGCCATGGAGAACCCGGTGGCGTACATGGAGTCCGGGAACCGGGAGATGGCAAAAACCCTCGGGGAGACCGGCGGCCTTGGCACGGTCGCCACCCGGGCGGACATTATCGAGAAACTATTTTCCAGTTTTTTACTTGAAAAGCGAGGGAAGGACATTTTCCTCACCTCCAAGGCGAAGCAGCTGTTGGAGCTGGTGCCGGAGGATTTAAAGAAGCCGGAGCTGACGGCGGACTGGGAGATGCGGCTGTCGCGGATCGCGAAGGGAAGCTTAAAGCGGGCGGCGTTCATGAAGGATATCCGCGGCTATTCCCAGGAGCTGATCGCCCAGATCAAGGCGGGGGAGGGGCAGTTTAAGCATGACAACCTGACCAACACCAAGTGCCCGGTCTGCGGGAAGCGGATGCTGCTGGTGAAGGGCAAGAACAGTGAGATGCTGGTCTGCCAGGACCGGGAGTGCGGACACAGGGAGACGCTCTCGCGCACGTCCAACGCGCGCTGCCCGGTGTGCCACAAGAAGATGGAGCTTAAGGGCAAGGGGGACGGACAGATCTTTGTGTGCAAGTGCGGTTACAAGGAGAAGCTGAAAGCGTTCCAGGAGCGGAGAAAGAAGGAGGGGGCAGGCGTGTCCAAGCGGGACGTGGCCCAGTATTTGAATAAACAGAAAAAGGAAGCGGAGGAGCCGGTGAACAATGCGATGGCCCAGCTCCTGGCAGGGATTAAGCTGGACCGGTGACGAGGGGCGGGACGCGCCCGGAGATTGGCGGAGGTAGCCTGGAGATTGGTGGGGCGGCCCGGAGGCCAGCGGCGGGGAGTCGGCCCGGGGCGGGCAAAATCAGCCCTCCTCGCTCTCCAGCTTCAACATCTCACGGAAAAGCCTGTCCCAATCCGGGTAGGAGCGCTTCAGGGATACGGGGCGGCCGTCGGTTCCCAAAAAGCAGTGGGCGCTCTCGCCCTCGGTGCGCAGCTCGTTCGTGGCGGTGTCGTACATCCGGTAGCCGATGGTCATGCGGATGCCGTTGTACTCCTTGATCCAGGCGTGGATGCGCACCGTGTCGCCGAAGCGCACCATGGTCTTGTAGCGGCAGCTCACCTCCAGGACGGGGCTGTAAATCCCGGCCTCCTCCATGGCCCGGTAGCCGCAGCCCATCTGTTCCATTAAGTCCACCCGCGCCTCCTCCATCCAGCGGATGTAGTTGGAGTGGTGCACGCAGCCCATCTGGTCGGTCTCGTAATATTTTGCGTTGTGTTCATAGTCCTTCAGCATAAGTTGTCCTCCTTAGGAATGCCTGATAATGGCAAGTATAGCGCAAAGCGCTCCGCCATGCAAGAGCGGGCTTTATGTCCGCGCCCGCCGGGGCTGCGGCGAAAATGGGCGGTTTTCTGTATAGGCGCTGCCGGAACGAAATATACTAAACCGAGGTGATGCGATATGCAGAGGCACAAGAAGATATACGGGCTGTCGGTACTGCTGGCGGTAGGCGTCGGCGGACTGTCCGGGTTTTTGAGCCGGAACGGGATGAAGGAGTATGCTGCGCTAAAGCGTCCTCCCCTGTCCCCGCCCGGCGCGGTTTTCCCCATCGTCTGGACCATCCTTTTTATCCTGATGGGGATCGGCGCAGCCATGGTCTGGCTGACGCGTGGGGCCGAGCGAGGGCGCGCGCTGGCGGTCTACGGGCTCCAGCTGGCGGTCAACTTTTTCTGGAGTATCCTGTTTTTCCGGGAGGGGCTGCGGCTGCTGGCATTTTTCTGGCTGCTGCTTCTCACCGGGCTGGTGGCGGTGATGATCCGGCTGTTCGCGCGGGTGAACCGCACGGCGGCATGGCTGCAGATCCCCTATTTCCTGTGGCTGTGCTTTGCGGGCTACCTGAACCTGGGTATCTGGTGGCTGAACCGGTAGAGGAAGCAGGCGCACTTCCCTTTTGGCGAAATATCCCCTCCCGGGCGGAAACGACCTGCGCGGAAGGGGAGAAGGGAAGGGCTATGTGCTAAATAATCGTTGGGAGGGGTATGGCTATGCCATTTCAGATTGTACATAAGGATATCATGCTATAGTCCGGTATTTCCTTGAGCGGGGGCAGTATGACATTTACGCCATCAATGAGGCGCTGTTCTGCTTCGACCAGCCGCTCTTGGGTGTGTGAGGGAAAATGTCGCCTGACGGACGACCATTCAACCGTTTTTCTGTGTTATTCTGAGCTCAGAATCGAGCAAGGAGGAAACACAATGAAAGAAAATTTGACGGAAGTGGTATTTATTTTGGACCGCAGTGGCTCCATGGGAGGACTGGAGGGGGACACCATCGGGGGCTTTAATTCCATGATGAGGCGGCAGAAGGATTTAGACGGGGAGGCGGTGGTGACGACCGTGCTGTTTGACGACCGCTACGAGCTGCTGCACAACCGGGTTCCCATCAAGGAGGTGCTTCCCATGACGGACAGGCAGTACTATGTGCGGGGAACCACAGCCCTTCTGGACGCGGTCGGTCGGACGATCAGGAGGATCCGGCGCAGTCACCGCAGCGCGGCGGATACCGGGCGCCCGGGAAAGGTGATTTTTGTGATCATCACGGATGGCCTGGAAAATGCCAGTCAGAAATTTAGCCGATCGCAGGTTCAGGATATGATCCGGCAGTGCCGGGAGGCGGAATGGGAATTCCTGTTTTTGGGAGCCAACATGGACGCCGTGGCGGAGGCGGAGAGCTTGGGAATTGAAGCCGACCGAGCGGCTAACTACCAGTCCGACAGCCGGGGAACTGTCGCGAATTTCGAGGCGGTGGGAGAGTTCCTGCGCCAGACGCGCAGTGGCAAGGAGCGGCCGGACGATAGATGGAAAAAGATGGTTGAAGCCCGGTGCGCAGGACACCCACAGCCCTAAAGCACGGGAACACATACGGAGGAAGACGGATGATACTCAGCGCAAGCCGCAGAACAGATCTGCCAAATTATTACAGCGACTGGTTTTTAAACCGGGTGAAGGAGGGATTTCTGGACGTGAGAAATCCGTTCAACGCCGGGCAGATCAGCCGCATATCATTGGCACCGGAGGCGGTGGACTGCATCGTGTTCTGGACCAAAAATCCGGGTCCCATGCTGGGGCGGCTGGATGAGCTGTCCGCCTATGACTTTTATTTCCAGTTCACGCTCACCGGCTACGGGCCCGATGTGGAGGCGGGGCTTCCGGACAAGCAACGTGTGCTGATCCCAACCTTCAAACAGCTGGCCAGGGAGTTGGGCTTTGGTCGGGTGGTCTGGCGCTACGACCCCATCTTCATCAGCAGGCGCTACACGCCGGAGTACCACTTAAAGGCGTTCGCCAAGATCGCGGGGGAGCTCACCGGGTACACGGACCTGGCGGTGATCAGCTTCTTGGACATGTACCAGAAGATCCGAAAAAACATGGAGCGCCTTGGGATGGAGCCCATGGGGACGGAGGAGATGCTTTGTCTGGCCGGGAGCATGGCAAAAATCGCCGCGGACTGCGGGATGGCCATTGAGGCCTGCGCAGAGGCGGTGGATTTGTCCAGTGCGGGCATTGCCCACGGCAGCTGCATCGATCCTGCGCGGATCGAGCGCCTGACCGGCTTAAGGATCCAGTGCCGGAAGGACGGGAACCAGAGGGCGGAGTGCGGCTGCGCGGAGAGCGTGGACGTGGGCGCCTACAACACATGCCTGAACGGCTGCGCGTACTGCTACGCCAACTTTTCGAGGGCCCGGATCCTGGAAAACAGCCGGGCGTTTGACCAGAATTCCACGGTGCTCGGGCCGCCGCTTAAGCCGGAGGATGTGGTGCGTGAGCGGGCCGTGCGGTCCTTTAAGGTCAGGCAGCTGAGCCTGTTCGACGAAAACGACCCGGATCGATAGATGAGGAGGAGCAAAAAATCGCGATGCAGTTTGGAATTACAATCCCGTTACAAAAGTTTTTGCGGTGGAAAACACCCGCTTACGGGGAGCCGGAGAATCTGTTTTTCTGCTGGGACCTCCATGTGATCCGCTATCACGGCGAGAACACGCTGATGGCGGTCAACGCCTCCAACGCGTTCACCGTGATTCTCTGGAAGATGGAGTGGGCGGACTGGGAAAAATTGGAGGGAAAAGTCCTGGAAGCGATCCGAAGAGGGCTTCTGACTGTCGGATACAGCGAGGAGACCGTGGAGGCGTATTTTCGTGCGGCGGGGAAGGTGCAGTTTACGAAGACCCACGGAAGGCGGCCGGTAGCGGCGTTGAACCGCATGACGGACTTTTTGCAGGCCGCGCCCATGAAGATCGAGGAGGACCGGCAGTTCCAGCCGGCGGTTTGCCGGTTTGTGAACGGGAATGTTTTAAAGACCGCAGGGGCGGAGACGAAGGGACGGCCGGAGGTGTTTCTGGGGATGGATATGGAAAAAAATGGGGTTGTGAGCGCGCAGGCGGATTGCGGAGAGTGCATGGCAGGGACGGGAGGAGGCGGTGCATGTGTTATTTCAGTGGCTGACAGGCTATGTGCAAGCCTATCGGCCGCTGCGGGCACCTGCAAAATCCCAGGCGCCGCTGGTCCTGGCCCAAGCCCAGCCGCTGCTGGTTCTGGCCCAAGCCCGTCGGCTGCTGATCCTAGCTCAAGCCCGTCGGCTGCTGGTCCTGGCTCAAGCCCGTCGGCTGCAGATCCTGGCCCAAGCCCGTCGGCTGCTGATCCTAGCTCAAGCCCGTCGGCTGCTGGTTCTGGCCCAAGCCCGTCGGCTGCAGATCCTGGCCCAAGCCCGTCGGCTGCGGATCTTGGCTCAAGCCCGTCGGGTGTTGATCCTGGCCCAAGCCCGTCGGCTGCTGATCCTTGCTCAATCCCATCAGCCGCCAGCACCTCCCCAGCCCCATCAGCTGATCCCACCTGCCCCTGCCGCCGCAAATGCCCGCGCCGCGGACACTGCGAGGAGTGCCGGGCCTTCCACAGGGACCAGAAGCCCGGGGTGCCTCCGGTCTGCGAGAAGAAGGGGCGGAAAAAGACATGAGAAAAGGGCTTTGGAAGCGGCTGTCCCGCGAGGATAAATTTGACCGGGCGTACGCCTGTTGGGCGGTTAATCACAAGGGATGGAGAAAATACAAGCGCCAAAACCGGAGAATGGCCCGCCGAAGGATGAAGGCGGATCGGGAAAGCTGGTGAGAGCAGGCCAGGAGCTTTCGCGGCAGACACCTAAGAGATGATCCGGAGACGGCGCGCCGGGAGGAGATACGACTATGAAAGAACTATTTACCATCGGCGAGATGGCGGAGCTGTTTCAGGTGAATATCCGCACGCTCCGATACTACGACGATATCGGGCTTTTGAAGCCGGAGAGTGTGAATCCGGACAATGGATACCGTTATTATTCCACCAGGCAGTTTGAGAGGCTGAACACGATCAAATACCTGCGGACTCTGAACATGCCGTTGGAGAAGATGAAGCAGTTTTTCGAGAACCGGGATGCCAGGACCATGGAGCGGATTCTGGAGGACCAGCTGATCGCCACCAGGGAACAGTTAAACCAGCTTCGGAACATGGAGCGAAAGCTGAACCTCAGGCTGGACCAGCTGCGCTACGCCTTAAACGCGCCCATGGAGGAGGTCCGCCTGGTCCGCTTCCCGGAGCGGCCGGTGGCGTTTCTGCGCCGCCAGATTTCCCAGGGTGAGAGTCTGGAATACCCCCTGCGGGAACTGGAACGGATGAACGATCTGAAACCAGTGATGTTCCTGGGAAAGGTGGGGGTCACGGCGGAGCTTGCGGATCTTCAGAAGGGCACGCCCACCCGGTTCTCGGGGATCTTCGTGTTTTTGGAGGAGGAGGACAATTACCAGGGCGAGGCGCATATGCTGCCGGGCGGGGACTACCTGACCATCCTGTACTCAGGCACCCACCAGGAGTCCGCGCAGTACTATGAGAGGCTGTTTGCCGCCATGGAGGAGCAGGGCCTGGCCCCGGCCGGGGACTCGGTGGAGATCACCTGGATTGACTCGGGCTTTACCCAGGACTTGAGCCAGTATGTGACGGAACTGCAGGTGCCGGTGCGCAGCGAGGGGTGAGTAGAAATGCGTTTTATCAACATATTTTCTATCCCGCTGTATGTCGCACTCCGTGGGGGAGGGTATAAAAACTTATGTGTGTATGCCAAAGGTCGCGACGACAGGATTCGATAAAATGCGTTTCAATATGAGTTAAAGTAGCGTCATATAATATCGAATATATTCTCAGGGAACAAAATGATTGAGATAAATAAATTGATGCATCATAAGATTTATGATAAAATAACTATGTATTTTCAGATCAGAAAGAATAGGATGCAAATTGTGTGCCCTCTAGTAAAAGAAAGAGAGGGTGGTGCCCATGAGCATAATGGAAGTTTTAACCTTATTGCTTGTTATATTTGCGGCATTGTCATACATAGACAACAAACACAATAAAAAATAGCATCCCACCGTCCAAAGTTAGATGCTATTTTTTATTCCATTTAACTGAGGGCATCAGATTTTGTATCTGATTACCTTTCTGCTTTGATTATACACTAGGCACTTGGAGTTTTCAAGTGCCTTTTTAGTTATCATCAAATATTTTTTGTCATGGGCTTGACATAAGAGTGGCGGAGATTGCGACAATAAAGTTCGACACTATACACATATTATGGAAGAAAGAAAAGATATGGGAAAATGAAATTTTTGTCCCGGGCTTGACATAATAAATTCAATAAATTCAAAAACCGCTTGACCCTCTAGTTACTGGAGGGTTTATTTTTTTATGTAACAGGAAATGGCTATGCGCTGTCCAAGGCTCTGCCACCCGCTCACAAAGCCATTTTTGCGACTGTACGAAACGCAATTACATCAGAGTTGCGTCCTTGGAGGAATACGAAATGAAACAGGAACAGAATCTAACGCAGGGAAACGTGATAAAGACCCTTCTGGTGTTTACCGTCCCATTTATCATCGCCAACTTAATCCAGGCCCTGTACGGGGCGGTGGATCTGTTTGTGATTGGCAGGTACTGCTCGCCGGAGAGCGTGGCGGCGGTGTCCACGGGCACCCAGGTGACCCAGATTATCACCAGCATGATCACGGGCCTGACGTTAGGGAGCACGATCCTGGTGGGGAAATACACCGGCATGAACGCCAAGGACGAGGTCAGAAAGACCATCGGCACCACGCTGTCTGTGTTCGCGGTGGTGGCGATCATGCTCACGGTTCTCATGCTGCTGTTTGTGACACCGATCCTGGAGCTTCTCAAGACGCCCGCGCCCTCCTTCGCGCTGGCGAGGCAGTACGTGGTGATCTGCAGCTGCGGTATCTTTTTCATCTGCGGCTACAACGCCATCAGCGCGATCCTACGCGGCTACGGCGACTCCAAGCGCCCCATGATGTTCATCGCGCTCTCCTGCGCGCTAAATGTGGCCGGGGATGTGATCCTGGTGAAGTACGCCGGGCTGGGCGTGGCGGGCGTGGCCATAGCCACCATCGGCTCCCAGGCCATCAGCATGTTCTGCGCCATCGTTTACCTAAACCGCAGCCGCTTTATCTTCACATTCAGCCTGGCCAATTTGCGTATCGACGGGGCTAAGGTGCGGGAGCTGGCGGCGGTGGGGATCCCCATCTCCCTCCAGGAGTGCATGGTACGGCTCTCCTTTCTGTACCTGACCAGCGTGACCAACCGGCTGGGCGTGTACGCGGCGGCCGCGGTGGGCATCGCCAGCAAGTACGACGTGTTCGCCATGCTTCCGGCCACCTCCACGGCCAACGCACTGGCCGCAGTGACGGCACAGAACTACGGGGCCGGGAAGCCGGAGCGGGCCAGGGAGTCCCTG
Organism: uncultured Clostridium sp.; assembly: GCA_900555045.1. Lineage (GTDB taxonomy): Bacteria > Bacillota > Clostridia > Lachnospirales > Lachnospiraceae > Enterocloster. The sequence continues at coordinate 24,757 of USJW01000039.1, read as the reverse complement.
TTTGCGGGGCTGGGCTTCGCGGTGGCGGCCTCCGCCCTGTTCTGGCTGTGGGCCCAGTTTTCGCCCCAGACCATGATCGGCATGTTCACAAACGACGCGGACATTATCCGGGAGGGGATCCCCTTCTTTAGGTCCTGCAGCTACGACTACCTGGCTGTCAGCTTCGTGTTCTGCTTAAACGGCTATTTGAACGGGCGCGCCAAGACGATATTCACCATGGTCAGCTGCTGCTTCGGCGCACTGGCGCTGCGCATGCCTCTGATTTACGTGGTCTACACCTACTGGCCGGACAATCTGTACCGGATCGGCTCCATCGCGCCCTTTGTGTCGGGGTTCATGGCCGTCTACACCCTGATCTATGTCCTGGCCTCCATCCGGCGGGAGAAGGCGGGGGAGACGAAGCGCTCGGGGGCGCTCGGAAGCGTGTGACGGGGAAATTAAAATTAATGAGGCAAGCTTGCCGGGGTACAGGATATGCCCCCCTCCAAAAAAAGTACCCCGGCAAGCTTCGACGTTCATTTCCTTATTTTCAAATATCTGGAAAATGTGATGGCAAAGAGAGGGCGGATCTGATATAATAAAAACGATAAGAATTGTGGGATAAAATAGGAATTTTCGGGCGCGCCGGCGGGCCTTGGGAGTACATTTATGCGGATGACAGAGAAAAAACAAAAGCACAGGAACCTGGCGATCAGCCTGACCGGGCTGTCTGTGGTTCCTTTACTTATTTTGGGAGTGGTCAGTATTCTGATGACTTCTTTTTTTGTTTACAACAGCATGCGGGGAGAGGTGAAGGCGGGGCTTAAGGTCCTGACGGAATCCTCCTGTGAGCTGTACGACCTGCTGTATCCGGGGGACTACGGGATAACGGACGGGGAGGTCGTGAAGGGGGATATGGTGGTCGGGAGCCGCGTGTCCATCACGGACTATGTAAAGAAGATCTCCGGCGCGGACGCGACGCTCTTCTACGGCGACACCAGGGTGCTCACCTCCATCTGCAGCGCGGACGGCTCACGGGCGGTGGGAACCAAGGCGGACGAGGCGGTGGTGGAGCACGTGCTGAAGCGGGGGGAGGTGTACTTCTCCGACCGCGTGATGGTGAACGGGACCGCCTATTTTGGCTACTATGAACCGCTTCGCAACTCGGACGGCTCGGTGGTGGGGATGATGTTCGCCGGGCGCCCGCGCAGCCAGGTGATGGAGAAGGTCGGGGAGAGTATCCGCCGGATCAGCTGCGTGATCCTGGTGGTGCTTGCGGCCACGGGGCTTGCAAGCCTTCTGTACGGAAGGCGGATCATCTTTTCGATTCACAAGACGGAGGAATTTTTGGGAAAGGTGGCCGGGGGCGACATCACGGCGGACATCGACCCGTACCTCCTGCGGAGAACGGACGAGCTGGGGGAGATGGGCCGGTTCGCGAAGCAGCTCCAGGCGTCGATCATCGACCTGGTGGGGCGCGACCCGCTGACCCGCATGTACAACCGCAGGAGCTGCAATGCAGCGCTGGAGAACGCCATGGAGGAGTACCGCAGAAGGGGCAGCTATTTTTCCATTGCCATCGGGGACATCGACCATTTCAAGTGGGTCAACGACACCTTCGGCCATCAGGCCGGGGACACGATCCTAAAAAAGCTGGCGATGATTCTCACCGCCCACATGGAGCGCAGGGGATTTGTGTTCCGGTGGGGCGGCGAGGAATTTCTGTTTATCTACGAGGGGATGGACAAGGAGGAGGCCGGGGAGGCGCTCGCCGAGCTCCAGAAGGACATTCACACCGGCGGTCTGTTCTACGAGGGGCAGCCCGTCCAGGCGGCCATGACCTTCGGGCTGGCGGACTGCAGGGAGTCGGAGGATTTGGATTCGCTCATCCGTCTGGCGGACGAGCGGATGTACTGCGGGAAGAAGAGCGGGCGCGATCGGATTGTGACCGGCCCGTGACATGGATTTTAAGGCGATTTGGACTGGGGCGGGGCGCTCGGCAGTTCCACGGTGAAGGTGGTGCCGATCCCCGCCTCGCTGTGTACCAGGACGGTTCCGCCGTGGAGCTTGGCCACCCGCTTCACCAGGGTGAGCCCGATGCCGTTGCCCTCGGTGGTGCGGGACTTGTCGCCCTGGTAGAACCGGTCGAAAATGTGTTCCATCACGGTCTCGTCCATGCCGCAGCCGTTGTCCCAGATCCGGAAGATTACCTGGGAGCCGTCGGGGTAGAGGCGGATTTTGATTTTTCCGCCCTGTGGGGAGAACTTGATGGCGTTGTCGATCAGGTTGATCCACATCTGGTTGAGCAGCGCCTTGTTCCCGCAGAAGGTGATCTCCTCCAGCTCCAGAATCCACTCGATTTCCTTTTTCTGCCATCTGGATTCGAGGAGCAGAATGGACTGGCGGATCTCCTCTGCCAGGTTGAAGGCGTTAACGTCCGTCAGGATGCTCATGTTCTCCACCTTGGACAGATTCAGGACGTTGGTGGACAGCTGGGCTAAGCGGTTGGACTCGCTTATGATGATGTCCAGGTACTCGTCGCGCTCCTCCCGGGTCAAATTGTCATTCTTTAAGATTTTGGCAAAGCCCCGCAGGGACACGATGGGGGTTTTGAACTCATGGGAGAAGTTGTTGATGAAGTCGGAGCGCAGCAGCTCCGTGTTCTCTAACTCCTGGGCCATCTGGTTGAAGCTCTCGGACAGCTTCACGAACTCCTTAGTCAGATCCAGGTGGATGCGCACGCTGAAGTTTCCGGCCGCCAGCTCATTGATGGCGTCGATCAGCTGGCGCACGGGCTTTAGTGGCACACGGCTGGCGATGACGGTTAAGACCACGCCGCACAGCAGGCTGGCCAAAAGCAGTACCGGGATCGGCCGCCAGAAGTGGGGCGGGCGCACGTTGAGCCGGTTCCAGTATTTGAGGTAAAAGTATATGAACAGGCCCTGGAGGGTCATCACGGTCAGAAGAATCAGGAAGATGAAGAGGGTGATGGCCAGGGTGATGTTGTGCAGGGGCTTTAACCCGCGCCGTTTTTTCATATGTTTTTCACCGCCTTGTAGCCCAGGCCGCGGATGGTCTCGATGGAGAATTCGGGATAATTCTCAAAGCGCCTGCGCAGCCGGTTGATGTGCACGTTGATGGTGTTGTCGTCGGTCTCGGACTCCATGCCCCAGATTTCGTCCATCAGTTGGACGCGGGTGAAGATTTTTCCGGGGTAGGAGAGGAGCTTGTACAGCAGGTAGAACTCCTTGCGCGGGAGCGTCTGGACCTCGCCCTCGCGGGTGACGGTCAGGGCGTCGTAGTCCAGGATGACCTTCCCCAGGGTGATTTTGTGGTCGCTCACGATCTGGGCCCGGCGCAGCAGCGCGCGGATGCGTAGGATCATCTCCTCCTCGTCCACGGGCTTTGTCATGTAGTCGTCCGTGCCCACGATGAAGCCCTTTTTCTTGTCCTCGGGCAGCTGCTTGGCGGTGACCATCAGGATCGGGAGCTTAAAGTCGGTCTCCCGCAGCTGGCGGGTCAGCTCGTAGCCGTCCATGCCGGGCAGCATGATGTCTAACAGCACTAAGTCGATATGGTGCGAGTCCAAAAGCCGCAGGGCCTCCAGCCCGTCCTTTGCCGGGATGGGGGAGTACCCGTGTTCCTTCAGCACGGCTTCCATCAGTTTTCTCGTGTTCGTGTCGTCCTCCACAACCAAAATCTGAAACATGGGCAGTACACCTCCTGTCTGTGTGGCGGAATTTGCCCCGCCTGTGAAACGAAAATCAGTATAGCACAAAAATATTAAATGAAGGTGAATAAAATACAGATTATTTCCAATTTATTTTTGCAATCTTAGCGGTTTGTTTATGTTGAATTAATATTGGCATCTTAAAATTCATGGGAGAGTTTATCATGAGGCCATGTCCGGGGCAGGGCATGGCGGAGCAAGGAGAAGAGGAGCATGAAAAAGAAAAAAGTGATTATAATCGGAGCGGCCGTGCTGATCGTGGCAGCGGCCGCCGCTGTCTGTCTGCTCGGCGGAAAAAAGCAGGGGCAGGGACAGAGGCCGGGGGGAATGAATCCGGGGGCCATGGAGGCCAACGTGCCGGTGGTGCGGGCGGTGAACCCCACAAGAGGGGACATCCTTCTGACCTCCGGGCTCACCGGCACAGTGGAGCCGTCGGATGTGGTGTACGTGTACGCCAAGGCCTCCGGCGATGTGACGGCGGTGGCGGTGAAGGCGGGCGATACCGTGACGGCGGGGCAGACGCTCTGCGAGATCGACACAAAGCAGGTGGAGACCGCGAAGAATTCCATGGAGTCCGCACAGGTGTCCCTGTCCGAGGCCCAGAGCACGCTGGCCCGGATGCAGATTCTCTACGCCAGCGGGGATCTGTCCGCCCAGGATTTTGAGCAGTACTCCAACCGGGTGAAGTCCGCCAGGCTGCAGTACGAGTCCGCCAAGCTGGCCTACGAGCGGCAGGCGGAGTACAGCACCGTGGCCGCGCCCATAAGCGGCCGGGTGGAGAGCTGCGACGTGGAGGTGCACGACAGCGTGGGACAGAACACCCAGCTCTGCGTGATCGCAGGCGAGGGGGAGAAGCGGGTGTCCTTCTATGTGACGGAGCGGATGATGAACAACATCCGCGTGGGGGATTCGCTGGACGTGGAGAAGAGCGGGACCTCCTACGAGGCGTATGTCAGCGAGGTCAGCTCCATGGTGGACTCCCAGACCGGGCTGTTTAAGGTGAAGGCGGAGCTCGCCGGGGCGGATGGGATCCCCACCGGCAGCACGGTCAAGCTAAGCCTGGTGACCGACCGCACCGTGGACGCCATGCTGGTGCCGGTGGACGCCATCTACTACAGCAACGGAAACGGGTATGTGTACCTGTACGTGGACGGGACCGTGAAGCGTGCCGCCGTGGAGGTGGGAATCTACGACTCCGAGAACGCCGAGATCCTGGGCGGCCTCACCATGGACGACCTGGTGGTCAGCACGTGGAGCTCCGATCTGTACGAGGGGGCGAAGGCGAAGCTGAAGGGGGCCGCTCCCCAGGCAGGCCAGGACGGCGCAGTGGCACCCGGGGCGGGCCAGGACGGAGCAGCAGCGCCCCAGGCGGGCCAGGACGGTGCAGCAGCCCTCGCCCCACAGGGCGCGCGGGCGCAGTAGGGGGGCAGAGGTATGGGAATCACTAAATTTGTGCTGAAGCGGCCGGTGGCGACGGTCATGGCGCTATTGTGCCTGCTGGTGTTCGGCATCTCCTCCATCTTTTCCGCGACGCTGGAGCGCATGCCGGAGACGGACCAGCCGATGCTAATCATCAGCGCCCGCTATTCGGGCGCGGGGCCGGAGGACGTCTGCGAGCTGGTGACGGAGCCCATCGAGGACTCGGTCAGCACCCTGGAGGGCGTGAAGAGCATGAGCTCCTCCTCGAGGGAGAACTCCGCCATGGTCATGCTGGAGTACGAGTACGGCACGGACATGGACGAGGCGTACGAGAACCTGAAAAAGAAGATGGACAGCCTGGAGCGGCGACTGCCCGACGATGTGACCACCTCCGTGATGGAGATGAACAACAATTCCGCCACCACCATGATGCTCTCCATCTCCCACGCCACGGAGACGGACCTCTACGACTACGTGGACCAGAAGGTGGTGCCGGAGTTTGAGAAGATCCCCTCGGTGGCCGAGGTGGACGCCATGGGCGGCTCCTCGGAGTACATACGGATCGAGCTGCAGTCGGAGAAGCTGGCCCAGTACAAGGTGACGGTGGACCAGATTACCTCCGCGCTGTCGGCGGCCAGCCTTTCCTACCCCTCCGGCAGCACGGTGGCCGGAAACCTGGAGCTGTCCGTGTCCACCTCCTTAGAGAACGACACGCTGGACGACTTAAAGCGGGTGCCCATCACCACAAATGCAGGGCAGATCGTGTACCTGCAGGATATTTCCAATATTTACCAGGCCAAGAAGAACCAGGGCGGCGTGTCCCGCTACAACGGTCAGGAGACGATCTCCATCTCCATCAAAAAGCAGCAGAGCAGCACGGCCATGGACGTGTCCAAGGCGGTGACGAAGACCATCGATTCCCTGAAGGCGGCGGATGACGATCTGACCATCACAGTGGCCAGGGACACGGCGGACACCATCGTAAGCTCCTTAAAGGACGTGGCCTACACCATGGTGCTGGCGGTGCTGATCTCCATGGCGATCATCTTCGTGTTCTTCGGGGACTACAAGGCGTCCCTGATCGTGGGAAGCTCCATCCCCACGTCGATCCTTTTATCCATGATCCTCATGACCTCGGTGGGCTTCTCCCTAAACGTCATCACCATGAGCGCCCTGGTCCTTGGCGTGGGCATGATGGTGGACAACTCCATCGTGGTGCTGGAGAGCTGTTTCCGCGCCACCGCAGCCTCCGAGGACAAGGGGCTTCTCGGCTACGCCAAGGCAGCCCTAAGCGGCACCGGGATCGTGATGCAGTCCATCCTGGGCTCCACGGTCACCACCTGCGTGGTGTTCATCCCCCTGGCATTCCTACAGGGCATGACCGGCCAGATGTTTAAGCCTATGGGTTATACCATCGTGTTCTGCATGATGTCCTCCCTGCTCTCGGCCATGACGGTGGTGCCCCTGTGCTATCTGATGTATAAGCCCAAGGAGACGGAGCGGGCCCCCATGAACCGGCCGGTGGTGCGCATGCAGAACCTGTACCGGAAAATCATGGCGAAGCTCCTGGAGCACAAGTGGACGGTCATGGCGGCGTCCCTGGGAATCATGGTGGTCACCGTGGTGCTGGCGAGCGGCATGGAGGCCGAGCTGATGACCGCTGACGACACCGGAACCGTGAGCGTCTCCATTGAGACCAGGCCGGGAATCCTCTCTGAGCAGGCGGAGGACATGCTAAACCGGGCGGAGGCCATCGTGAAGGCGGACCCGAACATGGAATCCTACATGCTGCGCTACAACAGCAACAGCGGCAGCATCACGGCCTACCTGAAGGACGACCGGGATATGTCTACGGACGACGTGGCGGACAAGTGGAAGAAGGAGATGGCGGACATCGACAACTGCAAGATCACGGTGTCGGCCTCCAGCTCCATGAGCTTCATGCGCCGGAGAAACGACTACCAGGTGATCCTGCGGGGGACCCAGTACGACGAGCTTAAGGAGGTCAGCGACCGGATCGTGAAGGAGATGACGGAGCGGGACGACGTGATCAACATCCACTCCAGCATCGAGAACACGGCCCCTATCGTGACGGTCAAGGTGGACCCGGTGATGGCGGCCACGGAGGGGCTCTCCGCCTCCCGCATCGGGGCGCTTGTGAAACAGATGTTGGACGGGGTGGAGGCCACGAAGCTTAAGGTGGACGGCCAGGAGATCAGCGTGATGGTGGAGTACCCGGAGGACGAGTACCGGACCATCGACCAGCTGCAGGGCATCATTTTAAGAAAGCCCTCCGGTGGCTACGCGGCCCTCGCGGATGTGGCGGAGATCTATTTTAAGGACAGCCCCTCCGCCATCTCAAAGACCGACAAGGCCTACGAGATCACCATCACCGCCGACTACACCCACGGCAACGCCAAGGCGGCCATCGACAGCGAGGTCATAAGGCCCAACCTGACGGGCACCATCACCACGGGCGTGAACTCCATGGACCGGATGATGAAGGAGGAGTTCTCCGCCCTGTACCGGGCCATCGCTATCGCGGTGTTCATGGTGTTCGTGGTCATGGCGGCGCAGTTTGAGTCGCCCAAGTTTTCGATCATGGTGATGACCACCATCCCCTTCAGCCTGGTGGGCTCCTTCGGGCTTTTAAAGCTGACGGGCGTCACCATCAGCATGACCTCCCTGCTGGGATTTCTGATCCTGATCGGCACGGTGGTGAACAACGGAATCCTCTATGTGGACACCGTGAACCAGTACCGGATGACCATGGACATAAAGACGGCCCTGATCGAGGCCGGGGCCACCAGACTGCGCCCCATCCTCATGACCAGTCTGACCACCATTCTGTCCATGATCCCCATGGCGCTGGCCCTCGGAAGCAGCGGCTCCACCACCCAGGGTCTGGCGGTGGTGAATATCGGCGGCCTGTCCGCCGGAATTCTGGTGGCGCTGTTCATTCTGCCCATCTACTATGCGCTGATGAACGGCAATAAGAAGCGCGTGGTTCTGGATCTGTGAGGAGGATGTGCATGAGAATTGGAATAATATGGAAAAACGTGGGGACGACGGCGCTGGCGTTTGCGGTATCGTTTGCGGTGGCTTTGGGGCTTGCGTCTACGGCGCTTGCGGGCAGCCCGGAGTTCGCCTACACGGCGGAGAAATGGGCGTCCCTGCGGGATGATCAGCTGGAATTTGACGAGATCGCGGACCTGGTTCACGAGTACAACAACACGGTGATCCAGAATCAGATCGATTTTAAGGAATACAAGGATAAGGACAAGGACGACATCTCCGACGAGTACTACGATGCGGCCCAGGACATCCTGAACAACCTGGAGTACCCGGACTCGGACGAGGCGGGCTTTGCCAGCCGCCTGAGCTCCTATTTAAACAGCAAGGTCCAGGTGGACAACCTGATGGAGAAGGGCGACAACAACGTGGACGACGGGGAGATCAAGAAGCTGGGCTACGACAAGACCGAGGCCGGCCTGGTAAAGAGCGCCCAGCAGCAGATGATCAGCTACTGGAAGCAGGTCTACAGCCTTGAGAGCCTGGAGGCGTCCCTGGAGCAGGCGAAGCTGTCCTGCCAGTCGGTGGAGATAAAGCTGGAGGCTGGCATGGCCACACAGGCGCAGCTGCTCCAGGCCCAGGATGCGGTGAGCTCGGCCGAGGCCGCCATCGTCTCCGCGAGGAGCAGCGCGGACAAGACCAAGGAGAGTCTTTGCCTGATGTTGGGCTGGACGTACGGGGCGCCGGTCACGGTGGGTGAGCTGCCGGAGCCGGAGACAGAGCGGATTGAGGCCGTGGACCTGGACACGGATGTGGCGCGGGCCCTGGAGAACAGCTACAGCTTAAAGAGCCTGCAAAGGCAGGCGGCCAACGCGGCCTACGGCTCCACCCGGGATAAGCTGGAGCAGAGCTTAAAGAGTCAGAGGGAGTCCGCCGCGAACGGCGTGAAGAACGCTTACCGGAGCATGCTTCTGGCCCGGGACAGCTACAGCCAGGCGCAGCAGGCCTTCGCGCTGGCCCAGGACAACATGCGGGCGGCCCAGAACCGGATGGCCGCCGGGACCATCACCCCCAACGAGTACCGGAAGCAGCAGCTGTCCTATATCTCGGCGGAGACCTCGGTCAAGACCAGCCGCTTAGACCTGCTAAACGCGCAGGTGGAATACGACTGGGCGGTAAACGGCCTGGCCGGAGCGTGACGGGAGGTGAGGCGGTTGAGAAGGGATGGACAGGAAAGTGAGTGGACGCGCGGGAATGGAGTGCGCGGGAACGAAGTGTGCGGGAACGAGGAGACGGTGAGGCGGAGAGAGTGGCGTTTGGCGAAGGTGTTTACGCTGTGCATAACGGCTGCCGTGTTTTCGGTAGCCTGGGCGCCGGAGGTGCGGGCGGAAGAAGGCGGCGGGGCGGCCGTGACGAGCGAAAGCGGGGCGGCGGACGAGACTGGCGGGGTGACTGTGGCAAGCGAGACCGGCGGGGCAGTCGCGGCTGCCGCTCCCGGCGAGGTCCCCGCGCCGCAGACGCCTGGCGCCCCCGCATCTTCCTCCCCGCATCGCATCGACTACGACAACCTACGCGAACTCTTAAAATCAGGCAATCTGAGTCTTCGCCAGAAGATCGACGACTACAATGAGAACATCCGGATCTACGAGGACATGCGGGCGGCGCTCAAGTGGGAGCAGTGGGACATGGAGAGCAAGGCCGAGGACCTGGGGGACTCGGACAGCGCCGCTGCGGCGGTCTACACCTCCAACGCGGCGATGCTAAAGCAGTCGGCCAGCCAGCTCTACAAGCGGATTGACCAGATGACCGGCGAGCGCAGCATGCGGACCATCGAGAAGGCGGCGGACGCTGCGACCATGACGGCGCAGGCCATGATGAACTCCTACAACCAGATGGCGGGGAACGCCAGGGCGCGGGCCAAGTCGGCAGAGGCCGCCGAGGCGGCTCTGCGGGCGGCCGAGGCGCGGTATTCAGTGGGACTGGCCACCCAGGCGGACGTGGAGAGCGCCAGAAAGCGCATGAACCAGGCCCAAAACGCCAGCAACTCCATGGCGGAGCAGGCGGCCGGCCTGAAGGCGAAGCTGCTGTTGCTTCTGGGGATGGAGCCGGACGCGGACGTGGAGATCGGGGCGGTCCCGGCGCCGGACTTGGCGGCCATCGGGGCCATCGACCTGGAGGCGGACCGGCAAAGGGCCATGGGGAACAACAGCACTGTGCTGAGCGAGCGCCACGCCAGGGCCGTGGGAAGCTCCGCCAAGGACCGCAGGGAAAAGCGGGTGGAGGAGGCGGAGGGCGAGGCCGTGGTCACGGTGGACGCCCTGTACCAGACGCTGATGGAGAAAAAGACCGCCTACGAGGGGGCATGCGCCTCCTGGGAGAGCGCGAAGCTTATCTACGCCTCCCTCGAGCGCAGGCAGCAGGCCGGGCTCCTCACGAACACCGAGTACCTGGAGGGCGAGGCGGCCTACTTAGAGAAGCAGGCGGCCTATGAGACCGCGTCCATGGGGCTGCGGCAGGCGTATGAGAACTATTGCTGGGAGATAAAGGGCGTGAAGAGCTCCGGAAAATAAAAGGAAAAGTCACATCCACAAAGGGCAGGCATCGAACGGCGGCGGGGGCGCAGCCGGTTCGGTGCCTGCTTTTTGTGCGCAGGACACCGGGCGTATTTTCTACGGAGTTTGTTAAAAATTTGGTAAAATCTATGTAAAACCCATGTATTTGACCGGTAAAATTAGCGATTATATGCAAAAAGTGTGCAGGATTTTACACAAAAGTGACGGATTACCGCATGGTCAACCGGCGTGCCGTGTTGTATCATAGGTTTATGAAATGACTTGAGAAGTACCAACTAAAAGGAGGATGTATATGAAGAAGGTATGGAGAAAGGCGGCGGCGGCCGGGCTTGCGGCTGCAATGGCAGTGACGATGTTGGCAGGCTGCGGCAAGAAGGAGAGCGCACCCGCGGACAGCCAGGCGCAGACCGAGGCGTCCAAGGAGCCGGTGGAGGTTACATTCTGGCACGTTTACTCTGAGAACTTCGGCGCACCGGTCATCAAGGAGATGGTGGAGGAGTTCAACAAGACCCATCCGGACATCGTGGTGAAAGAGGTGTACAACCCTGATATGTACCCGGGCCTTATGCAGAACCTGCAGGCTGAGGTGGCAGCGGGCAACCCGCCGTCCCTGTGCATGATCGGCTACAACTATATCAAATATTTCGCGGCGAACTTCAACTATGTGAGCCCCCAGGACGTGATCGACCAGTACTTCCCGGACGACAAGGACTACTTAAAGAACACGTTCCTGGACAACGTGATGAGCCTGGCTCAGGTGGACGGCAAGCAGATCGGAATGCCCTTCTGCATCAGCGCGCCGATCATCTGCTACAACCCGGAGCTGTTTGAGAAGGCGGGCCTGGACCCGGCCAAGGGACCCCAGACCTGGGACGACATCCGCGAGTACGCAAAGCAGATCACGGACAAGACCGGCGAGTACGGCTTCTACATGCAGGAGTACTCCGACAACTGGGCGGTCCAGGGACTGCTGGAGAGCAACGGGGCCCGCATGCTTGAGGACGGCAAGGCCGCGTTCGCAACCCCTGAGGGCATCGAGGCTTACCAGATTCTGGCAGACATGGTGCTCACCGACAAGAGCGCATTACATATCACCGCCGACGAGGGCATCCAGGCGTTCTGCAACGGCAAGGTGGGAATCGCCTGCGTGACCAGCGCCAAGATCGGCACCATCACCCAGGCGGCCCAGTTCGAGGTGAAGGGCGCCGAGTTCCCGGGCTTTGAGGGCAAGGAGAAGCGTCTCCCCGCAGGCGGAAACTTCATCCCGATCACCGCTCAGAATCCCGAGGAGCAGAAGGCGGCCATGGAATTCTTAAAGTTCATCATGCAGCCCGAGTGGCTCTCCAAGTGGACCTTAAACACCGGCTATCTGCCGCCCAGACAGGACGTGGCGGAGGATCCCAACGGCCTGCAGGCCCACATCAAGGACAACGAGCTTCTGGGAATCGCATTCAGCGAGATGGACAACCTTCAGTCCTGGGCTGCGTACCCCGGCGACATGGGCACCCAGGCGGAGCAGATGTTCGCGGACACCAGAGACAAGATTCTGGACGGAAGCGAGACCCCCGAGGCGGCTCTTAAGTCCGCACAGGATGCGCTGAACAAGATGCTGGAAGAGCAGTAGTTTGAAATTGGGAGGGAAGACTGGGAAGCTTGGTCTTCCCTCTTCTTGAAAGAGAGGAGAGGAAACCCTATGGAGGGAAAAAGGACGAACCGCAGGAGGCGGGACAATATCATTGCCTGGCTGTTCCTGTTTCCGGCGACCTTCGCGTTCGTGGTGTTCATGTTCTGGCCGCTGGCATACACCGTGTATTTGAGCTTTTTAAAGTGGAACATGGTGGCCCCCACGAAAAAATTTGTGGGCTTTAAGAACTATCTGAGCATCATTCAGGACGAAGTGACCATACAGATCGTTGTCAACACCCTGTTTTACATCGCCATCCTGGTGATCCTGATTTTTGCGGTGCCGTACATCTTGAGCTATGTGAACACCTTTGTGATGAAAAAGGGCAAGGGCATCTACAAGACCCTGCTGTTTGTGCCCAGCCTGATCTCCCTGGTGGTCGGCGCCATCGTGCTTCAGTGGATTTTTAACCCCATCTCCGGCCCGGTGGGCGGAATTCTGGGAAAATTTGGAATTACCATGCCCACCTGGTCCAAGACCAAGGGCTTGGTCATCTTCGTCATCGCCCTGGTGGCGGTGTTAAAGAGCTTCGGCTACAATTTCCTGGTGCTGCTCTCCGGCATGAGCAGCGTCTCCGACGAGCTGATCGAGGCCGCCAAGCTGGAGAAGACGCCCCACACCAAGATCTTCACCAAGATCGTGATGCCGCTCACGTCCTCCACGGCCATCTACGTGCTGATCATCAGCATCGTCCAGGGTATGCAGTACGTGTTCACGCCCATCAAGGTGCTGACCCAGGGCGGCCCCAACAACGCCAGCTCCAACATCATCTACGGCGTGTACCAGGAGGCCTTCACCTTCTACAACACCGGAAAGGCCTCGGCTCTTTCCATCATGACCATGGTGATCTTTTTGATTTTACTTTATCTGGAATTTAAGTATGTGGAGAGGGGCGTGTACTATGAAAACTGAGAGACGGACCGAGATCATCTGGCACGCCATACTGATCGTGATCGTATTTTTGTCCCTGTACCCCATATTTTTTGCCCTGTCCACGTCCTTCAAGACGTTAAACGAGGCGTTCAACAGCTCCTCCCTGATCCCGAAGGAGTTCACCACCGCGGCCTACTCCAATGTGCTGCAGAAGATCCCCTTCGTGAAGATCACCATGAACACCTTCATCATCGCCAGCATCGTGACGGCCTTCAAGCTGTTCACGGGCGTGCTGGCCGCGTACAGCTTTGTGTTCTTTGACTACAAGGGGAAGAATTTCATGTACTTTATCCTGGTGAGCACCATCTTCATCCCGTTCACCGTGACCATGATCCCCAACTTTATCACCATCTCCAAGATCGGCCTCAGGGACAACATCCTGGGCGTGGCCCTGCCGCAGCTGGCGGACGCCACCGGAATCTTCCTGCTGCGCCAGCACATGCGCGGGATCCCCAAGTCCTTAGTGGAGGTGGCAAAGCTGGAGAAGGCGAGCCACACAAACATCCTGCGGACCATCGTGGTGCCCATGGTGAAGCCGGCCATCCTGTCCATCGGAATTATCTTCTTCATCAATTCCTGGAACGAGTACGTGTGGCCGTCCCTGATCTTAAAATCCACGGAGAATTACACTCTGTCCCTGGCGCTTCAGATGTTCGTCAGCGCGGAGGGCGGAACGGATATCCCGGTGGCAATGGCCATTTCCGTGCTGACCATGGTGCTTCCGCTTGGCATCTATTCCGTATGCCAGAAATACATTATCAACACATTCGCACAGTCGGGAATCAAAGGATAGAAGGAGTGAAGCGTTATGGACAGTATTCGTTTTGAAAATGTCAGCAAATCGTTCGGAAAGACGAAGATTATCAACAATTTAAATTTGAGCATAGAGAAGGGGGAGCGCCTGATCTTACTCGGCCCCTCCGGCTGCGGAAAGTCCACCATTCTGCGCATGATCAGCGGTCTGGAGACCGTCACAAGCGGCAACCTATACTTAAACGGGAAGCTTGCCAACGACATCGACAGCGGGGACCGGGACATCGCTATGGTGTTCCAGAACTACGCGCTGTACCCCCACATGACCATCGAGGAGAATGTGGGCTACGGCCTGCGCATCCACAAGGAGAAGAAGGATGTGATAAGGGAGCGGGTGGCCGAGGCCATCGGAATCTTAAACCTGACCGGCCTGGAGGGCCGCTACCCCAAGGAGCTCTCCGGCGGACAGCGCCAGCGCGTGGCCCTGGCCCGCGCCATCGTGAAGCGGTCGGATTTCTTCCTGCTCGACGAGCCGCTGTCAAACCTGGACGCACAGCTGAGAGGCCAGGCCAGGAAGGAGCTGGTGCGCATCCATGAGATGTACGGCCAGACCTTCATCTACGTGACACACGACCAGATCGAGGCCATGACCGTGGGACAGCGCATCGCACTGCTCAACGGCGGCGACTTGCAGATGGTGGATACGCCCCACAACGTGTACCACCGCCCGGCAAACATCTTTGTGGCCAAGTTCATCGGCTCCCCGTCCATGAACATCCTGACGGCCAACGTGGACGGCAGGGAGCTGGTTTTGGACGGCCAGCGGGTGGAGCTGCCGGAGATGTGGGTGAAGAAGATCCACGAGAAGGAGGGGCGCAGCTTAAAGCTTGGCATCCGCCCGGAGAATGTGCTGTTTAGCCGCAAGAAGGGCCCCTACAGCGTCAAGGTGAACATCCACTATGTGGAGAATTATGGAAACCGCGTGGGCTTCTACACCGAGATCGGCGGCGAGGAGCTGATTTCCATCATGCCGGAGGACGAGTTCTCCAAGGGCGAGGACGTGTACTGGAACATTCTGCCGGAGAAGCTGCACTTCTTCGACGGGGAGACCACCCAGTCCATCGGCTACCCCGACGAGATCCGCTGATCCGGGTCCGCAGTGTTTGAACAGGAGGACAGAAAATGCCAATATTTGTAAGCTCTTTGATCAAGGGATTTGACCAGATGGAGGAGATCGCCCGCTTCATCGACGGGAAGAAAAAGGACTGGCTGGGGTTAGAGCTGATCGCGTTCACACACGATGAGCGGTACTGGGAGCGGCTATGCAGCCTCCTCCCCACGCTCTCCTGCCCGCTGACCTTCCACGGGCCGTACATCGGCGTGGAGGGCACCAGCGCGCCGGGCACCGCGGGATTTGACCACCTTTTGGACAGCTACGAGCGGGTGTGCGCCCTGGCGGCCAAATACGGCGTGCGCCACGTGGTGTACCACTACACCCAGTTGGGCACAGCGCCGGAGGACCAGGCGCGGGTGCAGGCGGTGTGCCGGGAGAATCTCCGGACCGTGCTGGACATCGGCGCAAAGCACGGGGCAGAGATCGTGGTGGAGAACCTGCCGCTCCCCGCCTCGGGGATCCCGCTGTTCTCAAACGACGGCTACCGCGGGCTCTACGGGGAGTTTCCGGACATGTCCGGAATCATCGATGTGGGCCATGCCTGCCAGACAAAGCTGGATATGGAGTCCATGCTTCAGGCATACGGGGACAGGATCCACGCCTACCATTTCCACAACAACGACGGCATCCGGGACTGCCACAACCGCCTGGACGACGGAGTGATCGACTACCAGGCCCTTGCGGCGCTTTACCGGGAGTACACGCCAAACGCCAGAATCGTGCTGGAGTACGAGCCGCACGCCTGGATTTCCGAGGAGCGGCTGGAAGCGGATATCGAGTGGGTTCGCACCCATTATATGTAAATAGAATGGATTCGGGGAGGTTTCGGCCTCCCCGAAAGTTTCGGTTGAGCGAACCCAAAGCATCTGATACAATGATTTGATGGAGCTTTTTGTACACTTGTGCGGCGCTGTGCCGCGGCGGGAGTTTACAGCGTGAAGAGAGTCTATTTTAAACGGTTGTTTCTGGCGTTTTTGCTGGCCGCGATCCTGCCCATCTGCCTGTGCGTGATCGCCATCTCCTACGGAAGCTTCCGCATGTCCAGGGAGCGCTACCGGGACAAGGCGCGGGATATGGCGGCGGTCTCCTCCGAGAACATCCGGGAGGTGTTGGCGGAGTATGAGCAGATTATCGACAGTTTGGCGAGGGATCCGGCCCTCCTTTCGTGCCTGGAGTCGGGCAGCCGGAGAGAGTTGGAGGATCTCGTGCGCCCCCTGCAGACGGGGCGCGATAACCGGATCAAAATTCGTGTGGTGAATTTAAAGAATCAGAGCATCTACCCGGACAGCCGGGACGCCGGGTTTTACGACCCGGCTGTTTTCGGTGGGTGGGGAATTTTACAGGAGATGACAGGCCGGCCAGAGGCGGTGGCCGTGTTCCCCAGCGCCGTCCGGACAGAGAGCGGCCGGACGGTCTGCCTGAACATGGGCCGCGCGGTAAAAGATGGCGGAGGGGGGATTCTGGGCTTTGTGGTGCTCGACGTATACCGGAATTCCATCATATCCGCCCTGCAGCCCCTGGAGGAGGAGAAGGCGTCCGTCACGCTGGCGGATGAAACCGGCTGTGTGATCGCGGACACCACGGGGCGCTTCGCGGAGGGGAGGGTGGGCGAACCCGCGCGCACGGAGAAGAATTCCGTGATGGACGTCCGGGACAACCCCTACGGCCTGCGGCTCTACGCCTACTACAACATCGCGGAGTTCAACGAGAACAACCAGCTGATGATCTCCATCAGCCTTCTGGTGCTGGGATGCATGGCCCCGCTGGCCTTCCTTTTGGCCGCCTTTTTTGCCAACCGCATGTACCGCCCCATCGAGACGCTTGTCAGCTCCATGAACCGGGTGACCAGCGGGCAACTGGACACCAAGATCGAGATCCGGGAGAAGGACAGCGACGAGATGCGCCTGGTCAGCTCCGTGTTCAACTGGATGACATCCCGGATCCAGACGCTGATCGAGAACGCCAGGGAGGAGAGCGAGCGCAAGAAAAACGCGGAGCTTAAGGCGCTCCAGGCCCAGATCAGCCCCCATTTTCTCTACAACATGCTAAACGAGATCAACGCGCTGGCCCGCATGGGGCGCACGGAGGAGGTGTCCGGCTTTGTGATCCACCTGGGAAAGCTCCTGCGCAGGAGCATCACCTTCCGGGACGACTTTGTGAAGCTGAGCGACGATTTGGTGTTTGTGGAGGACTACATACGGCTCCAGCAGATCCGCTATGACCAGCTGTTCGACGTGGACATCCAGGTGGACGGCGAGATCATGGACTGCCTGATCCCCAACCTGATCATCCAGCCGTTAGTGGAGAACGCCATCATCCACGGCTTCACCGCGGGCAAGGAGGGCTACCTGCTGAACATCCGCGGCTACGAGCGGGACGGGGATGTGTGTCTGGAGATCTACGACAACGGCATCGGCGTGGAGAAGGAGTACCTAAAGTACATCAACAACGTGGAGAAGGGCGTGGGGATCTACGGGGGCCTGGGCGTGGAGAACGTGCAGAAGCGCCTGCTTCTGATCTACGGGATGCGCTACGGAATCAAGATGGAGAGCGAGAAGGGCCGTTACACCAAGGTGATCATTCTGCTGCCGAAGCGGCGGGAACAGGGGAATGGATGAGATGAGGACGAGAGTAGGACTAGGACGAATTTTGACCGCCCTGGCGGCGGCCTTGGCCGGTGTGCTTCTGGCGGCTGCGGCGCAGCGCTGTACGCCCGCGGCGCACCCCGGCGAGCAGGTGCCGGTGGCGCTCAATCTGCTGGTCTCCCTGGACGGGGACAGCCTGCGGGAGGAGTATGTGCGGCGGCGCCTGGAGGCGTTTGAGCGGGCCCACCCGGACATGCGTGTGCACGCCACCTACGTGGAGTCGGACACGCTGGTGTTTTTGAAGCTGCTCTACGCGGGCAGCGATTACAACTACGACGTGGTCTGCATGGGGGACGACGCCATGCTCTCTGCGGTGGAGCAGAAACTGGTATATCCACTGGACGAGCTCTTCATGGGCAGTCTGGGGCTCTCCTGGCTGGACGCAGTGCCGGACGGGTGCCTGAAGAACACGGCGTTCTCCGGGCGGATTTACGGGCTTCCCTTTATCAAGAGCCGCCTGCGGGTGTATGTCCGAGGCAGCGAGGAGACGGACGGCGGGACGGTGAGCCTGGAGGAGCTGCTGGACGCGGCTGCGGGGGGCAGTGTGCCGGGAAGCGCGTGGATGCCGCCGGGAATTGCCGGTGCGCCGGCATTTCTTGGGATGCCCGCGGAGGTGATCCTGCGGGATCTTCTCCTGACGTCCCGCGATTCCGGCTGGAGCGCGCTGACCGGCGAGGCGGAGCAGTACCGGGTGAACACGCCGGAGCAGGTTAAGCTGCTTCAAAAGCTGAAAGCCGGCCTTGTGAGCGGGGCGGTGGAGAACCGGGACCGGGAGTCGCTCATCCGGGACTTTAAGGAGGGCCGGGTGAACGCGGTCGTCCTGGAGGAAATTTACGGCCGGGAACTGGCCGCGGCGGTGGATTTCCCGGTGGGGAGCGCCGAGCTCTGGCGGACGGAGGACGTCCCCTGGATTTATCAGGGCTGCAACCTCTATCTGGCCAACCGTGGCGTACCCCACGACTACGGGCCCGCCTGGGAGCTGGTGGAGTTCCTGATTGAGGGGGAGGCGCTGAATCAGCGGACCGGACGGGAGAACGACATGGAATACAAGCGGGTTCTGTCCCGCAAGAACACGAAGGCTTACCTGATTGTGGACCGCATGATCGCGGAGTTTCTGCACGGGGACGAAGCGGCAGGGCAGCTGCTTGAAGGGCTGCAGGGCCAGCTGGACACGGCGCTCGGCGAGTAGGCAAGGGGCGCCATAGAGGGCGGAATGGGAGGAATGTATGTACCAGGTTTATATTGTGGACGACGCGGTTTTGACGAGAAAGGCGCTGGTGATGACCATGCCCTGGGACCAGTGGGGCTGTGTGGTGGTGGGCTCCGCGGACGACGGGGACCATGCGCTTTGCGAGATCCGGGAGATGGAGCCGGACATTGTGATCACCGACATCCGCATGGTGCGCTTAAGCGGCCTGGACCTGATCGGGCGCTGCCGGGAGGAGGGCATCCGCTCCCAGTTTATTATCATTTCCGGCTACAATGAATTCGAGTACGCCAAGGCCGCCCTACAGATGGAGGTCCTGGACTACATCCTAAAACCCATCGACGACGAGGAGCTGCAAAAGGCGGTGCAAAAGGCCATCCAGCGCATCGAGAAGCTTCGGGCCCGCAGCGCCGGGCAGGCCCCCGCCGAACAGGGGAAATCCCTGCTGTTCGAGTACGATGAGAACAACATGAACGCCTACATGCGCAAGGCGCTGGCCTACGTGCGGGACAACTACGCCAAGGACTTATCCATCCGGGACGTGGCCGGGCATTTGAATATCAGCGAGAGCTACTTAGCGAAGCTGTTCAAGGTGGAGGTGAAGATGACCTTCCTGGAGTATTTGACCCGCGTGCGCATGCGCCGGGCCATGGAGCTCATGAAGGACAAAAACATGCCGATCTACGAGATCGCGGAGCGGGTGGGCTACCGGGACTACCGGTACTTCAGCTCCACCTTCAAGAAGCTGGCGGGGGTGGGGCCGAAGGAGTTCCAGATGAGGAGCTAGAGGCGGCCGCTCTCTGCCAAATCCTGCACGAACTCCCAGAAGCAGTTGGTGGCGGCCGGGAGCACCTGGTGGCGGCGCCGCACCATCAGGAGGCTGGAGATGTGCTCCGGCCGGGTGATCTGGCGGTAGGCCAGCTTCTGCGGGTTGGTGTAGTAGCGGGCGGACTCCGGGCAGATGGCGATGCCGAGGTTGTTTTCCACCAGGGGGACCAGGCAGGAGAGGGTGTTGTAGAGGCAGAGGATGTTCTGTGCGCCCGCGGCCTGGTCGAACCAGTGGCTGATCTCGGTCTGGAGCCGCAGGCGGGACGGGATGATGAGCGGCTCTCCGGTCAGCTGGCCAAGCTCGATGGCGTCTGTTGTGGCTGCGGCCAGGGGATGGTTCACGCTCATGAGGGCGATCCAGGCCTCCTTCTTTAAAAAGATGCGCTCGTAGGGCTCGGTGTTGAACGGCTCCCGGACCAGCCCCACATCCACCAGGCCCTTCTCCAGCTTCTCCCGCACCTCGTCCCCGTTCCCACACCAGATATTGTAGCGGATGTTGGGGTACTGCCGGTGGAACGGGTCTACCAGCGCCGGGAGCGTGCTGGCCCCGCAGGTCTCCGTCACGCCCAGGGAGATGGTCCCGTGGGTGCTGTTCTTGATTTTTCCCAACTGATTCTGTGTTTTCTCCAGCAGGCTGATGATCTCCTCAGCCTGCTGTTTCAGAAAGATTCCCTCCTCGGTCAGGCTGATGCTGCGCTTTCCGCGGACGAACAGGGTGACGCCCAGCTCCTCCTCGAGGAGCTGCATCTGGCGGCTGAGAGGCGGCTGCGCGATCCGCAGCGTCTTTGCGGCGCGGGTGATGGTCCCCTCCTGGGCCACGGCCAGGAAATACCGGAGTGTCTTTATATCCATTTTCTTCACCATACCTTTTTTGTATTGTAATACATATATTATATGTATTTTGAAATGATTAGGCAATATGCTATAATGGGGAACGGTTAAAATGGTGATATAGGAGGAAGAATCGTGTCCAGAGAGGGTTTGACGGAGAAACAGCTCCACTATACAATGTCGTTTATCGGCGGTTTTCTGGGGGCGTACGCGATCCTGAGCCGCTGTGATGTGTTCGGGTCCGCGCAGACGGCCAACCTGATCCACACGGTGCTGGGGATCGCGGGCGGAAATCTCACCGGCCTGGCAATCCGGCTGGGAGCGCTCCTGATCTACGGCGCGGGGATTGTGACGACGGTGCTGATCCCGCGCTACACAAAGTGGAGCCTGCACTGGCTGAGCCTGTTCGTGGACGGCGCGGCGATGCTTCTCATGGGATTCATGCCGGCGCAGATGGACAACATGGCGGCCTTATATCCTGTGTTCTTTGCCACGGCGTTTCAGTGGTGCTCCTTCCAGGGAGGCGGCGGCTACGCCAGCGCCACCATCTTCTCCACCAACAATCTGCGCCAGTTTGTGGCCTCGTCCACCGCGTACCTGTGCGGGCATGAGCAGAAGATGAAGGAGAAGGCGCAGTTTTTCGGCTTCACCCTGCTGTCCTTCCACGCGGGCGTTCTGGCCGGGTGGCCGGCCTATCAGTTCATGGGGCTTAAGAGCTCCTGGTTTGGCTTTGTCCCGCTTGCGGTGGCCGTTTGGCTCGCGGCAAGAGAGAGCGGGCTTGTGGGCGCATGCGGGCTGCCGGTGCTCACTGGAGCGCAGGCGGGCGGGAAGGAGACGTGCTAGGCGCGTGAAACGGTGACTTGCGAAACGGGGAACCGCGGTACGGCCAACGGCCGCTGCTAGGCGCCAAGCTCCCCCGCAATGCGCGCGCACTGTTCCCGGCTTATCTGCATTTTTCCACGCACCAGGTTTACAAACCCCTCGTCGCCCAGCTGGCTGATCAGGCGGTTGACCGTGCGGACGGAGCAGCCCAGGCGGCTGGCGAGCTCCGGGTGGGTGAGGCGGATCTTGCAGGGAGATGTGCCCGGCTGTTTGCTGCACTCGTTGTAAAGAAGATTTAACAGGCGGGTGCGGTTGTCCAGAAACAGATTCTGCCGGTCCGAGCGGGTCTGGGCCGACATCTCCTGGATGAGCATCTGGATGCGGATGAAGAGAGCCCCCGCGTCGCCCCGGATCCAGTTTAGGTAGGCGGCGGCCGGGATTACCAGGCAGAGGGACGGCTCCAGCGTGGTCAACGTGATCATGCGCCCGGGGAGCTGGGTGAACAGCTCGTAGTCCCCGATGATGTCTAAGGCCTGCAGCTCCGTGAAGCGGTAGCGCTCACCGTCCGTCCGCTCCTCGATGGCCTGGAGACGCCCCTTTAACAGGATGTACACGTGGGCGCAGGCGTCGTCCGCGCTGATCAGCACATGATTTTTCGGGTAGGTCTTCAACATCAGGTTGTCCCCGAAGGAGTCCGGGCAGTTGGAGAAGAAGCGCTTCAGGAACGGCAGCGCGTCCCCAGCGGCCAGTTTTTCGACAGATGGCGGCAATTTCATAGAATAAATCCCCCAATCAGGCCATATGGCCTTTTTTCTTATTTCAATTTATAGTAATTTAGTGAAAAAGGCAAGCACATTTCACTATAAGGAGGTAACAGACTGTGTCAACACCACACAATCAGGCAAACAAAGGGGATATTGCAAAGACAGTACTTATGCCGGGCGATCCGCTGCGGGCGAAATTTATCGCGGAGGAGTTTCTGACGGATGCCAGGCTGGTCAACCAGGTCCGGGGCATGCTGGCGTACACCGGGCTTTACAAGGGAAAAGAGGTCACCGTGATGGCCAGCGGCATGGGGATGCCCTCCATCGGAATCTACTCCTACGAGCTCTACGCCCAGTACGATGTGGAGAACATCATCCGCATCGGCTCCGCCGGGGCTTACACCGCGGACTTAAAGCTGTTCGACGTGGTTTTAGCCGAGAAGGCCTGGAGTGAGTCCAGCTTCGCAAAGACCCAGAACGGCGAGGAGACGGACACCACTCTGCCCAGCGAAGCGCTGAACGAAAAGTTGATCGCCGCGTCGAAGAGCACGGGAATCCCGCTGACACCCGTGATCGTGCACTCCAGCGACGTATTTTACCGCGAGAGCACCGCGCAGAGCTACCAGGAGGTCTGCCGCGACCACGGCTGCGCCTGCGTGGAGATGGAGAGCTTCGCGCTCTTCCACAACGCCAGCGTGCTGCACAAGAACGCAGCCTGCCTGCTGACCATCTCCGATTCCTTCGCGACCGACGAGAAGGTTTCCCCGGAGGGCCGCCAGACGGCGTTTACCAATATGATGAAGATCGCGCTGGAGGCTGCGGTGGCGGAGTAAGAACAAAATAGGTTGAGTATTTGGGGCGAGAGATCGCCCCATTTTTGTTGCAGAAATACGATGATTATGTTATACTTTCACTATTCTCACATATCATGCGGGGATCATCCGCATCGAGATCCACTGCCTGTCACAGGCAGTCTGTTGGCAGATAAAAGCTGCCGTAAAGCGCCGGATCGGCGAACCATTCAGTGAAAACGATGAATCAAAGGGAAGGAGATGGAACTGGCTTTATGCCTTGCCGCAGGCAAGCAAATTTTGTATAATAAGGGGAGGACAGAAGGTGGCAGAGAAGGATATCCAGGAGAAGCTTCTGGAGGACCGGACACCGCCAGAGACGCAATCCTGGCGCAAGAGGAAAAAGGGGAGGATATCACCATGGACAGGATGCTGGACTATGTGGAGAACCGGGGAATCGCCAGGGGCGTTGAGATCGGCATCCAGGCGCTGATCGAGGCGTACGGCGAGGCCGGCATATCCTACGATGTGACCACAAAAAAAGTAATGGAAAAGTTCGGCCTGGATCGCCGAAAGGCGAGACAGAAAATGAAAAAGTACTGGAAGGCCGCCGCATCGTAACAGCGGGATAAGCCGCAATCGCAACAAACGCCACAACACAAAAGAGACAGAAACACACCCTAAAATCCAAGGTGTACTTCTGTCTCTTTTTCCATTTCACAAGCGTCCCGCCCGCTGCCCTTCATCCCCTCTACTTCACAACCTTGTAGTGAAATCGCGTAAAGTCGCTGAGCCACACGGTGCTGGAGTACTCGATGGGGGTTTCGTCGGCCAGCAGGTACTGGGAGTTGATCATCAGCCCCGGCGCGTCGTACACGGAATCTAAGAGGGAGGCCTCCACCGCGTCCAGCTTCATGGACTCGATGTAGTTGTCGATGGAGGTGATCTGGTAGTGGTACGTGTAGTACAGGGTTTTGGAGATACTCTGGTTTACCAGGGAGTCCGCCGTGAGTCCGGGGACCTTGGCGGCCGGAAACCAGATGCTTGAGAGCCCCACCGGTTTCTCCTCATAGTAGTGGAGACGTTTAAAGTGAATCAGGGGCGTGTCCTCCCGTACCTCCAGCTTGCTGCGCACCTCCAGGTTCGGCGGCGTACACTCCTCCTCGTGGAAGATCCGGCTGAGCAGGGGATTGGGCACCGGATTGTTCCGGTCCAGGGAGGGGAATTTTAAGTCCTGTACGAGACGCCGCGGATTGCTCTTGACAAATGCGCCTTTTCCCTGGAATTTTTCGATGATTCCGTCTTTTTCCAGCTGGGCCATGGCCTGACGCAGGGTGACGCGGCTGACGCCGTAGGTCTTCGCCAGCTCCATCTCGGACGGCAGCTTCTCGTCAATGTACCACTCGTGCTGCGCGATCCGCTTGGAAATGTCGCTTGCAATCTGTTGATAGGTCGGAACCGGGGAGCTTCTGTCGATCAGATGCTGCCGGTTACTGGATGTATCATTCACGGATAAACCTCCTTTTTGCTGCTGCATTTATTATGTACCAGTCCCGCCAGATTGTCAAATGTTGAAATTATTTCATTAGTTTACAAAATTTTGACTATATAA
>USJW01000038.1 GCA_900555045.1 uncultured Clostridium sp. | reverse complement strand
CTTGACAGCCCCGCAAAAGTATGGTAAAAATGTGGGTATTGCTCATATATTACAAAAGTGTTACATATTGATGTAATAAGTTTTAATTTTCTGTTCCAATTATTACGTGAGCAATCAGGAGGTAATACATGATGAAACTGAAAACTTTGATAACAGGAGCAATCCTCACATTGAGTATACTGGCGGCATCCGCCACCACTGCTCTGGCCGCTGTTCCGAGAGGGCGGTTTGAGAAGGTGACGGACACTGCGATCACTGGCTGGGCCTACAACCGGGATCTGCCCTACAATGCGATCACCTGCACGGTAGCTGTGTTCAACAAGGCAACCGGCGAGGAGGTTCTTCGACAGAAGCTGACCGCGGGCGAGTACAGCGAGAAGCTGGAAGGCCAGGGAAAGGGCGACGGGTGCCACGCCTTCACCCTGCCGATGGACTGGTCCTCCCTCCCGGACGGCGAGTACACCATCGAGGGCTATGTGGGCGACGAGGATTTTAGCAACACCCTAAGCTACACCAAGGGCAACCCTGAGGCAGCGGCCCAGGATTCGGCGGCCGCCCAGAATACCGCGGACGGCCACACCTTAATTCCGTTGGGCGCCTTTAAGACCACCGGCTACTGCCCCTGCCGCGCCTGCTCGGAGGGCTGGGGACGCCACACCTGCACCGGCGCCATCGCCGCCGCAGGCCACACCGTGGCGGTGGATCCCCGGGTGATTCCCTTCGGCTCCAAGGTCATGATCGGAGGCGTGATTTACACGGCCGAGGACCGCGGAGGCGGCGTGAAGGGCAACCACATCGACATCTTCTTCAACACCCACGGCGAGACCCTACAGCACGGCACACGGACCGAGGAGGTCTACCTGGTGCAGTCATAATCCACCGCGCACATTCTGTTTTTACCGCCCCTGACCGGACGCAGCTTCCGGCCCGGGGCGGTTTTGTAGTTTCACCGCCAGGTAGAGCACCGCGGCATCCCGGAATTTCCTGGGGTTGAAGCCCGACCTGCGCCCAATCTTATCCAGGCGGTACTGCAGCGTGTTCTTGTGGAGAAACAGGCGGCTGCACGTGCCGGACAGCGACATGTCCTCCTCAAAATAGACCGATATCAGGTCCATCTCCTCCTTCGTCAGCCTCTCCACCGTCTTTTTGAGAAACGCTTCCCGGCTCCCCTCCGGCACGGAGGACAGGATGATCTCCAGGGTCAGCTCGTCGAAGACCGCATAGTTCTTGTCCGCCCCCCGCAGGCTGTTTAAAGCCGTGAGCCCGGTCTCGTACGAGTCCGCCAGCTGGCCGAAGGGGACGCCCCTTCCGATTCCCATGTTCAAAATCCCCCGGTGGGCCGCTGCAAACTCCTCCAGCATGCCCGCGCTGCGCCCAAAGCACGGCTCGTCCACCACGGCCAGATACTCGTCCGGGTAGTTGTAGGTGTAGAGCTGGATCTGCGCGCGGGCGAACAGATGGTACAGCTCCTGCTCGATCATGCCCGCGTTCTGGGCGTTGTAGCGGCTGTTCAGCCGGATCACGGCCATCCGCTTTCTTCCCCCCGCCTTGATCCCCCACTCGGTAAGGGCGTCCGACAGGTAAGCGTCGTTTAAGCGCTCACGCCCCAAAAGCGCCGAGATCACATAGTGCTTTCGCTCCTCCTGGGTGCGGGCGAACGCGTTTAGCTCCTTCTCGCGGATCAGGAGCCTGGTGATCCGCTCTGCTAAGTAGGCGTACTTTCGCACCTCGTCCGGCGGGCCGCTGATGCCGATCACGGCCACGATGGACTGGTTGTGGTAGACCGGGAGGTTCACGCCCTTCTGGGTGCCCGTGAAGCGGTCGTCCGCCTCCACCTCGATGGCAGTCCCGGTGGCCGCGGCCTGCCGCCCGATCTCGTGGAAGCTGCCGATGCGGGACTCGTCCGTGCTGGCGTAGATCACGCCTGAGCAGTCGATAAAATTCACGTTCTGGCCGCACACATCCCTCACCGTGCTCACGATCTGCTGGGCCAGCTTTTTGTCGATATGGATGTTCATGTTCTATCCCCCCCTTTTTGTATCTGCTGTCTATCTTCCAATTATAATTCGTATTTGTCATTTATACCATATAATTATGATATTAATTTTATTTTTCAGTATCTGTAACATTCCATACCGGTCCCCCTTCTGCTATAGTTAGAGACAGATACAGACAACGATCTAAGCAGTTTGGGAGGTAATCATATGAGAGCAGTTATCGCCATCGATTCATTAAAAGGAAGCCTGTCCTCCATGGAGGCGGGAGGAGCCATCGAGGAGGGAATCCGCCGGGTATATCCCGACGCCGAGGTGGCAGTGCGCCCGCTGGCCGACGGAGGCGAGGGCACCGTGGAGGCGCTGGTGAGCGGCATGAACGGCACGCTTCACACCATCACCGTGACCGGACCGCTGGGTGACCCGGTGGACTGCGCCTACGGGATCATCGAGTCCACCGGCACAGCCATCATCGAGATGTCCGGCGCCGCCGGGATCACCCTGGTTCCGGACGAAAAGCGCAACCCGCTCTACACCACCACCTACGGCGTGGGCGAGGTCATCCGTGACGCCATCAAAAAGGGCTGCCGCCGCTTCATCGTGGGCATCGGGGGCAGCGCTACCAACGACGGCGGCATCGGCATGCTCCAGGCCCTGGGCTACGGCTTTCTGGACGCAGAGGGAAAGCAGGTGCCCTACGGCGCCCTGGGGCTTAAAGCGCTGGCCTCCATCACCGATAAGGATGTGCTGCCGGAGCTCAGGGAATGCGTGTTCCGCATCGCCTGCGACGTGACCAACCCGCTGTGCGGCGACCAGGGCTGCAGCGCCATCTACGGGCCCCAGAAGGGCGCGACGCCGGAGATGATCCGGGAGATGGACCAGTGGTTCAGAGGCTACGCTACGCTGGCTAAAAAGTCCTTCCCCAGGGCAAACGACTTAACCCCCGGCACCGGAGCCGCGGGCGGCCTGGGCTTCGCCTTCCTGACCTTCACCGACGCGGTGCTGGAGTCCGGAATCAAGATCGTGCTGGAGGAGACCCGCCTGGAGAGCTACGTGGCGGACGCCGACGTGGTGATCACCGGCGAGGGACGCCTGGACGGCCAGACCGCCATGGGCAAGGCCCCCGTGGGCGTGGCTTCCCTGGCCAAGAAACACGGCAAACCCGTGCTGGCCTTCGCGGGCAGCGTCACCAAGGACGCCGTCAAGTGCAACGGAAGCGGCATCGACGCCTTCTTCCCCATCCTCCGCGGCATCACAACCCTCCAGGAAGCCATGTCCCCCGCCACCGCCAAAGCCAACATGTCCGACACCGTCGAACAAGCCTTCCGCCTATGGCAAGCCTGCGCGACCGCCCAGTAAGCAAGCGCCCCACCTTAACAGATAACTAAAAAAGCGCCAGACATGTGGATTTAATTAAAACCACATGCCTGGCGCTTTTTTAGTTATCTCTTCCTTTTTTCCAAAAACTCCAGTCAATGCAGAAAACGCGCGACCACCCAGTGGGTGAGAGCCGGGGGAGCGGGGGATGGAGGTGACTCTTGGAGCGGTTCGGAGAGTCCCCGGCGCAAGGGGTGTGAAAAGTCGGGATGGCGCAGGGCGTTCACCGCCCGGAGCCAGCGGAGGCGGAGGGGCAGCCATCAGGGCTGCGCTGGAGCTCGGAGCAGTGCCCGTCTTTTCACACCCCTTGCGCCCTAGACTCTCCCACCGCGGAGACCCGGAACCTCCATCCCCCGCTCCCCCGGCTCTCACGAACGGATGCATCTCATCCCTTCTCCCATTACTGCTCCCTAACCTCCGCCCCCTTATAAAAGAACTTCAATATCTCCTGATAACTCTTCCCATCCTTCGCCATCCCCTGGGCCCCGTTCTGGCTCATTCCCACGCCGTGGCCGAAGCCGCCGCCGTAGATATGGAAGGAGATCGCCCCGTCGTCCCCGGTGCGCTTCTCGATGGAGATAAACGCGCTGGGAAGCATAGCGCTGCCCTCCATGGTGGAGCCGTCCTTTTTCTTAATCACCAGCGAGGCGTTCCCTAAGGCGTTTCGGATGTTCCCCTGGGTCTTCACGGTGGTGCTCCCGTCGGAGCCCTCCACCAGCAGCTCCTGGGCGATTCCGCCGGGCCCGCGCTTCATGACCGTCAGGTTCTGCACCTTTCCCACGCCCGCGATCTGCCCGCTTAGCACGTCGCTTCCGATGTCCGTCTCCCAGCGGTACATGGAGAAGCCGCTGTCGTAGGCCGGCACATCCTTGTCGCGGATGAAGGCGTCAAAGGCGCTGTTGTCTGTCAAGTCCAGAGTCTTTCTTCGGTCCCTGAGCTCCACCGCCTGCAGATAGGGGAGCTTCGCGCCCTCCGAGCCCCAGACGCTGCCGTCCGTGGTGTGGCCGCAGGAGGTGGAGAAGTAGAACGCCTCCACCGCCTTGTCTTCGTAGAAGAGCATCTTGCCGTAGGTCTCCTTGACCGCGGCCGTGGTCTTGTCGTCGCAGGCCTTGTTGTTGTACACCTGGTAGTTGGTGCTGTCGTCCACATGGGCGCCGTACTGGCTGTAGGCGTTGCCCTGGATCTGCCGGTAGGCGTAGGTCCTGGCGCACACCGCCTGGGCCTTCAGGGCCTCCTTCTCGTAGGAGGATGGCATCTCGCTGGGCACCACCTTGGTCAGGTAGTCCTCCAGGTAGAGGTCGTTCACCAGCACCAGCCCCTCCTCCGCCTGGCGGATCTCCAGGCTTCCGCTGTAGGTGGGTTTGCCGTGGGCGCGCTCGATGGAATTGATGGTGATCCCCTCGTCCCCGGCGGGCCGGATCTCCAGCCGCCCATGCTCCAGGCGCGGATCCCCCGGCGACACCTGAATATTCGCCCCGTCCTCCAGCTCCTCGCTCTTCGTCTTGCCGTCCTTGACGTCGTACTCGAGCACCGCCGGGCCGTGAACCGTCACGTCCACCGACGGGTGGAACAAACTCTTAAAGCCCGTGTCCATCAGCAGCACGCGGATGGTCTTCGCGTCAAACTGGCGCTCCACTAACGCCGCGCAGAGCTTCCCGTCCTCGGCCACGAACTCCTGCAGGTTGTAGCCCACCAGGATGTCCTTCAGGTTTAAAATCTTAAAGTCCCCGTAGAGCTTATATACATGGAAATTGGGCGCCAGCTCCAGCCGCCCGTAGCCCTCGATCTCCACCGCGTCCTCGGTGACGGACAGGACCTTGCCGTTGATCCGGTCTTTTTTCAGCACAATCTTTGTGAGCTTGCCCTTACTCAGCACCAGATCCACCAGGTTGTTCTCCAGGTCCTCCGCCTTGCCCATCTTGCCGTTTATGGAGAACTCCCGGCTGAGAGTCCCCAGATACACCTTAAAATGCCCCTCCGACCCGTCGGTCAGCCAGACATTTGGGTATGTAACCTCCTCGCTCACCAGCTCCCGCATGGCGATCATCTCGCCCTCCCTGGCGAGAAACCGGATCTCGCAGTCCATGTACGCGTCCAGCGCCAATCCCTCAAAGCCGTAATCCCCGCCCGTGGTGTAGGCTGTCCAGCTGGCCGCCTGATCCAGGTTGGAGGGCGTGCCGTAGAGCACCGCCGTGACCTCCTTCACCTTCCCATCGGGGTCCAGCTTCTGCCGCATGGCACTGTAGAGCGCCCAGAACTCATCCTGCGGGTACGGGCTGTCCTGATTGCGCTTGTTAGCCCCCACACGGGTCTTAAAGGCGCTCCCCGCCTGTCCTGCCAGGTAGGCTGCCTCCCGGTAGGTCAGAAGCCCCTGTGCCGCCGTCAGTGTCGCTGGCGTCAGCTCCTCCGTCAGGTAATCCTCGTCGTACAGGTAGTCCATGTATTTGACAAACCAGTTCCCCTGCTCCTTGGCCGAAAAGTGCGACCGCCCCGCCTGCTTCTGGTGGTCCTCGCACTCCTTCCTCGAGGCAGTTAGAAGAGCCACCGCCTTGAACGCCTGAGCCCGGGTGATCCCGTCCTTTGGGGGCTCCAGGGACACGATGACTATCATCAGCGCGACGACGAGCGTGATCATGCCCGCCATCCATGCGATCATCTTGTTCTTCATCTCTCCCCCTCGATTCATTTTGTGTTATTAAGAAGCAAAAGCAGCGATTTCTCGCTGCTTTTTGTCTTCTGTAACCCCAAAGTGCCGTCTCTTACTTATTGACGCCTAGCAAAGCTAGGTGGGCAACCTCACTTAGACTTCTGCCTTCCACTCGCAGGAGGCCTGACATCCGTCTAAAAATATTGGAATCCCTGAGTCGTAATGTAGGTTCAAAATTGGTAAGAGTATCGAACACCCCAGGACATTACAGGTTACATAATTTTGTATGGCCTTATTATAGCGCAATCATTCTCATTTTTCAAGTCGATTTTTATGAACTTTTGTGAACAATTCTGACATTAAATCCATGGATCCCCTCGAATAAATTATGAGTAGGGAATCACGCCCTTTTCCGTCACGAGCGCGTAGATGAGCGGCTCCTTTACAGGCGGCTCCCCGCCGGTCCGGTAGGCGGTAAAGAAGCGCTCCCCAGCGGCCTTTAAGAGGCCGGGATCGGACGCGTACAGAGTCCCCAGCACATCGCCCACCTTCACTGGATCGCCGTACTTTTTGTTTAACAGGATACCGGCCCCGTAGTCGATGGGATCGTCCTTTTTGCTCCGCCCCGCGCCCAGCAGCACGGAGGCGATCCCCACGCCCTCGGTGTCAATCCCGGTCACATACCCGTCTTGTTCTGCCCGCACCTCAAGGGAATGGGGCGCCCGGCAGAACTGTTCCGGATGGTACACGTAGGAGTCGTCGCCGCCCTGCCCGCGGACCATCCGTGCGAAGGTCTCAAGAGCGCTCCCGTCTGAAATCGCGCTCTGTGCCAAACTGCGGCAGTGCTCCACCTCGCCGAGCCCCGCCATGTGCAGCATGACGGCCGCCAGCTCGATGCACACGCCGGTCAGGTCCTTTGGCCCCTGGCCCTTCAGGGTCTGAACGGCCTCGATCACCTCCAGGCTGTTGCCCACCGCATGGCCCAGGGGACTGTCCATGTTGGTCACAAGCGCCATGCAGCGCCGGCCGGCTCTCCTCCCGATGGACACCATCTGCTGCGCCAGGCGCACCGAGTCCTCGAGGGTCTTCATGAACGCCCCGCTGCCCGTCTTCACGTCCAGCAGGATGCCGTCGCTCCCGGCCGCCAGCTTTTTGCTCATGATGGACGAGGCGATGAGCGGGATGCTGTCCACGGTGGCCGTCACGTCCCGCAGGGCGTAGAGCTTTTTATCCGCGGGAACCATGTTCCCCGACTGTCCGATGACCGCGATGCCGTTCTCGTTGACGATGCGAAAGAACGTCTCCCGGTCCACGGCGGTCTGAAAGCCGGGGATGCTCTCCAGCTTATCCACCGTTCCGCCGGTGTGGCCCAGGCCGCGGCCGCTCATCTTCGCCACCTTGGCCCCCAGGGCCGCCACGATGGGGCCTACGATCAGCGTGGTCTTGTCGCCGACGCCGCCGGTGCTGTGCTTATCCACCTTCACCCCGGCGATGGGCGTCAAATCCACCATGTCCCCGGAGCGGGCCATCTCTAATGTAAGATATGCAATCTCCCCGTCGTTCATTCCCTGGAAATAGATGGCCATCAGCATGGCCGCCATCTGGTAGTCCGGTATGGACCCGTCCACAAACCCGCGGACCATGTACCGGATCTCCTCCTCGGACAGAGCCCCGCCCCGCTTTTTCCTCTCAATCAGGTCGTACATTCTCATGCCGGCGCACCTCCCAAATTCTCAGGCTAAGCCAGATTTTCCGGGCCGAAGCTCTGGGGCAGAAGCTGCTCCAGCGTAAACTCCCGGTAGTCCTCCGGCGACCTGGCCACAATCACGCGAAACTGTTCCGGTGAGCAGAACTCCCGCATCACCTGGCGGCACACGCCGCAGGGCGGGCAGTAGTCCTTTGTCTCCCCCTCCGGCCCGCCGCAGACCGCGATGGCCTCAAAGTCCCGCTTTCCCTCGCTGACCGCCTTGAAAAACGCCACCCGCTCCGCGCAGACCGTGGGCGTGTAGGAGGCGTTCTCGATATTCACCCCCGTGTACACCGTGCCGTCCGCGCACAGCAGCGCAGCGGCCACGTGGAACCGGGAGTAGGGCACATAGGAGCCCGGAAGCGCGTCAATAGCTGTCTGAATCAGCGCTCGTCTGTCCACAGGCACTCTCCTCCTTCTCCGCCTTCGCCAATTTCACAATCCGGCTGGTGCCCAGCCGGTCGGCTCCCAGGCGGATGAACTCCTCCGCGTCGGCGAAGGACTTGATCCCGCCGGCCGCCTTCATGCGCACCTCCGGGCCTACATGCTCGGAAAACAGGCGGATGTCGTCGAAGGTTGCCCCGGCCTTCGAGAAGCCGGTGGAGGTC
This sequence comes from uncultured Clostridium sp., assembly GCA_900555045.1. Taxonomy (GTDB): domain Bacteria; phylum Bacillota; class Clostridia; order Lachnospirales; family Lachnospiraceae; genus Enterocloster. The sequence goes on along the minus strand of USJW01000038.1, from coordinate 30,122 downwards.
TTGATAAAGTCTGCGCCGGTCTCGGTCACGATCCGGCACATCTGGATCTTCTCCTCCTCGGTCAGCAGGCATGTCTCGATAATCACCTTCAGGATTCTGTGGCGGCAGGCCGCCTTCACGCGGCGGATCTCGTCCGCGATCCGGCCGTAAGCTTTGTCCTTCAGCCAGCCGATGTTGATCACCATGTCGATCTCGTCGGCTCCGCCCGCAATGGCATCCTCCGTCTCAAACACCTTGACTGCGGTGGTGCTGTAGCCGTTGGGGAAACCGATCACCGTGCAGACCGCCATCCGGTCCCCCAGATACTCCTTGGCCTGCCTCACATAGGACGGCGGGATGCACACGCTGGCCGTCCCGTAGGCCAGGGCGTCGTCGCAGATCTCCCGGATCTGGTCCCAGGTCGCGTCCTGCGCCAGCAGTGTGTGGTCCACCCTTCTATATATCTCACTTCGCTCCATCGTTCATACCTCCTGTCGGTTATTTCAGACAAACTGTCTTTGTTCTTATTATAATACACGCGGACTGCCGGGTCAAACACTACCGCTTCCGGTTTTCCGTGGTTTCCGGCTCAAACGGCTCAAACAAGCTCCGCGAACGTCCCGTCCACATACCGCCGCAGATCCTCCGGCGCCAGCGTCACCTGGACGCCCCGCTGCCCCGCGCTGACGGTGACGGCGTCGTAGAGCTGGGCCGTCTCCTCGATGAAGGTGGGGTACTTCTTTTTCATGCCGATGGGCGAGCAGCCGCCCCGGATGTAGCCTGTCACAGCCAGCATATCCCGCACATGGATCATCTCCACCTTCTTCTCCCCTGCGGCCTTCGCCACCTTCTTTAAATCCAGCTCCTCGTCCACGGGGATGCAGCAGACCACATAGCCCTTCTTCTCGCCCTTTAGCACCAGGGTTTTATACATACTGTCATGGTCCACGCCCATCAGGTCCGCCGCATGGCTGCCGGATAAGTCGTCCTCGTCCACCTCGTAGGTGCCGGTCGCGTATTCAATTCCCGCCGCGTCTAAGAGGCGCATCACATTCGTCTTAATCATCCTATCACTCCTCGCCGTTCTTGCTGACTCACATTATAGTACAGTTGAAATTAGATTACAAGGCGGCAGATTTTTTTTGACGGCGAAGGAATTTCGGGGAGCTGGGGAGCGGGGGACGGGGGATTTGCAGGGGATTTGCAGGCGAGGGAACGCAGATTTTCACGGAATTGCTGGGCGAGGGAACGCGGATTTTCACGGAATTGCCGGGCGAGGAAACGCGGGATTTTCACCGAATCCCCCCGGAATTTCCCCGCCGTCAAAAGACTTCCGCCTCCCTCACAATTATGGTATAATAAGGAAACGTAAAGCTTGTCATCAACCTGCGGTTGGTGACATGGTATAATAAGGAAACGTAAAACTTAATGCTTTCTATCAATCACCAAAAAGGCAGGATAAAGGAAATGGAAAAACAGGACATTCTCATCATTCACGGAACCGACTATAAGGAGATGGCAAAGCAGATTCTCGCGCGGGCGGATGTGGCCGCGGACATCGGGGACACGGGCAAAAAGATCGCGCTAAAGCCCAACCTGGTGGTGGCTAAGGACCCCTCAAGCGGCGCCACCACCCACGCCGAGCTGCTGGCGGGCGCGGTGGAGTACCTGCAGGAGCACGGCTTTAGGGACATCACCATCATGGAGGGCTCCTGGGTGGGCGACCGGACGGACCTGGCCTACCGGGCGGCGGGCTACGACAAGGTGTGCCGCCGCTACAATGTGCCCTTCGTGGACCTGCAGAAGGACAGCTCCCGCGCCTATGACGCGAGCGGCATGTCCATCAAGGTCTGCGACCAGGCTGCAGCCGTGGACTATCTCATCAACATGCCCGTGCTCAAGGGGCACTGCCAGACCACCGTCACCTGCGCCTTAAAGAACGGCAAGGGCCTGATCCCCAACTCGGAGAAGCGCCGCTTCCACACCATGGGGCTGCACCGCCCCATCGCCCACTTAAACACGGTGATCCACAACGATTTCATCCTGGTGGACAACATCTGCGGCGACCTGGACTTCGAGGAGGGCGGAAACCCGGTGGTCATGAACCGGGTGCTGGGCTTTAAGGACCCGGTGCTCTGCGACTCCTACGTCTGCGACTGCATGGGCTACTCCCCGGACGACGTGCCCTATATCCGCTTAGCCGAGTCCCTGGGCGTCGGCAGCGCCGATCTGTCAAAGGCCAACATCATCTGCCTGAACGCGGACTGCCGCCCGGACAAGAAGTTCACCATGACCCGGCGCGTCCGGGAGCTGGCCGCCTACGCCGCCCCCTCGGACGCCTGCAGCGCCTGCTACGGCTCCTTAATCTACGCCCTGGACCGCTTAAACGACGCGGGCATGCTTCGCCGCGGACTGCCGCCCGTGGCCATCGGACAGGGCTACAAGGGCCAGGAAGGCAAAATCGGCGTGGGCCACTGCACCGCATGCTTTGAGAAGCACCTGGAGGGCTGCCCGCCCAAGGCGGCCGACATTGTGCAGTTCCTCAGCGAAAACTGGAAAAAATAGTCAAAAAGACGGCTGTGCCCGCGCCTACCAAGCGCCTGCACAGCCGTCTTTATTTGATTTATGAAGACAATTACCGTCTCCCGTTGGCCTTCTCCACATGGATGTTTCTGCCCTTGATCCGCGCGTGGGCCATAGCCTTTAACACCTCGTCGGCGTAGCGGACCGGCACATCCACGAAGGTGTAGCCGTCGTACATGTCGATGCTGCCGACCAGGCGGCCCGGCATACCGGACTCCCCGGCCACCGCGCCCAGGATATCGCCCGGAGTCACACGCTGGTCTTTGCCGATGTTGATGAACAGGCGGGCCATATTATCCTCGTCGCCGTCCACAATGTAGTCCACTGCGGCCCGGTCCGTGGCCCCTCTGCGGCGGTTGTTCCGGCCCGCGCCCACGGTGCGCCCGCGCCCGCGGCTAAACTCTCTGCCGTAGCGGTCCAGGTCCTCCAGGGATCTGGCGGGCTCAAAGCTGTCGATGATGTCCTCGTTGTCCTCGCCCATGGCCATCTTGAGCAGCGCAGCAGCCAGATCTAAGGAGGTGTACTCTTCCTCGATCAGCTTCTTCTCGATGATTCCCACCATCTTGCTCAAATCGTTGTCGTTCATCACTTCCTCGACCTGGTCCAAAAGCTTCTCCACCTTGATCTCGGTGATGTCGTTTAAGGACGGGATGGCCTGAGGGATGATGCGGGTCTTGCAGTAGCGCTGGATGTCGCGCAGCTTGTAGACCTCGCGGCCCACCACCAGGCTGAACGCCTTGCCCTCGCGGCCTGCGCGGCCCGTACGGCCGATGCGGTGCACGTAGTACTCGTCGTCCTGGGGGATGTCGTAGTTGAACACCGCCTCCACATCGCCCACGTCGATTCCGCGGGCCGCCACGTCGGTCGCCACCAGGATGTCCGTGCGGCCGTTTCTGAAGCTGTTCATCACGCGGTCGCGCTGAATCTGCTTTAGGTCTCCGTGGAGCCCCTCCGCGAAGTAGCCTCTGCCCTGAAGGGCCTGCACCAGCTCATCCACCTGCTTCTTCGTGTTGCAGAACACGATGGTCAGCTTGGGGGCGTAGAGGTCCAGAAGGCGGCACATCACCTCCACCTTGTTCTTGGGCTTCACCTCGTAGTAGTACTGGGTCACCTTCGGAACGGTCAGCTCCTTCTTCACGACCCGAACCATCACCGGATCCTTCTGGAACTTGCGCGCGATCTCCGCGATGGCCGGGGGCATGGTAGCGGAGAACATCATGGTCTGACGCTCCTCGGGGAGCTGGCTTAGGATCGTCTCCATGTCCTCCAGAAATCCCATGTTCAACATCTCGTCCGCCTCGTCGAGCACTACCGTGTGCACGTAATCCATCTTCACGGTCTTGCGGCGCATGTGGTCCATCACACGCCCCGGAGTTCCAATGATGATCTGCGTGCCGTCCTTTAAGGAACGGATCTGCTTCACGATGTCCTGCCCGCCGTAGATGGGCACTACCTTTATCCCGTGCATAAACTTTGCAAGTCTGCGCACTTCGTCAGCTACCTGGATGGCAAGCTCCCTGGTGGGAAGGAGTACGATCGCCTGCAGCTTTTTCACCTTCGGGTCCACCTTCTGCAGAAGCGGGATTCCGAACGCCGCCGTCTTTCCTGTGCCCGTCTGCGCCTGACCGATCATGTCAAGCCCTTCCATGGCCACCGGAATTGCCTGGGCCTGGATGGGAGAAGCCTCCTCAAAGCCCATTTCCGTCACTGCGCGCAGAATCCGCTCATCCAACTGTAACTCATCAAATTTCATTGTCTCCATAAATACGTCTAATTCCTTTCTTTCTCTGCCGCGGCGGCTCCATCGCCGCACTCCGCTTGTCGGGCGGCAGGCCGGTTGTGCATCCCCACTGTTCGCTTCATGCACCGCAAAATCACTATTTTTTCGCTTTTACAAGCCGAAGCGAGAGGGTTCAGGCACGTCTCAGGCCTTTCATCCTCTCGCTTCGTACAGTAATTAACTATAACAGATTCACTTTTTTCTGTCAACCGGCAACATACACAATGAAAATTCCAACACTCTCGCTGAGAGCGACATATTTTTACAGGTCGATGTCCTCGGACTTGGTCAGCTTGAAGAACAGGAGCAGCGACACGATCATGGTCACGGTCAGAATCGTGGACAGCGCCGCCGCCGTTCCGTAGCCGCCCCGGTTGATCTCCTGGAAGATGGCCACGGACATGGTGGTCGTCTTGCTGGTATAGAGCATCAGGGTGGAGGACAGCTCATTGATGATGGTAATCCAGCTCAAAATCGCGCCGGAGACGATGCCGGGCACCATCACCTGCATGGTGACGTTGAAGAAGGTGGGCACCGCGCCGTAGCCAAGGCTGGCAGACGCCTCCTCGATGCTGGGGTTGATCTGGCGCAGGATGGCCGCGCTGGAGCGGACCGTGTAGGGCATACGCCGGATCACGTAGGAGATCACGATGATGGCCACCGTGCCGCTTAAAACCAGCGGGCCGGAGTTGTAGCTCATCAGCAGAATCAGACCGAAAATCGTGCCCGGGATAACGTACGGGAACATGATAAACACGTCCAGGATCCTGGAGAATATGTTCTTTCTGCGGACCGTCAGGTAGGCGAACAGCGTGCCCAGGACGATCACGATCACGATGGCGATCAGGCTGAATTTAAAGGTGTTTAACACCGAGGAACCGGCCTTGCTGAACACGGTCACGTAGTTGCCGAAGCCGTACCCCTCCGTCCACATCATGCCGTTGCTGTTGCGGAAGGAGATGCAGACGATGTAGATCTGCGGCAGCGTGGCTAAGAGCGCGATCAGATACACGTAGGCGTGCGCCAGGATGTTCGGCCAGCCCTTAAGCTGCTGGGGCTGCGGCGGGTTTAACAGGCTCATGGCGTAGTTCTTCCGGTTGGAAAAGTACTGCTGAAGTAAGAACACGATGGCCGCCACCAGCATCATGATCAGGGCCACGGAGGAGGCGAAGAAGGCGTTGGTTCCCGTCTCGCTGACCCACTCCTGGTAGATGATGACCGGCATGGTGCTGTAGCCCTCGCCGATCAGGCGCGGGGTCCCGTAGTCCGCGAAGGCGCGCAGGAACACGATGGTTCCGCCGGCCAGCACGGTGGGGGCGATTAACGGCAGGCTGATCCCAAGGACCTTCCGCAGTCCGTGGTAGCCCAGACTCTCCGCCGCCTCGCCCAGGGAGGCGTCCATCTTTTTAAGCGCTCCCTTGGTGTACATATATATGTAAGGGAACAGCTTCAGTGTGAACACCAGAAGGATTCCCGTGAAGCCGTAGATGTCCGGCATGTGGAAGCCGAAGGTGTTCTTCATGAAGTTGGTGATCACGCCGTTGCGGCCCAGCATCAGGATCCAGGAATAGGCGCCGATGAAGGGCGGGGACAGCATGGAGATCACCACCAGAATGTCCACCAGCCGTTTTCCCCTGATCTTGAAGGAGGTGGTCACGTACGCCAGCGGCACGCCGATGGCCATGACCAGGACCGTCGCGCAGAGCACCACCTTTAAGCTGTTAAACAGTGACTTGCGGTAGTAGGCGCGGGAGAAGAATTTCACGAAGTTCTCCAGCGTGAAGCCCAGATTTTCCTTGCCCTGGAAGGCGAAGATCACCATGCGCCCGACGGGTATCACCAGGAACATCCCGAAGAATACCATGGACATCAGGGTGACGAAGCTCCAGAAGTCAAAGCGAACTCCTTTTTTAAACAACATTGCTCTCCACCCCCTCCATCAAGGTCGTCTCCGTGCCCTTCTCGAAGATGTTGATCCGGGCGGCGTGGGCCGTCAGATGGATCTTCTCGCCGGGCTTATAGATCCGCGGCGCGCTGTTGGTGTCCATGGACACCTCCACCGGCTCCGCGGTGCCGAAATCCATGATATAGTTGATGTACTTGCCCAGGAACTGCTTGACAAGCACGGTTCCCTCCATACCGCCCTCGGGGCCGCAGACCACGAACTCCTCCGGGCGCACGTAGACCAGCACCTCGTCGCCCACCTTCACCGGCTTCATGCCCCGCATCTCCACAACCGCACCGGTCTCCAACTTCAGCGTCACCGTCTCCCCAACCTTTTGGACCGTGGCCAAAAAGCGGTTGGAGTGTCCGATGAAGTCGGCCACAAAGGTGTTGTAGGGGCGGGAGTAGATGGCCTCCGGGGTCTCGATCTGCTGGATGTCGCCCTTGTTCATGATGGCGATCCGGTCGGAGATGGCAAGGGCCTCCTCCTGGTCGTGGGTCACGTAGACCGTGGTGGTCCCGATCTTCTTCTGGATATCCCGGATGGCCTCGCGCATCTCCAGGCGCAGCTTGGCGTCCAAGTTGGAGAGGGGCTCATCCATCAGAAGCACCTGCGGCTGCACGGCGATGGCTCTGGCTAGCGCCACGCGCTGCTGCTGTCCGCCGGAGAGCTTGTCCGGGTAGCGGTCCCGGTAGGGGGTGATCTGCACGGTCTCCATGATCTCCTCCACGCGGCGCCTGATCTCGTCCTTGGTCAGATGTTTGTTCTTTAAGCCGTACTCAATGTTGCGGTACACGGTCATGTTCGGGAATATCGCATAGTTCTGGAACACCATGCCGAAGTTTCTCCGGTGCACCGGTATATTGTTCACCACCTGCTCGTCGAAGGCGATGGTCCCATGCTCCACGCTGTTAAAGCCCGCGATCATGCGCAGCAGCGTGGTCTTGCCGCAGCCGGAGGGCCCCAAAAGCGTGAACAGCTCGCCACGCTCGATATCCACCGAAAGGTCCTTGATGACAACATTGTCCTCGTACTTCTTCATCGCATGCTGAATGTGTATCTCTACTGCCATAACGCCTCTCCCCAATCATTCATTATTTGTAAGATTTAAAAGGGCTGCCGCCTTTTGGCGGCAGCTGAAACTCACTCTGTGATGAACCTTCTCCCGCGATCTACAGGGATGTCCATGTATCCTGGAACTGCACCTTCACGCTGTCGGAGTTCTCCTTCACCCAATCGGTGGGGTACGGAATCGATACGATGTCGTCGGTTGCAATACGTCCCTCAGTGGTCATCGGAACGTTCTTGTTGACCGGACGGACACACAGCTCTTTTTCCATGGCGGTCTGGCAGTCCTTGGAGATGACGAAATCCACAAACAGTCTCGCGTTGTAGGGGTTCGGTCCGCCCTTGATGATGCCCAGATTACCGGTACGCAGGTCGATGCCTTCCTTCGCGTACACAACGTTTACATCCGCTCCTGCGGACAGGTAGCTGATCGCCTTATCCTCGTTGGTCAGTCCCACAACATACTCGCCCTCAACGACGCCCTTATAGCAGGCGGAGGAGCTGGAGGAAATCTTTCCGTCCAGGTTCTTTAAGAAGCGCTGTACAAATTCCCAGCCGCCGTCCGGGTTGTCGGTGGTGCTCATAGCGGCCAGCATGTTGATCAACTGCTCCAGAGCAGAGCTGGAAGCGGACGGATCCGCGAACGCGATCTTTCCTTTTAACCGCTCGTCGGTCAGGGATTCCCAGCCGTCGATGGTGACGCCCAGCTCACTGGCAAGCGTCTTGTTGACAATGATGCTGTTCACGTTGATGTAGCAGGGGGTGGATTTCAGCGAGGTGGGCTGAAATGCCTCATAAATCTCGTCAAAGTTCTTGCTCTTGTAGTCGTCCAGACACTCCGCAATCCCCTCATAGGTGGACACGCCGCCGCCCATCAGGACGTCGCCTGCGGGGTTCTCCTTCTCGGCTACGATACGGCTGGACAGCTCGCCTGTGCCCGCGCTGACAATCTCAACCTCAATGTCCGGATACGCCTCGTTGAACAGCTTCACCGTCAGCTCGTACTCTGAGGTGGATCCTGATGTGTAAAGGACTAAGGAATTGGTCGGTTCAAACTCGCCCTGGGCGGCTTCCTCCGCCTTCGTCTCCTCCGGCTTTGCCTCTGCCTTCGTCTCTTCCTTCTTTGCCTCGGTCTGCGCCGCCGTGGTGGGCGCGGGAGCTTCCTTCTTGCCGCATGCGGCCATACCGCACACCATTGTCACCGCCAACAAGATACTGAGCATTTTTTTCATGTTCGTTCCTCCTCTTCTTTAAACACTTTTTATACAATGCGGTCCCCCGTCCGCCGCCCTATGACAACCCCCGTTCCCATGGCGGTGTGTCCGGCAGGCAGTCCATAAACTGCCTGATCCGCGTTGCTTCTTCCTCTTTTCCGTAGGCCCCATTTAGGAACCGCTCCAGGTCGGCCTCGTAGAACGCCTTCCAGGACGCCGTCTCCTCCCCCGGCCGTATGGGGTAAAACAGTGCTCCGTTTGCGTGGGCCGCCTCCATATCACCCGGGGCGTCCCCGATCATCAGCACATGGCCCGGCTTGTAGTGTCTCCCCAGATCCTCTATGCACTCTCGCTTGGTTCCGTCCTCCTGGGCGCCCAGCACCTTCACGTACCGGAACAGGTCGTGCTCCTGCCACTCCGCCCGCAGGGCTTCCTTTGCGGTTGCGGACACGATGGCGATATCGCAGGACGGGTACAGGCGTTTTAAGCTGTCCCGCACCTTCGGAAACGGCGGCACGCCGAAGACCATCTCCTTGATTCTCCGGTTGCACTCGAGGGACCACTCCAGGGTCCTCTTTAGCACCGGATCCTCCGACTCTGCAAGCGCCTGGTTGTTTAAGACCGGCGCGTGTTCCACCCAGTCCCGCAGCGGCTTTATGTCGGGAAGCTTAATCTCCCGCTCCCGCACCTCCGGCCTGCGCTCCAGCCAGTCAAAGAGCATCACAAGCTCGTGGAAACGGGATCTGCCCCGGTCCTTGGAGTAGAGGTTGGTGTACTCCCAGATCTCCCGCACATACTTGGAGACGGGCTGGAGCCGCCAGACGAGCACCGTGACCGGGCAAAAGCACTCCTTGTGTTTGATCTCCATGGTGTCGAAGGCGCAGCCGTCGGAATCGATACACACCAAAAACTCATGCTCCGGCTTATAATCCTGGAAAATTTCCCGTTTCAATCCGCACACCTCCTAAAGCAGGAACCGCTCGATGGCCTCGGCCACCCCGTCCTCGTAGAAGGGAGCGGCCACATAGTCCGCCTTCTCCTTCAGCCACTCCGGCGCGTTGCCCACCGCAACGCCGATGGCGGACTGCACGATCACCGGCTCGTCCATGGCGGCGTCGCCGATGCTCATCACGTTCTCAAATCCGATTCCCATGCGCTCAAACAGCGCTTCCATAGCTTTCTTCTTGTCCAGGCGCTTCGGGAAAAACTGGATATCCTTTCCCGCTCCCTCGGTCACCGCGATCACCCCGGTGGCCAAAAGCTCGTCCAGAATCGGCTTCTGGAGCTCCTCCGGCACGCCGTAGATGTTGAATTTTTCAACCCCGATGTTTCGCTCTAAAAAGTACTCAGAGGGATTGTCCACTGCAATCTGGCGGCCCTTCTCCAGAAACCACACGTGATGGGGCGGCACCGGGAAATCCTCTAAGTGGCTGCACACACTCTCCTCCATGTAGATCAGCCCCTCCGCCGCAATCTCCGAGTAGATCTCCCGGTTCTCATAGATCCGGCAAAGCGCAGCCGACTCCTCCGGAGTAAACAGCGACTGGTAGATGACCTCCTTCGTGTTCCGGTCCACCACCCGCGCGCCACTGGCGGTCACCCAGTAGTGGATCCGCTTCTCCGCCTCGATCTGCGGTGGAAACATGTCCTCACAGCGGCCGGTGCAGGGAATAATCTCGATTCCCCTGTCCATCGCCTTTCTCAGCGCCGCCATATTGCGGAAGGAGATAAAGGTCTGGTCCCTCTGCAGTGTGGTACCGTCAAAATCCAGCAAGATTGCCTTGATATCCATTGTGCACCCCCTGTTAATTTTCTCTTAACCCTTGTAATCCCATCATATCAGTTTAGTTGGAACGTGTCAATTGATTTTCAGAATATTTTTGCTTTTTCCACAAAAACAGTGCTTTTTCAAACACTTTTATGATTAATTGACTTTTATGAGGAAATACCTTACAATAAACATGTAATGTTCACGAAATTATAACGTTCCAAAATGCACCCCATTATTTGATAAAGAAGGTTCTGTATGCCAACCATAAAAGATATAGCGAAAGCGGCCGGTGTGTCCCACGGCACCGTGTCCAATGTGCTCAACAAACGTGGAAATGTCAGCTACGAGAAGATTAAGTTGGTGGAGGAGACGGCGGTGGCCATGGGCTACGCCATCGACGAGAAAGCCAGCCTGCTGCGCAGGGGAACCACCAAAACCCTGGCGCTGCTTCTGCCCTCCGTGTCCACACCGGGCTACGCGGATCTCTACACCGGGATTTTGCGGAGCGCGGAACGGCACGGCTACAGCGTTCGCCTGTTTTTGACGGACGATCTCCCGCCCTTAGAGCGCCGGGCCATCGGCGAGGCTCTGGCCATCAAAGCCAGCGCCATCCTCACGGTCTCCTGCCTGAAGACCGAGAAGAAGGAGTACCAGCCCGCCCTGGCGCGAAAAATCCCGCTGCTGTTTCTGGAGCGAAAGCCCAGGAGCAGCGGGTTTGTCTACTACGCCTTCGACATGGACCAGGCGGCAAAGCTTGCGGCCGATCTGGTGGGCGAGGAGGAATTCTGCTGCGTGACCGGTGAATCCTACTACCCGGATCAGCAGGCCTTCTGCGACCGCCTGGCGGAGTGCGCAGAGCGTACGCCGGACCTGTTTTCCAACGGCAACGGCGCGGGCGCCTCGGCGGTCTACCAGCTGTTAGCGCAAAAGCCGCAGGTTCCCTGGGTGATCGCCACCGGCGAGGCGTTGGCGGACCGGGTCTACCACGTTTTTTCCACCTGCAGCTTAAGGATCCCGAAGATTCTCTCCCTGTCGCCGCTGCGCCCCACCATGGACAGCCGCTACTATCATCTGGCGCTCAATTACCGCGGCCTGGGACATGAGGCGGCGGAGGCCTTAATCGGGCAGATCGAGGGGACAGCCCCCCTTGCGACGCGGGTGTTTCCGGTGTCCGGCTGCGTCCGGCCGATGGCGGCGGCCGCTGTGATCCACAAGCAGCCCCTGCGCATGATCGCCCACCGAACCCCGGCCATGACAGCGCTCAAATACTTGATTCCCCGGTTTGAACGCCAGTACGGCATCCCGGTGGAGATTGAGACCTACCCGCTGTCCACCGTGTTCGAGCACATCCTGTCTGAGGCGCATGAGCCCTGGGACATCATCCGCTTAGATCCCTCCAGCCTCTCCTACCTGGCCCCCAGGCTCTTTTACAACCTGGCGGAGCTGGATGTGAGCTGTGCCAGCCGGTTCTCCCAGTTTCTTCCAAATCTTCAGGACGACTTTTCCCTGTTCGGCGGGAAGCTCTACGCGCTCCCCTTCGACGTGAGCGTACAGATGCTCTTCTACCGAAAGGACCTCTTTGAGGACTGCGGGCAGCAGCGGGCCTTCTACGAGGCCACCGGGAAGGTGCTGAAGGTGCCGGAGACCTACGTAGAGCTGGACGCGGTCTGCCGGTTCTTCACCCGCTCCTTCCGCGCAGAGTCGCCCACCCGCTACGGGGCCAGCATCTCCCTCGGGAACCCCACCTCCGCGGCCAGCGACTACCTGCCGCGGCTCCTGGCCGAGGGGGGATTGTCCTACAGCAAGAACGGCTGCCTGGACCTCACCACCCCCGCCGCACTGCGGGCGCTTAAGGGCTACATGGCCATGGCCGCCTACGCGAGCCCCGAGCTGGTGCACAGCTGGAACGACATCGCGGACAACTTCACCCGCGGGGATCAGGCCACCGCCATCCTCTACGTCAACCACGCCTCCCGCTTTGTCACCGCCTCGGAGACAAACGCGGGCGAAAAAATAGGCTTCGCCCCGATTCCCGGGAAGAAGCCTCTGTTGGCCGGCGGATCGCTGGGCGTGGGGATCCACTCCCGCAACCCGAAGGCCGCCTGTGAATTCGTCAAATGGGCGACCGGCGAGGAGATCGCCGCCGAGCTGGTGATGATGGGCGGCGGCTCCGCCTGCCGCTGTGTGTATGAGCAGCGGGAGGTGCTGGACACCTACCCCTGGCTGGAAAAGATGGACGAGAACATCCGCCTGGGAATCCGCAAGCCCATCATGTCCCTGGTGGATGTGAACTACAACCAGCGCGACTTCGAGTACCTGCTGGGAACGCAATTGATCGAGACGATCCGCGGAGGGAAGCAGCCGGAGCAGGCGCTCTGGGATACGCAGAAGCTGTTGGATTCGCTGCGGTAAAAAAAAGTTCCGGCTCCATTTTTCCCGAGACCGGAACTTCTTTTATTATTTGAACTCACCAGAAACATTTCCAAGCGCATTTCCGGGATCCACGCCGTCCTCATCCCGGCCTGCGCCGGGATCTCTGGCGGGTCTTCCGGCGGGCCACATGGGGTAGCAGTGGTGAAGTAGAACCTGGCCGGTGCCGTTGTCGATGATCCGGTAAAATGCCTCCCGGATGCGCGAGGCGATCATCTCCACGTTCTCGGCGGAGGCGTCGGCCACCATCACCAGGTACTGGCAGCTGCTGTACTGGGTGAACACGTCCCCGGAGCGGAGGGAGTTCTGAATCAGCTCCCGAAGCGTGGCCATCTGGCGCTCCCGCTTCTCTAACGGCGGGAAGTCGCCGTTTCCGTCGGTCAGTGTCAGAAGCAGGATGTAGGAGCTGATCTTCGCGCGGCGAAGGCGCCGCTCCACGAACCGGTAAATATTCTTGAAGGTCTCGTAGTCCTGGCAGTATGCGCCGGGGATCATGGTCTGCTCGGCCAGCTCTCCCCTCACCTGCCGCAAATCGACCATGAAATTCCCCTTTCGCGCGCCGCTCCCGGCGGATCTCTCCCTGGCGGGGCCGATCGGCTTTTCGCTTGAGAGCTGCTCCTTTGCCCGCTCAAACATGCTGTTGTAGTCGTCCCCGCTCCGCCAAACCGCTCCGCCGGCGTTTAGCGACACGCTCAAGGAGAGATCGCCCGGCAGCCGGATCTCCTTAAGCCGCTCCCGGATCTGGCGGCAGCGCTCCTGCAAAAAGCGCTCCTCCTGATCCACGGGCATGAAGACCACAAACATGTCCCCGTCGATGCGCCCCACCACGTCGTGCCTGAACACCATGGAATCCAGCACGCCCGCCACGGCTCTCAGCACATGATCCCCCACAATGTGGCCGTGGCGGCCGTTGATCTTTCGCAGATGGTCCACGTCCAGAACCAGCATCACGCCGCAGCCCCGCTCCTCGATCAGCCGGTTCACCAGCCTCTCTGTGGCCACGCGGTTGTACTGACCGGTCAGCCAGTCCCGCTGCTCCAGCTGGTCCAACCGTCCCTTCTCTTCTCTCAGCTTCTCGACCTTGGATCTCATATGCGCCTACCCCTGTCCCCTTTATTTGCAATAGTAAAAAATTCCCACTGTCTCTCGGCAAAAACGGCATCACCGTTCCTGGTGATGCCGTCTTTATCAGAACTGCACGACGTCCTTGATCTCCTGGGCGGGTTCCACGCTCTTGGCGTAGAGAACCGGGCCCTCCCCGTGATAGTCCTTCTGATATTCCACGCCTACCTCGGCGCGTACTTTTACCCATTGCTTGGTCCGGTACTGCTCCGCCCCGGGCCACTTGCACATAAATCCCAAAAACGTCATGTCCGCCTCACAGCAGGTCATGGCCATACGGCCCGGCACAAACTGTCCCTTGGGGAATTTGGGGGATTTTAACACCATGGCGGTGAACTCCACCGTCTTCCCCTTGTAGCGCTCCGGCTGGTCCATGCAGTCGATGTACCAGATACCGTAGTCCTCGGGCTTGATCTCAACCACCTCCGCGCTGAGGTCGTAGGGCAGGTCCTCCTCCAGGGTGGCCTGCTCGATCTCCCCGTCCTTGTCCTCCAGCACAATCTCGCTGTCACGGCTCATGGCGCGGATGGTTCTGCGGTAGCTGGTCAGCTTGTCGTCGGGAAGCCCGTCGCAGCGGTTCATGATCACTAACTCGGAGCCGCGCAGCATGGCGCCCAGCAGCGGCTTCATATTCTGGACATACAGCTCAAAGGTGGAACCGTCGATGATGGTGATCTGCTGATAGATCGTCCAGTCGTCCGGCAGCTTTAACTCGTCCTGGTTCCACATGCCGTTCCATTCCATCAAAACCCGCTCCGGGCGGTAGATCACTTCCAGCTCGTCCAGATACTGGGGCGTCAGCTTCTCAAAGCTGTCCACGTAGACCACCGCGGTGCGGTTCTTCTTTAACTTCTTCTCGTCGTACTCCGTGTCTCCCTCTTCGCACACGATCAGCAGGGTCTTTCCGTCGGTCTTAAAGTAATCCTGCTGCATGGTGAAATCCAGAAACTGGGTTTTTCCAGCCTCCAGAAAGCCGTTGATGAGAAACAGCGGCATCACATCGTCTTCAATCTCGTAACCCATGACATCAACCTCTTCCGAAAACCAGGTTCAGCGCTTCCTCATTCAGGTTCGCACCGATCACGCACACCTTGCCGGTGTAGTCCGGTCTGCCATCGCGGATCTCATACTGCTGGGGAACCAGGTCAAAGTACAGCCACTCGCCCGGGTTCTCCGTGGGCAGCATACCCTTGGCCCGCAGCACGTCGCCGAACTCCTTGGTGTCCGCCAGGCGCTTAAGCACATCCTCCAGCTGATCCCGCGTCACCGGCACAATCGTCTCCATGCCCCAGCTGGTGAACACCTCGTCGGCATGGTGGTGATGGTGGTGGTGATCGTGGTCATGGCCCTCGTGGCAGTGGTCATGATCGTGGCCCTCGTGCTCGTGGTCATGATCATGGCCTTCGTGGCAGTGGTCATGGTCGTGGCCCTCGTGATCATGGTCGTGGCCTTCATGGCAGTGGTCATGGTCGTGGCCTTCATGGTCGTGATCGTGATCATGATCTTCGTGGCAGTGGTCATGGTCGTGGCCCTCGTGATCGTGGTCATGGTCGTGGCCCTCGTGATCGTGGTCATGATCATGCCCCTCATGGCAGTGATCATGGTCGTGGTGCTCATGCCCATGATCATGCCCGCAGCACTCCTCCTCGTCCTCCGCATGTCTGCTGCGGCGGACCTCCTCCAGCATGTCGTCCAGCATGGTGTCGCGCTTCTCGATGATCTCGAGCAGCTGCGCTCCGTCCAGGCGGCCCGCCGGGGTGGTTACGATCACGGCCTTGGGGTTCTTCCCGCGGATCATGTCTACGTCCGCCTGGATCTTGCCGGTGTCGGCGATGTCCGTGCGGCTGAGCACGATGGTGCCCGCGTTCTCAATCTGGTTGTTGAAGAACTCACCGAAGTTCTTCATGTACATCTTGCACTTGTTGGCGTCCACGATGGTCACGGCGCTGTTGAGCTCCACGTCCATGTCCGCGGACACGTCGATCACGGCCTTCATCACGTCGGACAGCTTGCCGACGCCGGAGGGCTCGATGATGATGCGGTCGGGCTTGTACTTGGTGAGAACCTCCTCCAGAGACTTTCCGAAGTCGCCCACCAGGGAGCAGCAGATGCAGCCGGAGTTCATCTCTCGGATCTCGATCCCCGCGTCCTTTAAGAATCCGCCGTCGATTCCGATCTCCCCGAACTCGTTCTCAATCAGGACCACCTGCTCGCCGGAGATCGCCTCCTCCAGCAGCTTTTTGATAAATGTGGTCTTTCCGGCTCCCAGGAAACCGGAAATAATATCAATTTTTGTCATGACAACTCTTCCTTCTTTCTCTATCCTTGCGGCCGGCTTAAACGCGCGCAAAAACGCACAAAAAAGCAGCCTTCCTGTTTCTACCTGTCAATTGATTATTTTGGCACAACCGGCGCGCAAAGTCAAGCGGCCGCCCGCCTTTTTACTTCAACCTTTTTACTTCAACTGCTTGAGAATCTTCTCCGCATCCTCCTGTTTTCCCAGCACCATCATATGCACGTCCTTCTCGATCACATAATCCGCGCCGGGCAGCATCATCATCTGCCCCTCGGGGTGCTTCACGCCGATGATGGAGATGCCGTACACCCGCCGGATGTTTAAATCCTTGATGGACTTGCCCACCCAGGCCTGCAGCGGCAGGATCTCGTAGATGGAAATCCCTGCGGAGAGCTCCGTGTAGTCGAACACCTGGTTTGCGCTGTAGCGCACCGCCGCCTTCTCCGCCACGTCACGGTCCGGGTACACCACCTCGTCCGCGCCGTTCTTTAACAGCAGCCTTGCGTGGATATCCCGGTTGGCCTTGCTGACCACGTACCTGGCGCCCATCTCCTTGATCATGCTGGTCACCTCCAGGCTGTTCTGGAAGTTATTTCCAATACAGATGAAGCAGATGTCGAAATTGTCCACGCCCAGGCTCTTTAGCACCATCTCGTTGGTGCAGTCGCCGATCTTGGCGCTGACCACATAGGGGAGCACCGGCTCCAGGCGCTCCTCCGACATGTCCACCGCCATAATCTGGTTGTCCAGCTTTCCCAGGTTCTCGCACAGATGTTGGCCGAAGCGGCCGATTCCGATCACTAATATCGATTTCATATTTATTTCTCCCTTTCAAGTAAGCTTTCCGCAATTTCTTTATCCGATGGTAATCCGCTCCGTCGGCAGCTGCACATGGGCCTTGGGCTTGGTCCTGGTGAAGGCCAGGGCAAAGGAAAGGCTTCCGATCCGCCCGCAGTACATCAGCATGATGATCATCATCTGCGAGAACGTGTTTAGGCTCCTGGTGACGCCGGTGCTCATACCGCTGGTGCCCATGGCCGAGCAGGTCTCAAACAGGATGGCCGACATGGGCAGGTTCTGGGCCGCCATGATCAGGATGCTGGCCACGATGGTCAGACACAGGTTGATGGTCAGGATGCAGGCGGACTGGCGGATTGCGTCGTCGTTCAGCCTTCGCCCGAACACCTCCACGCCGTAGGTCTGGCGGACATTGGACACCACGTAGAACAGCAGCACCATCAGCGTGGTGGTCTTGATTCCGCCGGCCGTGGAGCCGGGGCTGCCGCCGATGAACATGAGCACCGCGGTCAAAAACTTGCTCCCGTCGGTCAGCGCCCCGGTGTCCACCGTGTTGAAGCCGGCCGTCCTGGGCGTCACCGCGCTGAACAGGCAGGCCAGGAATTTCTCGGACCCGGTCATCCCCACCAGGATGTTGTGGCGCTCCATCATGTAGAACAGCACCATGCTGACCGTGATTAGAAGGGCTGTGGTCACCAGCACGATCTTGGTGTGGAGCATGTAGTGGCGGATATCCCACCGCTTCTGATATAAGTCGTCCCAGACGATAAAGCCGATGCCGCCGATCACGATCAGGGATACGATGGTTAAATTCACCAGCCAGTCGCCCACGTAGTTACACAGGGAAATGTACTTCTCGCTGTGCCCCATCAGGTCAAAGCCCGCGTTGCAGAAGGCGGAGATGGAGTGGAAGATTCCGTACCAGATCCCCTTTAAGAGGCCGAACTGGGGGATGAAGCGGATGGACAGAAGGATGGCCCCCACGCTCTCGAAGAACGCGGCCCCCTTGATAATCCGCTTGGTCAGCCGCACCATGCCGCCGATCTGCAGGGTGTTGACGCTCTCCTGCATGAGCCCCCGCTCCTTGAGGCCGATCTTGCGCCGCAGGATGATGGCCAGAAAGATTCCGATGCTGATGAAGCCCAGTCCGCCCAGCTGGATCATGATCAGGATCATCACCTGGCCGAACAGGCTCCACTGGGTCCAGGTGTCCACCACCACCAGCCCGGTCACGCAGGTGGCGCTGGTGGCTGTGAACAGGCAGTTTAAAAACGGCTCCGACTGCCCGTCCCGGCTGGCGATTGGCAGCATGAGGAGCAGCGTCCCCGTCATGATTATAATAAAGAAACCGTATGCGATAAACTGAGTCTGGGAGATGCATTTGCTCAGCTTATTCCTCTTCTTACGGCCGCTTGTCCCTTGTTCCATGTTCTTATCCTCGCCTATCACTAAAATTTTGTATACACAAATCCCCTCAGCTCTTCAGACGCCCCAGCGACTGCCAGGCGCCGAACAGCAGAAACGCCAGCAGGTTCACCACCACCACGCTGGCCCCCGCGGGGGTGGACAGCTGGTAGGAGGCCACCATGCCGATCACAAAGCAGATGAGCGACAGCGCCGCGCTGGAGAGCGTCACGCTGCGAAAGCTCTTGAAGACCCGCATGGAGGTCAGCGGCGGGAAGATGATCAGGCTGGAGATCAGCATCGCACCCATCATCCGCATGCCTAACACGATGGTCACAGCCGTCAGAACCGCGATCACCACGTTGTAGGTCCCCACCTTCACGCCGGTGGCCTTGGCGAAACTCTCGTCGAAGGTCACGGCAAATATCTTGTGGTAGCAGAGGCCGTAGAGCGCCAGCACCACGATGGATAAGATGACCGAGAAAATCACGTCCTCCCGGCTCATGGCCAGGATGCTTCCGAACATATAGCTGCTCACGTCCGTGGTCATCCCCGTGGTCATGGACGTGACGATGATGCCGATGGCCAGGGCGCTGGCCGAGATCATGGCGATGGCCGCGTCGCTCTTCACCTGGCCGTTCTCCGTGATCCGAAGCAGGAAGAAGGCCGCCAGGACCACCACCGGGATGGACACCTTAAGGGGCGACCAGCCCAGGGCCAGGGCGATGGACAGGGCGCCGAAGGAGACATGGCTTAAGCCGTCGCCGATCATGGAGTAGCGCTTAAGCACCAGGCTGACCCCCAGAAGGGAGGCGCAGAGGGACACCATCAGGCCTCCCACCAGGGCGCGCACCAGGAAGGGGTAGGAGAGCATCTCAGTGATCACACTCATGGCAGCACCCTCCTTTCTCCGCCTCTGCGGCCTGACTCTTAAGCTTTAAGCTCTCATGGCCCCTGTGCAGCTCCACAAGCGTCTCCGGGTCAGCCTGCAGATGGACCGCGTGGCAGCCGGCCGTGGGCTTGCATTTTCCCTGCTCCTTCTCGTGGAAGAAGTGGCCCGCCGCCTGGCTGTTCATGTAGTCGTGGGCCGGGCCGTAAAACAGCACCTGTTTTTGCAGGTGCAGGATCTTGTTGGCCTCCTCCACGGCGTTTCTTAAGTCGTGGGAGACCATCAGGATCGCCACCCCGTCCTCCCGGTTCAGCCGCCGGATCATCCGGTAAAAGTCCTGGATGGCGGCCGGGTCCAGCCCGGTGATGGGCTCATCTAAGATCAGCAGGCGGCTGGTGGCGCACAGCGCCCGGGCGATTAAGACCCGCTGCTGCTGTCCGCCGGAGAGCTCCCTGTAGCAGTGCTTCTTTAAGGGCGTGATGCCCAGCTTTTCCATATTTTTCTCCGCCAGGGCCTTCTCTTCCTTAGAGTAGAAGGGAAGTCTGCCCGCGCGGCTTAAGGCCCCGCTCAGCACTACCTCCCAGACCGTCGCCGGGAAGTCCTTCTGGGCCGCTGTCTGCTGGGGAAGGTAGCCGATCCCCGTCCGCTTTAACTCCTCCGCCACGGTGAGGCGCCCGGCCGTGGGCTTTAAGAGCCCCAAAAGCCCCTTCATCAGGGTGCTCTTTCCGGAACCGTTCTCCCCCACGATGCACAGGTAGTCGCCCGCGTCCACTTCCATGTTCACGTCCACCACGGCGTCCTGGTTGTCATATCCGAAATCCACATGTTCACATGTTATCAATGGTGTCATTCCATTACCTCGTTATCGTATTCTGCATTCAGTCCAGCCCCTCGCGCAGGCTCTCCACATTCCGGCGCATCAGCTGCAGGTAGGTGACGCCCTGGTCAAACTCCCTGCGGGTCACGTTGTGGCAGGAGTGCAGCAACAGCGGCTTGGCCCCCGTCTCCTCCCCGATCACCCGGGCAGTGCTGTGGCTGGAGAGCTCCAGATAGTAGACCGCCGGGATGTGGTCCTCCTTCACCTTGTCGATCAGGTAGGCGATGGTCTGGGCGCTGGGCTCCGTGTCCGCGCTGCAGCCGGAGAAGGCCGCCCGGTAGGACAGGCCGTACTCGTCCGCGAAGTAGCGGAAGGGAAACTTGTCGGCCACGATGATCATGTGCCGCTTGCCGTTTGCCACCACCTGCCGGAAATCCTGGTCCAGCTGTTTAAGCTCCCCAAGATACGCCTTCTCGTTGGCGTCAAAGCGGTCCGCCTCCTGGGGCAGGGCCTCCTTTAGGGTGTTTCCTATAATCTTCACGATCGCCATGGCGTTGACCGGGGAGGTCCAGATGTGCTCGTCGTACTCGATCTCCATCTCGTGACCGTCGTCGTCATCCCCGTGGTTATGGTCGTGGTCGGCGTCCTCCATGCCCTCCACGTGCTCCTCCTCCACCGCGTCCACGTAGTCCATCATGGTGACAATCTTCATGTGGGAGGTGTCGATGGAGTCCAGCACCTGTGTGAGCCACTGCTCCATCTCACCGCCGTTGCAGATGAGCACGTCCGCCCCCTGGATGGTGATCATGTCCGCGGGGGTGGGCTCGAAGGAGTGGCTGTCCATCCCGGCGGGCACCACCAGGGTCAGATTCACCCGGTCCCCCGCCACCTGGCGGACAAAATCATAGTATGGAAACAGGGTGGTGACCACCTTTAATCTCCCGTCCTCCGTCTTCTCCGGAGTCCGAAAGCAGCCGGTGACCATCGCCGCCGCCAGGAAAAGCAGAGCCAGAAGCTCTGCCGCCCGTCTCATCTTATTGCGCAATTCCATTCACGTCCTTTACAATCTGGACCACCTCAAGGGGATGGTCCGCGATATAGGCCGGGTGGAACGCCTCCAGCTCCGCCCGGTCGCGAAAGCCCCAGGTGACGCCCACCGTGTCCGCTCCCGCGGCCAGGCCCGTCTTCATATCTGTGTTGGTGTCCCCCAGGTACAGGCACTCCTCCATGGAGACGCCCAACTCCCTGGCGCACAGAAACACGCCGTCCGGGGCCGGCTTGCGGCGGATTCCATCGCTCTCCCGCTCGCCGTTTACCAGGTCAAAGCAGTCTTTTCCGAAGACTCCCTCCACGTTGTCAAGCGCCCTGGCGTGGGGCTTGTTGGAGAGCACGGCGATCTTTATCCCGTGGGACTTTAAAAAGTCTAACAGCTCCGGGATCCCCTCGTAGGGCTCCACCCGGTACATGCAGCAGCCCTTAAAATACTGCTGGTAGCGCACGAGGGATTCCTCGTAGTGCACAAGCTCTGTGTCCCCGCGGGCGATGAGGGCGCGCTCCATCAGCTTCTTGTAGCCGTCCCCCACAAAGCGCTTGGCCTCCTCCTCATCGATGGGGCCAAAGCCAAAGGACTCTAGGGTCTGATTCACGGACTCCATTATGGCATAGATAGAATTCACCAGCGTGCCGTCTAAGTCAAATATACAACATTTATACATATGATTGGCATTCCTTTCCATATTTATACAGTGTTCGGACCTCCCCGCGGACGTCCGAACACGCCTAGTGGACAGGCCCAGGGCCTGCCCTTTTGCTGATTATAGCATAGATTATTTTATTTGTAACCTCTTTATGGAGTCTTTATAAGATCTTTATACGGCCTCTGGCGCCATTTGACACGCTCCCCCGGAGCGTGTTATACTGCATTCAAACCAGAAAGAAATTGAGCTTACAGAAAAGGGGGGAATTGCCGAATGCGCGACTATGTGATCACTTGTTGCTCCACCGCAGACATGCCGGAATCCTATTTTACAGAAAAACAGATCCCCTACGCCTGCTTCCATTTCACCATGGACGGCCGGGAATACGACGATGACCTGGGAAAATCCATCACCATCGAAGACTTTTATCAACATATAAAAGATGGCTCCATGCCCGTCACCTCGCAGGTAAACGCAGAGCAGTACGAGGCCATGTTCGAACCGATCCTGCGGGAGGGAAAGGACATCATCCACTTAACGCTGTCCTCCGGAATCTCCGGCACGATCAACTCCGCGCAGATCGCGCGGGATGAGCTGGCGGAGCGCTACCCGGACCGCAGGATCACGGTGGTGGACTCCCTGGCCGCCTCCTCGGGGTACGGACTTTTGGTGGACACCGCCTGGGAAAAGATGATGAGCGGGTACAGCTACGACGAACTCTGCCGGTGGCTGGACGTGTACCGGCTCCACCTGCACCACTGGTTTTTCACCTCGGACCTAAGCCACCTGCGGCGCGGCGGGCGCATCTCCGCCTCCGCCGCGTTCTTCGGCGGCATGCTCAATATCTGTCCGCTGATGAACGTAAACTGTGAGGGGAAGCTGATCCCCAGAGAAAAAATCCGCGGGAAGAAGAAGGTAATCCGCGAGGTCGTGGAGCGGATGAAGGAGCACGCCCTGGACGGCACCGAATACAGCGGCAAGTGCTTCCTGTCCCACTCTGCAAGCCTGGAGGACGCAAGGGAGGTCGCTACCCTTGTGGAGCAGACCTTCCCCTGCTTAAACGGTCCTGTGATGATAAACGACATCGGAACCGTGATCGGCTCCCACACCGGTCCAGGCACCGTGGCCCTGTTCTTCTGGGGGGATCCGCGGACGCTGTAGCGCGCCGCGCCAAGCCGCGCCCCCTCTATCGATTTTGTCTGAAATAGCCGTCTAGCAGCGCAGCCGCGTGGTCCACCACATACCCGCTTCCGCCGCGGCCTTTCACATCCTCCACCATGGTCACAAGGAGGATGGGGGAGGCCGCTTCTTTTTGGGCGGTGGCCACGCAGAACCAGCCAAGCTCCGTACCGTTTAAGTCGTCCTTGGTCAGCTTGATCTCCGCGGTCCCCGTCTTTCCCGCCAGCACCACGTCCTCCCGGTTCGCCCGGCGGCCGGTCCCGTGGGGCGAGCGGACCACTTCCTCAAGCCCCTCCTCCACGAGCCGCGCCGCCTCCGGCGTGTAGGCCCCGCTCAGCCACACCTCAGGGCTCGCCTCCTCGCGGTAGAGCAGATAGGGCTTTATCACATCCCCGCCGTTTAAAAAGCCCGTGTAGAGAGCCGCCAGGTGGATCGGGTTCACTAGCACCTGGCCTTGGCCGTAGCCGCTGTCCGCCAGCTGGATCTCCGAGCCGATCTGCTCGCCGTTGGAGTACTGGGATTTCGCCACCGAGATCTCAAATGGCAGCTGGCTGTTAAAGCCCAGCAGGTCCAGCTCATTGGCCAGGCGGTCGGCGCCGATGCGCAGCGCCGCCTTGGCAAAGTAGATGTTGTCGGACAGGACCAGCGCATTTTTTAAGTTTGCCGGCGCGGTCTCATGCAGGGTGGTCACATAGTAATTCCCCCACCCCTTGTCCTTCTGCCACGAGAGCCCCTCGTCGCCGTAATCCATATCCGGGTCGATGGCCCCGGTCTTTAGGCCGATAGCGGCGGTCACCGGCTTGAAGGAGGAGCCGGGGCACAGCTTTTGGCGGAACCGGTTGTAGAGCGGCATCCGCTCGTCCTGGTTTAGGCTGTCCCAGAGCTCCTGGGACATGCCGTAGATGAAATCCCGGCTGTCGAAGGAGGGCGTGCTGACCAGGGCCAGCACCTCCCCGGTGTAGGGGTTCATGGCCACGGAGCAGCTCTTGTCCTCCGCGTAGGAGGCGTAGATCGAGCGCTGAAGCGCCGCGTCGATGGTGAGGCGGATGGTCTGTCCGTCCTTCTTGGGAATCTGGGCCAGGGTGTACTTCTCCCGCCCGTCCTCGTCCGCGATCAATATCCTGCAGCCGTCCTGGCCCTTTAGCTCCTTCTCGTAGAGCAGCTCCATGCCGCTGCGCCCGATGACGCTGCCCGACCGGTAGCCCTCACCCGGGTGCTTCTCAAGGTCCTCCGCCGTCACCTGCTGGATGTAGCCCACCAGGTGGGCGGCCGCGCTGCCCAGGGGATAGTCCCGCACCTCCGTGTCCGAGATCATCACGCCGGGGATCGCAAGCAGCGCATCCCTCAGGGCGATTTTTTGCTGCGTCTCCTCCGTCACCGGGTCCGCCAGCTGCTCCAGGTCCGTCAGCTTCTCGATGGTCTTTATGGGCACGAAGGAGTCCTCCTTCACCCAGCCGGCGGACAGCTTTTTCCCGATGCTCTCCGGGGATACGTGAAGAAGGGTGGCAAGCTTTTGGATGGAGGGGGAGGCGCTTTCGGCTAAAGAATCCGAGGGGGACGCCTCCTTAGTCCCGGGCGCAATCTCCATCTTTCCCGGCACGAGGCCCACCGACGAGGCCACTCCCTTTCCGGCCAAGAGCACGCCGTTCCGGTCCAATATCTCCCCGCGGGCGGCGCTCTCCCGCACCACCCGCACCTTGTCGTAGGCGGTCAGCTCCGGGAAGATCAGGCTGTCGTTCCAGATCAGGCTGTAGGAGACCGGCCCCTTCTCCCCCTCGCTGGTGCCCAAAAAGTCGGCCTGGTTGAGAAATTCCACGTGACCCGCCAGGGTGTCCATGCTGGTATTATAGTACACCGTCACCCCGCGGCCGTCATTCTCCCGGACCTCTGCGACCTGAACCTGAATGTCCGAGGCGCCGATGCCCTCGTAGATTTTCCGGTTGCGCTCCGTGAACGCTTCCAGGGACACGGACTGCCTGCTCTCCCCGCTCAGCATCCCATACATCCGCTCATACTCCCCCGATTCGATGCAGCCCATGTAGGCTAAAAGCTCCTCCTCGGGCGTCATCGGCTGCTCTGCCTCCTTTTGGGCGGTGTACGTGCGGTACCAATGGACCCCGGCGTACCCGAAGAGCCCGATCCCGGCGGCGGCCAGAACCGGTACGGTCCAGAGGAGCACCCGGCCAGCCCGTCTTGCACGCCCCCTGCTTCTCCCCCGACGGTGTTTTCTGCGCATATTCGATCCCTCCATTTATATTATTACATTTGTAAGACTATATTCAAAAAGGAAACTGCGGCGGCGCGAGAGGCACCCCGCAGTTATTTTTATATCTTACAACCGTAAGATATGTATGTCAATGGGATTTTTGTTGCCCGACTAATTTGCCAGGCTAATTCCAAACTCCCAGATCCGCCAAAATCCCCATAGCAGCCCCGGCCGCCCGCGTTCCCCCGGTGTCCCCGCCGCCGCAAATATACGCTGCAAAATAGCAGGTGTTCCCCGGCTTCTCCACATATCCCACGAACCAGCCGTTTCGGTCCCCGCTCCCGACCTGGCCGGTGCCGGTCTTTCCGTAGAGGCGCGCCCCGCCTGCGGACTCCAGAAGGAGGGCGTTCTTCACGGCCTGCACCTGCTCCCCGGGCAGACCAAACCGGTTTTGATCAAATTTCTGCAAAAGCTCCACCTGCTCCACCGGCGAGATCTTTAAGCTGGATTCCATCCAGTAGCTGGGAAACTCCCCCGAGAGATCCCGGTTGCCGTAGCCGATCCGGTCCACAAACTCCCGGACTTTTTCCTCCCCCGCCTGCCGGTCGATGGACTGGAAATACCAGTTGACGGAGTTTTTCATGGCCGAGTTCAGATCCTGACCGGCATTCCAGGCGTCTATGGAATAGTTGGTCCCATCCCACGCCATCTGCGACCGCCCCGGCCCGATCACCCCGCTCTCAAGCCCCAAAAGCGCGTCATAGATCTTGTAGGTGGAGTTCGGCGAGACCCTCACCGAGGCCCGTTCCAGGCCGCACACCGTCCATGCGTCCGCCTCCCGGTCATAGAGCACGAAGCAGCCCGGACTGCCGTCAAAATGGCTGCCGAGTTCCTCCCGAACCGCCAAATTCTCCGGCGCCTCCCACCGGTAGCGGTCCGTATCCGCCGCAAAAATCGCCAGGGGCGGTGCGAAGCTTACGAGGAGCATGGCAACGGCCGCGCAGGCAGCCAGCCCTCTTCTCCTCCTGTCCGGGGTGAACGGCCGGTAGGAGGCGATGCTCCGGATTCGGCGCTTCATCTGCCGCATGCTCCCGCCGATTCCGGCAGCCAGAGGCACCGGATTTCTCGACACGCTCTCCGCAAGATCGATCAATGTCATGCCATAAGCCCGGTACTCCCCCGCGCTCAGCCTCCGAAGGACCGCTGCGTCGCAGGCCACCTCCCGGTCGTCCACCATCTCCCGCAGCGCGCGCCGCACAAGAGGATTGAACCAGTAGACGATGCCCGCCAGGTGCATGAGACCGCCCACAAGCGTGTCCCTGTGGCGGTAGTGCTCCAGCTCATGCAACAGCATGTAGCGCAGGCGCTCCCCGTGAAAGTCCGAGATCAGGCGGATCGGAAGGTAGATCCGCGGTCTAAAGCACCCCGCGATCACGGGGGAGGCCAAAAAGGCGGTGCTGTAGATTGGAATTTCGCGCCGGATCCCCGTCTCCCTGAGGCAGCGCTCATAAATCCGCCTCACCTGGTCGCTCTGGAGGGGAAGGGCGGACCGCTTAAGCCGCAAAAGGCGCAGCAGGGAGCTCGCAGTGAGCGCCAGCCCGGCCGCCATCCCGAGAAGCCACAGCGCGGTCAGAACCCGCCCCGCGAGAGCCGAAGCGCCGGATCCCGCCGCCTCATAAAAATCGTGCAGCCAGTCCGCCGTCCGCTGCGCCTCTGTCCCGGCAGCCGCCCGGAACGCGGCGGAAGAGAGTTTCCCCGCGCTGTTTGCCGCAAAACCCGGGAAACGCACCGCGCCGCCCACCGGCAGAAACGGGACCGCCAAAAGCGCCAGAAACACCAGCCAAAGATTGTATTGCATGCGGCCGGACAGCACCCGAAGGAGGAGCCGCTTCGCCGCCAGAAATAAGGCGGTCATGACGGCGATGACCAGGTTGCACGCCAGAAAGCGCACGCAAAACTCCGCCATACCCGTGAACGCTGCCATATCAGTCCTCCCGCTCCCCAGGCGCCTCAGCCAACAGGGCCCGCAGGGAGTTTAACTCCTCCTCGCTCAGCCGCCCGCCCTCCATGTAGGCGGACAGCATGGTGCTGATGTGGCCGTCGTAATACCGGTCCAGAAAGCGCTCGCTCTTCTGGTCCACGTACTCGCTCTCCTTCACCAGGGGTGTGTACACGTACATCCGCCCCTGCTTTTCGTAGGCCAGCGCCCCCTTTGTGGTCAGGCGCTTGATCAGAGTCTGGATGGTCTTGGCCCCCCAGGCCGTGGTCTTCATCAGCTGCTCCGTTATCTCGTTGGTGTTGATAGGCGCATGCCGCCACACTACCTTCATCACCTCGTACTCGGCCTCCGATATCTGCGGTAAGCTTTTCATCGCGCGATCCTCCCCGTCCCTTACATGTGTAATAACAGGATTATACCGCAGGACCAGGCAGCTGTCAAACCGTCAGGTTTCGGCCTCCTTCCGCGACATCACGTACAGGGCGAAAAAGCCCGCCGCCGCCATCGCGATGCTGGCGACCAGCGTGCCGCCGCCGGGAATCCCCGGGAACAGCTCCGGCAGGGAGCCGAACATAAAGCCGAGAATCACCAGGTAGGTGGGCTGGGGATGGCGCTCCATAAGCCGCTCCAACACCTTTGTGGTCAGGAAGATTCCGCCGACCACCCCAACGCCCAGGGGGATGAGCGGGAGAATGTTGAGCTTCGCGATGTTCTCCATGATCCCCTCGTAGATCCCCAGCATGTAAAGCATCTGGGACACGCTGATCCCGGGAAGCACCAGGCCGACGGCGATGATCACACCGCCGAGCAGCTGGAGAAGCGCGGACAAAATCCCCATACCCCCGCCGGGCCCGAACACGCCCTGGGGCAGCATGGCCAGGAGAACCACCAGCACAATGCCCATCACCGGGTAGGCGATGGCCTTAAGGTCCAGCTTTCGCACCCCCGCCTCCCGGTAGATCATGGGCACGCCGCCCGCCACCGCACCCAGGAAGAAAAAGCGCACCGGGATGTCGGCGGGGCCCGCCAGGAGGGTGTTGATCAGCCGCGCAAACAGGATCATTCCAAGCCCCGCGCCGCCCACAAACATCGCCAGAAACCGGCAGCTCTCCGCCGGGTGCTTAAAAAACGAGCTGACGGAGGTGATCAGCCGGTCGTAAATTCCCAAAATCATCGCCATGGAGCCGCCGCTGACCCCCGGCACCGTCATGGTCCCTCCGATCCACATTCCTTTTAATATCGTCGTGATTCCGTTCCGATTCATCGATCTCTTTTCTCCTTATCTAAAGCCTCTCTCCAGTATATTCCCGGATTGAGGCCGGCTATGCAGCCCATTGTAACCTGACAGGTGAAAAAAGTCGAATTAAAATATCGTGAAAAGACGCCCGTTATATGACCGCTCACAGGGACACCCGGCGGACCCCCTCTATTTTTTGAAGCACCGCCACCAGAGCCGCCGCGTCCAGGCTTTCCGGGGCCCGCAGGGACGTGGTGAGTACCGTGGCGGAGGCCTCCCTGGAGAGCCGGATGTTCTCCATCCTGCAACCGGCCCCGGTCAGCGCCTGCTTGATCTTCTCATAGGAGTCATCCTCCTCGCCGTGGCCGTACTCCACCTCCAGCTCCCGCTCCTCCCACGCGCGTTTGGAAAGAATTCCCTTTCTCCCCAGAAACGCCTCCGACACCATCACAATGGCTGTGGAGACCGCGCCCAGGACATACATCCCCGCTCCCATGGCCATGCCCACGCCCACGGTGGCCCAGATGCCCGCCGAGGTGGTAATCCCGCTCACGTTGTTGTTGCGGAAGAAGATGATTCCGGAGCCGATGAAGCCGATGGCCGTCACGATCCCGGCCGCAATACGGGAGGGGTCCAGCCGCACATACTCCCCCAGCACGTCGTCAAACCCGTACTTGGAGATGATCATCATCATGGAGGCGGCCACCGCGATGATCACGTGGGTCCGAAGCCCCGCCGTCTTTTTCTTGCTCTGCCGCTCGTAGCCCACAAATCCCCCGCAGATCGCCGCGGCCACAATCCGCCCTACATAAATCCCCTGCTGCACCACAAAATCACTCATTCTCTTACCTCCATAAAACAGGAAATACCGCAAATACATGCGGTACATTGCCCGGCCATTTTGGCCGGGATCCCTTTAAAGTCTAACACAAAGAATACCGCGATGGGGTCCGCGAGTCAAGCGAATTCGGCAAGAATTTCGGCAAGAATTCTCTGTTTTTTACCCCGGCCTTTCTCCCATGCGAGGGAGCGTCCGGGAAACCGCCCGCGGACCAGGCTGTGGGCGCCCATCCAATTCGCCAAAAGGGGGAGGCGTCCCCCGCAATCTGCGCTGGCCGCCTCCCCTCAAAAGGAGTATTTGAAAATGAATTCGAGATTATGGTCATGGGGTGGATAGTTAGCGGTAAAACCCTCCGAAATTCTGGTTTCCGCAGCTCTTTCCGCCTCTGGCGCCCGCGCCGCGGACGGTGAAATTCGCTCCCTGAGAGAAGCCGCCGCCCGCGCCAACGCTGCAGCTTCCGCCCAGGCTGCAGCTTCCGCTGGGGCAATTCCCGTCCAGCCCGTCACACAGGCCGTCGGGGCAGGAGACGCCCATCTGATCCAGCAGTATGCTTAAATCCGTCTCTCCGTTCTGGGCCTGCATGTACACCTGGCTGCCGGGATTGTTAAGCGCCTGGCTGTACTGGTTTATATTGGCCTGGTTCACCGGGCAGCCGGAGCCCACCGCCGCTGCCAGTGCCATTGTAGGGATCGATAACATCATGTCTTGTCCTCTCTTTCCGTCGTGAAAATTGTTACAAATGTATTTCATATTTGTTACAAAAATATATTACCATACTTTTCCCTATTTTGGCGTGTCAGTTTTTGGAGCAAGACCCATAATTTCCCAGACCATAATTTTGTCAAAAAAGCGTTAATATTTCCGATG